>SKMN01000085.1 GCA_007121015.1 Coriobacteriia bacterium
ATCATCAGAATCATCGAGATGGTGCTCAGGTGAACGATAAGACGCTTCATGATGAGAAGACCTTTCACTCGTCACGTTACTGGTCTTCTCCCATCCCGCTAGTAATGGAAGAACGCTGTCCGCTCCGCTCAGTTCCTGGCGTACAGTGTTCGTATCGGCGGTCACGACTTCAGTCCTGCCGCAGCTATATCGTTGTCAATAGACCCATGCGCCTGTTGATCGCGTCCAGGGTAGCCCGGACGATCGAGTCTTTCTCGTTCTGTCGCACCAACGCCGAGCCGGTGAACGACTGTTCCCCCAGCGGGGTCACGATCGTCACGCAGGCCACGGCCACATCCTCACGGCCAAGCCGGATGATGGCGACATCTTCGAGGGCGAATGTGTGGGTTCCGCTTGCGAGTTGCGCGACCGCATTGAGCGTCGCCTGTGCGATGGTGCGCTGTCTCCCGGTCTGACTCGACGGTGCCGAGGCCTCCCCTGTGTGAGTGCGCCCCTCCACCTCCAACGTGACTGCCGCCTCGGACAGCAGTCCGCTCACCGAGACATTGATCGCATGTATCCTCGGGCGAGGCGCTGTCTCAGCAGGCTCAGGTTCGCTGGCGGGAGCGGGAGCGGGAACGGCGTCCGCCCCGAGCTGTGCGATCGAGATCTTCTTGTGATCGACCGCGATGTTGAAGCTCGCCATGAGCGTCGACTCCACGTCACGAACGAGCTGCTTCGGGGATTTCGACGGCAGAGCGAGGACGTGCACCTCAAGGATCTCGCCCTCTGGCGTGGCGACGACCCTAGCGGCCTTGACCGCGGCGATCTGACCGATCGCTCGCTCGATATCCTCCACCGCGACGTGCGCTTGCTGGTCCACGTGGCGCCCCTTGCTTCGATGTAGAGTCCCGTCCAGCGTCGGCGTCCAGCATGACCGTCCCTCGGCCATCTCGACTTACTGTAGGTCTAGTCAAAACGCCGTGTCAACCAGCACGCTGCCACTGTACGCTGGCCGAACACGAAGCGGTTCCCTGCTAGGAACAGACGGCGGCGCCCGAAGACGCCGCCGCTCAGCCCGCTTGGTCGTCGTGTGTGCCTATCCGATCCTCGGCTCGATCAACCCGAAGTCACCGTCACGCCGACGATAGAGCACGTTCACCATCTCCGTCTCAGCCGACGTGAACACGAAGAAATCGTGGCCGAGGAGTTCGAGCTGCAGTATCGCCTCCTCGGGCGTCATCGGCTTGATTTCGACTACCTTGCTCTTGACGATGGCCGGCTCGCGCTCCTCCTCGAGCAGCGGGGCGACCTCCGCCATCGGGGGCATCGGGGCCTTAGCCGAGTGGCGGTCCTTCAGCTTACCTTTGTACTTGCGGAACTGGCGCTCGAGCTTCTCGGACACGAGGTCGATGGCCGCGTACATGTCGGGCGCAGCCTCTTTCGCCCTGATGACGGGGCCCTTCGTCCACACGGTCACCTCGGCTACCTGGCTGTTCTCGATCGACGGGTTCTTCTCGACGAAGAGTTCTACGTCGGTCGTCATGTGTTCGCCGTCGAGGATCTTGCTGACGCGGCCGATCTTCTCCTCGGCGTACTCGCGGATCGCGTCGGTGACTGCCATGTGGCGACCTTTGATGATGAGTTTCATCGGGGACCTCCTTGTATGTGGGACTACTATGAAGATACCCACGCCCTACCGTCGGGGGCACGGTACGCGGGCTTCATGCCTGGAGTTCGGGATTCTACGTGATGTGGCCGAGGAAGTCTTTCGTGCGCTCGCTTTGCGGGTTATCGAAGACCTCCTCGGGCGTACCCTGCTCGACGATGACGCCCTCGTCCATGAAGATGACGCGCTCCGCGACGTCGCGCGCGAATCCCATCTCGTGGGTGACGACCATCATGGTCATCCCCGCCTTAGCGAGCGACTTCATGACCTCGAGCACCTCGCGGACGAGTTCCGGGTCGAGTGCCGACGTCACCTCGTCGAAGAGCATGACGTGAGGATCCATCGCCAGCGCACGGGCGATCGCCACGCGCTGCTGCTGGCCACCGGAGAGCTGGATGGGGAACACGTCGGACTTGTCGCTCAAGCCCACGCGTTCGAGCCGCTCGAGCGCGATGCGTTCGGCTTCTTCCCTCGAGCGCTTGAGCACCTTGCGTTGGGCGAGCATGACGTTGCCCTTCGCGGTCAAGTGCGGGAAGAGATTGAAAGACTGGAACACCATGCCCACACGTTCGCGCACCTTGTTGATGTCAGTCTTGCGATCGGTCACCTCGATGCCCTCGATGTAGATGTGCCCCGCGGTCGACTCCTCGAGCTTGTTCACGCACCGCAGGAGCGTGGACTTGCCTGAGCCCGAAGGGCCGAGGATGACGACCACCTCGCCCCTGGACACCTCGAGGTCGATGCCCTTGAGGACCTCAAGGTCGCCGAAGCTCTTGTAGAGGCCCTCGATGCGCACCATGACGTCTTGACTGTGCGTCATCGCTTCGTTGCTCCGTCCGTCGGCTGTTCTTGGTCCGCCTGAGGCCGCGCTGTACCGAACAATCGGCCACCGAACAGCGCCCTCTTGACCGCCTTGCCCCTGCCCGTCTCGGCGACCGAGAGCCGTTCCTCGAGATTAGCGACGAATCGGCCAAGCGGGATCGTCAGCATGAGGTAGAAGCCGGCCGCCGCGATGTAGGGCGACATGTTGAACGTGGCGGCCTGGATCGTGCGCGCCTGTAGTGTGAGCTCGAAGATCCCGACCGCGAACAAGATCGACGTGTCTTTGAAGAGAAGGATGAATTCGCTCATCATCGTGGGCAGGATGCGACGCACCGTCTGCGGGATGATCACGAACGCCATCGACGCGGGCCACGTCATGCCGAGCGACCGGGCTGCCTCGAGTTGTCCCTTGTGGATGGACTGGATGCCGGCGCGGAAGATCTCGGCCAGGTACGCCGACGAATTGAAGGACAGGACGAGGAAGGCCCGGTAGAACTGCGTCGCATCGATCGCGTAGATCTGCCACGTCGCCAAGGGTCCGAGCGCGCCCATCAGCTCCGACCAGCCGGGGACGAACGTGATGCCGAAGTACACCAGAAGCAGCTGGACCAGAAGCGGCGTGCCTCTCACGACATCGATGAACGCGGTCGCTGGCCACCTCAAGACCTTGAACCGCGCCATCTTCATGAACGCGAGAGTGAGGCCGAGGGGGATACCGAAGGTATAAGAGACCGCCAGGATCAAGACCGCTACCTGGAACCCGCGCCACAGCAAGGGCAGCGCGTTCCAGATGATCGTCGGCGAGAAGAACTGTCGCAAGAACGGCACGTGCTCCATCGCCCTGAGAGCCGCCTGGATGGGGTTGGGCTGTGGCGCCTCTACTGAGACCTCACCGACCTCGACCTCGTCGCCCCTCGGCCCCCACAAGGCTGTGACCTGATAGTCCCCTGGTTCGTCAGGCGTGGTCAGTCCGCTGACCCGGATCTCGAGCTCCGACCCGGGGGCCGGGGCCACGTTGAACGACAGCACGACCCCCTCGGCAGTGGATGACACCGCTGGTGGCCGCACATCCCCGGCGACGCGGATATCTGTCCCGCGCAGCCGGTCGGCACGCATCTCGTCCGGGAACTGAAGCACGAGCGCCACCGGAGGTTCGTACGTGACGTCGGGGACCTCGAACTCCATGAAGACCCGATCGATCGTCCCCGTCACCGGGACGTACGTCACGTCGGCAGAAGACAGCGCGGAGGCGAAAGCCGCAGAGGCACACGAGAGTGTAAGGAGGGTGAATGCAACCGCGAGCAGGTGGCTGACGCGCCGGGCGATGCGGTATTGGAACATCCTGAGGATTTCCTTCATCGATCGATTGTCGGTCACGCATACATACGGGGCGGAGTCGATGACTCCGCCCCGTATGATGGCATAAAACGGCCGGTCATTGTGGAGCCGGATTACGGCGTCTCACCGAACCACTTGCGGTAGATGTCGTCGTAGGTGCTGTCGGCCTTGATCTCGGCGAGAGCGGCGTTGACCGCGTCACGCAGGCCGGGGTTGTCCTGGTTGAACGCAAAGCCGTACTGCTCGTCGGTGCGGAGTTCCTCGACGATCATGAGCTCGCGGGTCTCGTCGAGCACGATGTCGGCCGAGATCGGCAGGTCGTTCACGACACCCTCGACCTCACCGGCCTGCAGGGCCTGCATGGCCTGGAGGATGTTCTCGAACGGGACGACAGTGGCGCCCTCAGGCAGGTTGTTGCGCGTGTACTCTTCGCCCGTGGTGCCGGACTGCACGCCGATGCGCATGCCTTCCATGTCCTCGAGCGACTCGATGTCGCTGTCGACACGAACCGTGAGCGACTGGTTCGAGTCGATGTAGGGGTCGGAGAAATCGACCTGCTGCGCGCGCTCCTCGGTGATGGTCATAGCCGAGGCGATCATATCGAACTCGGTACCACCCTGGAGGCCGACGATCAGCGCATCGAAGTTGTACGTCCTGAACTCGTAGTCGAGGCCGAGGCGATCGGCGATCTCGGCGACGAGGTCGACGTCGAAGCCCATGACCTCGCCGTCCTCGATGAACTCGAAGGGCGGGTACGCCGTGTCGGAGCCGACGATCAGCCTACCGTCGAC
>SKMN01000055.1 GCA_007121015.1 Coriobacteriia bacterium
AACGTCGAACTGCGCGGCGAGCTCATCGCCCCGATCGCCATGGAGGAGGGCCTGCGCTTCGCCATCCGCGAGGGCGGTCGCACCGTGGGCTCGGGCCGCGTGACCAAGATATTGAAGTAGTGTTCGCGCTTATCGCGAAAGTACGGGGCCCGGCAGCGTGCCGGGCCCCTTTCGCCGCCCCTAAGGGAGCGGCAGTGTGTTTGACAGAGCAGAAAACGGGGTGCTAGAGTACCCTACCGCGCCGGATCACGTACCGTGGTCGAGCGCGGCTGGCAGGAGGACGTATGAGAACGCTGGTCACCTTGGCGTGCGCCGAGTGCAAACGCCGGAACTACACAACCAAGAAGAACAAGCAGAACAATCCAGAGCGTATCGAATTCAAGAAGTACTGCAAGTGGTGCAAGACCCACACCCTCCACAAGGAGACGCGGTAGGCTCGAGCAGGTCGAGCCGGCACCACACAGGCCAGTAGCTCCAATTGGCAGAGCGCCGGTCTCCAAAACCGGATGTTGGGGGTTCGAGTCCCTCCTGGCCTGCCAGAAGGACACGCCGCCGCGGGTGACTTTCCGCGGCGGTTCTAATGAAGACAGCTGCTCGTACGGTAGTGACAGGACGGAAGAAGGACATGGCCAAGGCGACAAGCGCACCTAAGCCCAACGTGTTCTCGCGGTTCATCGGATACCTCGTCGACGTGCGGACCGAACTGAAGCGTGTTGTATGGCCCACCAAGAACGAGGTGCTCAACTCGAGCATGGTGGTCATGGTCACACTCGCCTTCTTCGTGGCATTCACCTTCCTTGTCGATTCGGCGTCGGTCTTCGTGATCCGTCTCATCGGCAGGATCGGCGGTTAGCACGATGTCCAAGCGCTGGTACGTCATCCACACATACTCTGGCTACGAGAACAAGGTGAAGGCCAACCTCGAGCACCGTATCGAGTCGATGGGGATGGGCGACAAGATCTTCGAGGTATTCATCCCCAAGGAGAGCGTCACCGACATCAAAGCCGGCGGCAAGCGTGTCACCTCGGACAAGAAGGTCTTTCCCGGGTACATCCTCGTCCAGATGGATCTCGATGACGATTCCTGGTACGTCGTGCGCAACACACCGGGTGTCACGGGTTTCGTGGGCTCGGAGGGCAAGCCCGTACCGTTGTCGCGTCAAGAATACGCGCGGATCGCCCAGCGTACAGTCGCGGGACCCAAGCAAAAGACCACGACGACCGATTTCGCCGAGGGCATGGCCGTCAAGGTCACCTCGGGCCCCCTCGCCGAGTTCGACGGAGTGATATCGGAGGTCAACCTCGACCAGGCTAAGGTCAAGGTCATGGTTTCGATCTTCGGCAGGGAGACCCCGGTCGAACTCGGTTTCGATCAGGTGACCAAGGTATAGGTGTGATAGAGGGTCGTGCGTGGCGGGAGTGATGCCCCCGCCCGGCTTCTCCGGCCCCATCTGGAATGACAGTGCGGCGTGTGCGCGCCAGGACAGAGGACGTGAGACGAGACAATGGCCAAGAAGGTCGTAGGCTTCATCAAGTTGCAGATCCCGGCCGGTCAGGCGAACCCCGCCCCGCCGGTGGGCCCGGCGCTCGGCCAGCACCAGGTGAACATCATGCAGTTCTGCCAGGCGTTCAACGCCGCGACGCAGGACGAGATGGGCACGATAATCCCGGTCGAGATCACCGTGTACGAGGACCGATCGTTCGACTTCATCACCAAGACCCCGCCGGCGGCGGTGCTGTTGAAGCAAGCCGCGGGGATCGAGTCGGGCTCGGGTGAGCCCAATCGCACCAAGGTAGCAACGGTGACGTGGGACCAGGTCCGCGAGATCGCCGAGACCAAGATGCCAGACCTCAACGCGAACGACGTCGAGGCAGCGATGAGGATCGTCGCCGGCACAGCCCGTTCGATGGGTATCGAGGTCTCGGAGTAGCGCGCCTTCGGGCGCACATGATGTGGGAGGGCGCGCCGCGCCTGTCTGACCACGAGGAGGCATGAGATGAAGAAGGGCAAGAAGTATGGAGCGGCCGTCGCAAAGGTCGAGCGCGAACGACTCTACGCTCCGCGCGAGGCGTTTCGCCTCCTGAAGGAGACGGCCTCGGCCACGTTCGACGAGACGGTCGAGGTGCATTTCCGGCTCGGAATCGACACCCGTCAGGCCGATCAACAGGTCCGGGGCAGCGTCTCTCTCCCTCACGGAACGGGTAAGACCGTCCGGGTCGCGGTCTTTGCCGAGGGCGACAAAGCGCGTGAAGCCGAGGCTGCCGGTGCTGACATCGTGGGCTCCGATGACCTCGTCGAGAAGATCCAGGGTGGATTCCTTGACTTCGATGCGACCGTCGCCACCCCGGATCAGATGAGCAAGGTCGGGCGCCTCGGCAAGATCCTCGGGACCCGCGGCCTCATGCCTAACCCCAAGCTCGGGACCGTGACGATGGACGTCGGCAGGGTCGTTGGCGAACTGAAGGCAGGCAAGGTCGAGTATCGTGGGGACAAGTACGGTATCGCTCATGTGAGCATAGGGAAGGCCTCGTTCGACGAGACCGCTCTTGTAGAGAACTACGCGACGGTGCTCGAAGAGATCATCCGGGTGAAGCCGGCCTCGTCCAAGGGTCGCTACATCAGGTCGATCACGATCGCGTCCACGATGGGCCCTGGCATCAAGGTCGACCCGTCGAAGGGCCGCAGCCTTCTCGAGGAAGCGGCCGAGTAAGCGCACACGCGCCTCTCGCGCTACGGGGTTGCGCACGGCTCCGCTGGCATGCATACTAACGTGCGCACGTGACAACAGAACAGCGCACACGACCGCTGCCGAAGACAGCAGGCGCCCGGGCATCCGGGCTTGATGGACCAGAAGTCATGCAGGTCCGCCAGCCGAGGTGGAGCCGGTCGCACCGTCCCGCGAGGGACCGGGCGACCAGAGTCGAGCGAACCTGCTCGTGGCCTCCGCCGAATCGCCGGCGGGGGCCACGTTCGTTTATCGCGTGGGCCCGTGTCGCGGGCACGATGTTCAGCCCGCATCGCGGTCGACACGTGCGTGAGGAAAGGAGGGATGTAGATGCCGACAAACGCAAAGTCCGAGAAGGTCGCCGAGATCAAGGGCAGGCTCACCGAGGGCGTGGGCGTCGTGATGGTCGACTACCGCGGATTGTCCGTTCGTGACATGCAGGACTTCCGTTCGGCCGTTCGCTCGGCTGGCGGAGACGTGAAGGTCTACAAGAACACGCTCACCGAGATCGCGGTGCGGGAACTCGCACTGCCGCCGATGGACGAGTTCCTCATGGGGCCTACGGCGTTCATCTTCGTGGGTGACGATCCTGTCGCGCCGGCGAAGGCCATCGCCGATTTCGCCAAGGAACACAAAGAGCTCGAGGTCAAGGGCGGCTTTATCCAGAATGCGATCGTGGATGTAGCTACGGTGAAGGCGATCGCCGCGCTGCCGTCACGAGAGGAGCTCATCGCGAAACTCCTCGGCACCATGCTCAACCCGCTCACGAACACCGTACGCGTCCTCAACGCTCCCGTGGGAGCGCTGGCCCGCGCGATCGATGCGGTCGCACAGCAGAAGGAAGCGCAAGCAGCCTAGCGGCAGCCGCCGCATGACGAAACGTTGCGCTCGAACGGGCGCTCGAGAGATGAAGGAGAACGGACACAATGGCTATCAGCAAGGACGAGGTTCTGGAGTACATCAAGCAGGCTCCCGCGCTCGAGCTCGCCGAGCTCGTGAAGGAGCTGGAGGACGTGTTCGGCGTGTCCGCCGCGGCGCCGGTTGCCGTCGCCGCCGCGCCCGCTGCCGGCGGGGGCGATGCTGAGGCCGCTGAGGAGAAGGACAGCTTCGACGTGGTCCTCACCGGCGCCGGCGACAAGAAGATCCAGGTCATCAAGGTCGTACGCGAGCTCACGTCGCTTGGCCTCAAGGAGGCCAAGGACCTCGTCGACGGCGCTCCCAAGCCGGTGCTCGAGGGCGTCAACAAAGAGAAGGCCGAGGAGGCCAAGACGAAGCTCGAAGAGTCCGGAGCCGCTGTCGAACTGAAGTAGTTCGTCGTTCAGCGGAGGGCGCATCGGCGTCTTGCGCACGAGTGTTGTGACGACGGCCGGGTCGCATATGCGACCCGGCCGGTCGTCCCTTGTCGGTTCGATCGTGATAACTATTGACTGAGGCCGGGCTATTGGGTAGTCTACTCCTTTGCGACTACGCTACGCTGCCTCTACGCTGAAGGAGGAATCGCCTGGTGCCCCGCGGAGAACGTTCCCCCGTCGTAAGCACAGGTCTTCGACACCGCCGCACATTCGCCCGCATTCCCGAGATCCTCGAAGTCCCCAACCTGATCGCGATACAAAGAGACAGTTTCGATTGGTTCCTCGAAGAGGGCCTGAACGAGACGTTCTCCGACATCTCGCCTATCGAAGACTTCACGGGCAACCTCGCGGTCGAGTTCGGTGGACACGAGTTCGGTGACCCGAAGTACTCCGTCGAGGAGTGCAAAGAGAAGGACATGTCCTTCCAGGCGCCCCTCTTCGTCGAGGTGCGCTTCATCAACAAGGAGACCGGAGAGATCAAGGAGCAGCAGGTCTTCATGGGCGATTTCCCGCTCATGACCGATCGCGGCACCTTCGTCATCAACGGCACCGAGCGAGTGGTCGTCTCCCAGCTCGTGCGTTCGCCGGGCGTCTATTACGCCGAGGAGCTCGACAAGACGAGCGACAAGGCGTTCTACACCGCCAAGGTGATCCCGGCACGCGGCGCGTGGCTCGAACTCGAGACGGATCGTCGCGACATCGTCAGCGTTCGCGTCGACCGCAAGCGCAAGCAGCCGGTCAGCGTGCTCCTCAAGGCCCTCGGCATCGCCGAGACGCGGGAGGAGATCCTCGAGATGTTCGGCGGCGCCGAGTGCATCGAGCGCACGCTCGAGCGCGACTTCACCGAGACGCGCGACGAGGCGCTCATCGAGATCTACAAGCGGCTGCGGCCCGGCGAACCGCCGACCGTAGAGTCGGCGCGCTCTCTCCTCGAGGGCCTCTTCTTCAACCCGCAGCGCTACGACCTCGCCAAGGTCGGGCGCTACAAGCTCAACAAGAAGCTCAAGGTCGATCTGCCGATGTCGCAGTCGACGCTCACCAACGAAGACATCCTGGCTTCCGTGCGCTATCTGGTGAAGCTCTGGGAGGATGCCGAGGGATACGATGTCGATGACATCGATCACTTCGGTAACCGTCGCATACGCAGTGTCGGCGAGCTCATCCAGAACCAGTTCCGGATAGGTCTGGCGCGCATGGAGCGCGTGGTGCGCGAGCGCATGACGACCCAGGACGTCGACGAGATCACGCCGCAGTCCCTTATCAACATCCGGCCTATCGTGGCGAGCATCAAGGAGTTCTTCGGCTCGTCGCAGCTCTCGCAGTTCATGGACCAGACCAACCCGGTAGCCGGTCTCACACACAAGCGGCGCCTCTCGGCGCTCGGACCAGGCGGCCTGTCTCGCGAACGTGCCGGCTTCGAGGTGCGTGACGTCCACCCCTCACACTACGGGCGCATGTGCCCTATCGAGACGCCTGAAGGTCCGAACATCGGCCTCATCGGCTCGCTCGCGACGTTCGCGCGGATCAATCCGTACGGTTTCATCGAGACGCCCTACCGCAAGGTCACCAAAGGCAAGGTCACCGACGAGATCGAGTACCTCACGGCCGACGTCGAGGAGCGCTTCATCATCGCGCAGGCCAACGAGCGCTTCGATCCCAAGACCGGCAAGTACCTCAAGGACCGCGTGCTGTGTCGCATCAAGGGCGGCGAGCCCGAGGACGTCGAGCCTGAGCGTGTGCAGTACATGGATGTCTCGCCGCGCCAGATGGTGTCCGTCGCCACGGCACTCATCCCGTTCCTCGAGCACGACGACGCCAACCGTGCGCTCATGGGTTCCAACATGCAGCGTCAGGCCGTGCCCCTGTTGAAGCCTGCGGCCCCGCTGGTCGGGACGGGCATGGAGGGCCGCGCCGCGGTCGATACCGGCGAGATCCTGCTGGCCAAGCGTGGTGGCGTGGTCGAGTACGTCGACAGCGCGAAGATCGTCGTCCGCGGTGAGGACCAGAGCATCGACGAGTATCACCTGCCGAAGTTCATGCGCTCCAACCAGGGCACGTGCATCAGCCATCGCCCGATAGTGGTCGAAGGCGATGAGGTCGTCGAGGGCACCGTACTCGCTGATGGCCCGTCCTCGGACCAGGGCGAACTCGGCCTCGGACAGAACCTCCGCGTGGCGTTCATGCCGTGGGAAGGCTACAACTACGAGGACGCCATCATCCTTTCCGAGCGCCTCGTGAAAGAGGACGTGCTGACCTCGATCCACATCGAAGAGTACGAGGTAGAGGCGCGCGACACCAAGCTCGGACCCGAGGAGATCACCCGCGAGATCCCCAACGTCGGCGAGGAGGTCCTCGCGAACCTCGACGAGGCCGGCATAATCCGCATCGGTGCCGAGGTCTTCCCAGGCGACGTGCTCGTGGGCAAGGTCACTCCCAAAGGAGAGACCGAGCTCACCGCCGAGGAGCGGCTCTTGCGGGCGATCTTCGGCGAGAAGGCTCGCGAAGTCCGCGACACGTCGCTGAAGGTCCCGCACGGCGAGACCGGTCGCGTCATCTCGGTCCGGACGTTCAGCCGTGATGCAGGCGACGACCTGTCGCCCGGCGTCAACGAACTCGTCCGCGTCTACGTCGCGCAGAAGCGCAAGATCTCCGAGGGCGACAAGCTCGCGGGCCGCCACGGTAACAAGGGCGTCATCGCGAAGATCCTCCCCGAGGAAGACATGCCGTTCCTCGCAGATGGCACGTCCGTCGATATCATCCTGAACCCCCTCGGCGTGCCGAGCCGAATGAACATCGGCCAGCTTCTCGAGACGCATCTCGGGTGGGCGGCCCGTATCGGCTGGAGCGACAACGGGAAACAGGTGGAACCGATCGAGGGTCCGAACCACGTGGCCACCCCCGTCTTCGACGGCGCCCGCGAGAGCGAGATATCGGACGTTCTCGAGAAGGCCAACCGCAACATGCTGCTCAAGGCGAAGGAGCGCTTCGGCGACAAGACGCTCGATGCGCTCGTGCCCCAGATCTCCCGTGAAGGAAAGACGGTCCTCTACGACGGTCGTACAGGCGAGCCGTTCCGCGAGCCGGTGACCGTCGGCGAGATCTACATCCTCAAACTGCTCCACCTCGTCGACGACAAGATCCACGCGCGCTCGACGGGTCCGTACTCGCTCATCACCCAGCAGCCGCTCGGTGGTAAGGCGCAGTTCGGTGGCCAGCGTTTCGGAGAGATGGAAGTCTGGGCCCTGTACGCCTACGGTGCAGCATACGTGCTCCAGGAGATCCTGACGGCGAAGTCCGACGACGTCCTCGGCCGGGTCAAGGCCTACGAGGCAGTCGTCAAGGGAGACAACATCCCCGAGCCCGGCATCCCCGAGTCGTTCAAGGTCCTCGTCAAGGAGATGCAGTCGCTGTGTCTCGATGTCGAGATCCTGGCCGAGGACGGCGGGGAGGTCGAGCTGCGCGAAGAGGACGAGGACATCTTCAAGACCGCCGAGGAGCTCGGCCTCGACCTTGGAGGCCGGGAAGAGAAGGAGACAGAAACGAGTACGGATGCGCTCGAGGAGCTCATCGAGAGCGACATCTCCGCACTCGACCTGAGTGACTCGTTGGGCGACGTGCCCAACGACAGCGACGAGGAGGAGTAGACCTTGCTCGACGTCGATGTGAACAATTTTGACAGGCTCAGGATCGGGCTGGCTTCGTCCGAGCAGATCCGCCAGTGGTCGCGCGGTGAGGTCAAGAAGCCGGAGACCATCAACTACCGCACGCTCAAGCCGGAGAAGGACGGACTCTTCTGCGAGAAGATCTTCGGTCCCACCAAGGACTGGGAGTGCTACTGCGGCAAGTACAAGCGGGTCCGCTTCAAGGGTATCGTGTGCGAGCGGTGCGGCGTCGAGGTCACGCGCGCCAAGGTACGTCGTGACCGCATGGGCCACATCGAGCTCGCGGCGTCGGTATCGCACATCTGGTACTTCAAGGGTGTCCCGTCACGCCTCGGCTACCTCCTCGACATCGCGCCCAAGGACCTCGAGAAGGTCTTGTACTTCGCGAGCTCCATCATCACGAGCATCAACGACGAGGAGCGCGAAACCGACCTCGACATGCTCAAGGACGAGCTCGCCGCCGACCTCGACCAGCTCGATGCGGAGAAGGCCGAGGAGATCGCCGGAGTGACCGAGGAGCGCGACAGGCTCGTCGCCATCGCCAAAGGTGAGCTTGAGCCCGAGGAGGGCGAGGAGCTCGACGAAGAGACGCCGTTCGAGGACCGCGTCAAGAAGATCGAGAAGGAGACCGAGCGCGACATCCGCGACCTGGAAGAGGAGTACGCAGACCGCAAGCAACTCCTTACGGACACGTTCGAGACCTTCCAGAAGCTCAGCGTGAAGATGCTCGTCAACGACGAGACGCTCTATCGCGAAATGAAGGTGCGCTACGGCGACTACTTCCGCGGCGGCATGGGTGCCGAGGCCGTGAAAGACCTGCTCCAGCAAGTCGATCTCGAGGCCCTCGGCGAGGAGCTCCGCACCCAGATCCGCGAAGGTAAGGGCCAGAAGCGCGCCAAGGCCATCAAGCGCCTCAAAGTCGTCGCGGCGTTCCGCAGCAGCAACAACCGCCCCGAGTGGATGATCCTCGACGCGATCCCCGTCATCCCGCCGGACCTTCGCCCGATGGTCCAACTCGACGGTGGGCGTTTCGCGACGAGCGACCTGAACGACCTGTACCGTCGCGTCATCAACCGTAACAACCGGCTCAAGCGCCTCCTCGATCTCGGCGCGCCCGAGATCATCGTCAACAACGAGAAGCGCATGCTCCAGGAGGCGGTCGACGCACTCTTCGACAACGGACGCCGTGGTCGCCCCGTCACGGGCCCCGGCAACCGCCCGCTCAAGTCGATCAGCGACATGCTCAAAGGTAAGCAGGGCCGCTTTCGCCAGAACCTGCTCGGCAAGCGTGTCGACTACTCGGGACGCTCGGTCATCGTGGTCGGCCCGGAGCTCAAGCTCCACCAGTGTGGCTTGCCCAAGGCGATGGCACTCGAGCTGTTCAAGCCGTTCGTCATGAAGCGCCTCGTCGATCTCGACCACGCGCAGAACATAAAGAGCGCCAAGCGCATGGTCGACCGCGGCAAGGGAGTGGTCTGGGACGTGCTCGAGGAGGTCATCTCGGGCCACCCGGTCCTCCTCAACCGCGCGCCGACCCTCCACCGACTCGGTATCCAGGCGTTCGAGCCGGTGCTCGTCGAGGGTAAGGCTATCCGCATCCACCCGCTCGTGTGCACGGCGTTCAACGCCGACTTCGACGGCGACCAGATGGCGGTGCACGTGCCGCTCTCGGCAGAGGCGCAGGCCGAGGCGCGCATCCTCATGCTGTCGACTAACAACGTGAAGTCGCCCGCGCACGGCCGCCCGCTCACCACGCCCACACAGGACATGGTCATCGGGCTCTACTACCTCACCGCGGTGCGCGAAGGCATGCCGGGCGAGGGGAGTGCGCTCTTCAGCTTCGACGAGGCGCTCCTCGCCTACGACAGCCGAAGCGGACTCGACCTGCAGGCGAAGATCCACGTGCGCCTGTCCGAGGACGTCATCGAGGAGCGGGAGGACGGCGAGCTCATCGAGCGCTCGGCGGGCGACCGAATCGAGACGAGCATAGGGCGGATCACCTTCAACCGCTCGCTGCCGCCGGACTACCCCTACGTCAATCGCGAGATCAACAAGAAGGGGATCTCCCGCATCGTCGAGGACTGCGCGAACCGCTACTCGACCACCGAGATGCAGTCCACCCTCGACGAGCTGAAGCGTCTCGGTTTCCACTACGCGACGCGCGCGGGGCTGACCGTCTCCGTCTACGACGCGGTCATTCCAGAGAACAAGGGCGAGCTTCTCGAAGAGGCGCAGGAGAGGGTCGATGCGATCGAGCAGCAGTACGATCGCGGTCTCATCACCGACGACGAGCGTCACCGCCAGGTGGTCGAGGTCTGGACCCAGGCGACCGACACGGTCGGCGACGCGATGGCCGAGAACTTCGACAAGTTCAATCCTATCTACATGATGGCCAACTCAGGCGCTCGCGGTAACATCAAGCAGATCCGTCAGCTCGCAGGCATGCGAGGGCTGATGGCCAATCCCAAAGGTGACATCCTCGACCGTCCTATCAAGGCGAACTTCCGAGAGGGACTATCGGTTCTCGAGTACTTCGTATCCACGCACGGCGCCCGTAAGGGTCTCGCAGACACCGCGCTCCGTACGGCGGACTCGGGGTACCTTACCCGCCGTCTTGTCGACGTCGCCCAAGATGTGATCGTGCGCGAGAGCGACTGCGGCACGGACGAAGGTGTGCCGTTCGGCGTGTTCTCCGAGGCCAACCCCTCGGCAGTCGACGTCAACCTCGTCGGGCGCTGCCTACTCGAACCGGTCGCGAACCCCACGACCGGCGAAGTGCTCAAGGAGGCCGGCGAGTTCGTTCGTGACGAGAGCGAGATCACCGAGATGGCCGAGTCGGGCGTCGAGTCCATCGTCGTCCGCACCGTCATGACGTGCCATGCACGCCACGGCATCTGCCAGTCGTGCTACGGCTGGGACCTGGCGAGCAGGTTGCCGGTCGATATCGGCACGGCTGTCGGCATCATCGCCGCGCAGTCGATCGGTGAGCCCGGTACTCAGCTCACGATGCGTACGTTCCATACCGGCGGTGTCGCAGGTGAGGACATCACCCACGGTCTGCCGCGTGTCACCGAGCTCTTCGAGGCACGCAAGCCCAAAGGCCAGGCGGTTCTGGCCGAGCTGGCCGGTACGCTCACTATCGAGGACGTCGAGCGTTCGCGTCACCTCACCGTCAAGGACGCCGAGGGCAACGAGCAGACCTACACCGTCCCGCGTCGTGCACGTCTGCGCCCCGGCGTGATGGACGGCGTGGAGGTCGCTCTCGGACAGCAGTTGACGGAAGGGTCGGTCAATCCGCACGACCTGCTCAGCCTGAAAGGCCCCGGTGCGGTGCTCCGCTACATCGTCGCGCAGGTCCAGGAGGTGTACCGCAGCCAGGGCGTCGACATCAACGACAAGCACATCGAGGTGATCGCGCGACAGATGCTGCGCAAGGTCACCGTGCTTGAGCCGGGTGATGCCGATCGTCTCCCCGGTCAGCTGGTCGATCGTTTCTCGTTCGAGTGGGAGAACGAGTCGCTGCTCGCAGATGGCGCGGAGCCCGGCGTCGGCTCTCCGGTCCTCCTCGGCATCACGAAGGCGTCGCTCGCGACGGACAGCTATCTGTCGGCCGCCTCGTTCCAGGAGACGACCCGCGTACTCACCGACGCCGCGATCGCCGGCAAGGAAGACAACCTGCTCGGACTCAAAGAGAACGTCATCATCGGCAAGCTCATCCCGGCCGCTACCGGCATGAAGCGATACCGCTCGGTCCGCCTCACCTACAAGGGCCAGAGCGCGGAGTGGACGGCGGCCGAGGAAGGTGCGCTGCCCGACTTCGCGCCCGACGAGCTCAAGGAGATCGAGTCACTTCTGCCCGGTCCCGCACCCGAGGAAGCGGGAGGACTGAGCGCGCACGAGGCCGAGGCGTTCTTCGCCGACCTCGAGGGCGAGGCCGAAGCGGAGGCAGAGGAGGTCGACGTTTCCCGGTTCACCGATACGGTCTTCGAGCCGGAGGTCCCCGCGACCTCCACGGCACCCGAAGACAGCGTGTCGATCGACGAGGCCGTCCCTGCCGCGCAGTCTGCGGACAACGTCGAGGCGATGACTCTCGAGGAAGTTGGCATATCGACGCGCTGGGTGACGAAGTTCGTCGAGTCCGGCATAGCGACCGTCGGAGACGTGTTGTCCCGCTCGCGTGAGGAGCTGCTCAGTGTTCCCGGCATCGGCGCGAAGGCACTCGACGAGATCGATGCAGTGCTCGCCGAGCATGACGTCTCGGTGCGCGGATAGTCACATCGTCATCGGTGGGTGCGGCGGCGCTTCCTGCGCAGCCATGCCCACCGAGGGCGATAGATACGCCCGGATGCGTGGTGTTTGACATCCGGGGGTCGTGTTGGTAGAGTCCGTCTTTGCGACTTCATGCGCGGCTGAAGTGTGCGCTTGCGCACGCCGCTTGAGAACGTTGAGGTCATCGAGAAGAAGGAGAGCGAGTTGCCCACGATCAACCAGCTGGTCCGCAAGGGCCGCAAGGCGAAAGCGACTAAGAGTGCCACGCCGGCGCTCAAGGGTAACCCCCAGAAGCGTGGCGTGTGTACACGCGTGTACACGACGACCCCCAAGAAGCCGAACTCGGCGCTCAGGAAGGTCGCCCGTGTCCGCCTGACGCACGGCATGGAGGTCACCGCCTACATCCCCGGCATCGGCCACAACCTGCAGGAGCACTCGATCGTGCTCGTGCGTGGTGGACGTGTGAAGGATCTTCCCGGTGTGCGGTACAAGGTCATCCGCGCCGCGCTCGACTGTGCCGGCGTGAGCGACCGCAACCAGGCACGGTCCCGCTACGGCGTGAAGAAGTCCGGTTAGTCAGAAACCACCGGATGCTCCCTCCGCGGTGCGTCCGTTCGAGCGACGACGATACAGAGGAGACACGAGAATGCCCAGGCGTGCAGCAGCGACCCGACGGGACATCCTTCCCGATCCGGTGTACAACAACCGCCTCGTCACCCAACTGATCAACAAGGTTCTGTGGGACGGGAAGAAGTCGGTCGCCGACCGGATCGTCTACGACGCGTTCGCGATGATCGAGAACAAGACCGGGGGGGACCCGCTCGCCACGTTCAAGAAGGCGATGGACAACGTGCGGCCCACGCTCGAGGTCCGTCCCAAGCGAGTCGGTGGCGCGACATATCAGATTCCCATCGAGGTCAATTCCCGCCGATCCACGACGCTTGCGATCCGCTGGATCGTCGGCTTCGCCCGGGGGCGCCGCGAGAAGACCATGGCCGAGCGCCTCGCAGGCGAGATCATGGACGCGGCGAACGGGACGGGTGCAGCGGTCAAGAGGCGCGAGGACCTGTTCAAGATGGCCGAGTCCAACCGGGCATTCAGCCACTACCGCTGGTAGCACCGGACCTACGACACCACCGATATGAGAGACGTTAGGAAATACCACCTCATGGCGCCCAAGACATACCCACTCGCCAAGACCCGCAACATCGGGATCATGGCTCACATCGATGCTGGCAAGACCACGACGACCGAGCGCATCTTGTTCTATACCGGCAAGTCGCACAAACTCGGTGAGGTCCACGACGGTGCAGCGACCATGGACTGGATGGTCCAGGAGCAGGAGCGCGGCATCACGATCACCTCGGCCGCGACGACGTGCTTCTGGAAGGACAACCGTATCCAGATCATCGATACGCCCGGGCACGTTGACTTTACCGTGGAGGTCGAACGCTCGCTTCGCGTCCTCGACGGTGCGGTCGCGGTGTTCTGTGCGGTCGGCGGCGTCGAGCCGCAGTCGGAGACGGTGTGGCGCCAGGCCGACACCTACCGCGTGCCGCGCCTCGCATACGTCAACAAGATGGACCGCACGGGTGCGGACTTCTTCAACGTGATCCAGATGATGAAGGACCGCCTCAACACGCGCCCGGTCCTCCTCCAGTTGCCGATCGGTGCCGAGGACCGCTTCGACGGCATCGTCGACCTCGTTGAGATGAACGCCATCCACTTCAACGAGGACGACAAGGACATCAACCCGACCATCGAGGAGATTCCAGCCGAGATGCTCGAAGAGGCGGAGATGTACCGCCAGGAACTCGTCGAGGCGGCCGCCGAGTACGACGACGCGCTCCTCGAGAAGTTCTTCGCCGAGGAGGAGATCTCCGTCGCCGAACTCAAGGCGGCGATCCGCCAGGCGTGCATCGACGTTGCCATCACGCCCGTCGTGTGCGGCGCTTCGTTCAAGAACAAGGGTGTCCAGCCGCTTCTCGACTCGGTGCTCGAGTACCTCCCGTCGCCACTCGATGTCCCGCCGATCAGTGGCGTCGACCTAAAGACCGAGGCGGAGGTCGAGCGGCCGCCCGACTCCAAGGCGCCGTTCTCGGCCCTCGCTTTCAAAGTCATGACCGACCCCTACGTCGGCAAGCTTACCTACTTCCGCGTCTACTCGGGCACGATGGATGCCGGCTCCTACATCCTCAACTCGACCAAGGGCCACAAGGAGCGCATCGGCCGTCTGCTCGAGATGCACGCGAACAGCCGGGAGGACGTGCAGAAGGTCGCTGCCGGTGACATCGTCGCGGCCGTCGGTCTCAAGAACACCACCACCGGCGACACGCTTTGCGCCGAGGACTCCCCGGTCCTGCTCGAGTCGATGATCTTTCCCGATCCGGTCATCGACATCGCTATCGAACCCAAGACCAAGGCCGAGCAGGAAAAGCTGTCGCTCTCGCTCTCCAAGCTCGCCGAGGAGGATCCGACCTTCCGTGTGCGCACGGATATCGAGACCGGACAGACCATCATCGCGGGGATGGGCGAACTGCACCTCGAGGTGATCGTCGACCGCCTACTCCGTGAGTTCAAGGTCGAGGCGAATATCGGCAAGCCGCAGGTCGCCTACCGCGAAACCGCAAGCAAGACGGCCGAGAACGTGGACATGAAGTTCGTTCGTCAGACGGGCGGGCGGGGTCAGTACGGCCACGTCGTCATCAACGTCGTTCCGCGCGAGCCCGGCGAGGGGTACGAGTTCGACAACAAGATCGTCGGTGGCGCCATTCCCAAGGAGTACATCCCTGCAGTCGACAAGGGCATCCAGGAGTCACTCCAGTCGGGCGTCATCGCCGGCTACCCGGTCGTCGACATCAAGGTCGAGCTCGTCGACGGTTCGTACCACGAGGTCGACTCCTCGGAGATGGCGTTCAAGGTAGCCGGTTCGATGGCGATCAAGGATGGGCTCAAGCGGACAGCGCCCGTGCTGCTCGAACCGGTCATGGCCGTCGAGGTCGTGACCCCCGAGGAGTTCATGGGTGACGTCATGGGTGACCTGTCGAGCCGTCGCGGTCACATCGAGGGCATGGAGGCTCGCGGTAACGCCCAGGTCATCCGCTCGCGGGTCCCGCTCTCGGAGATGTTCGGTTACGCGACCGACCTGCGTTCGCGCACCCAAGGTCGCGCAGCATACACGATGCAGTTCAAGGCGTACGAGGCAGTACCGAAGTCAGTGGCCGAAGAGATCGTGGCCAAGGTCGGCGGATAGCCGGGAGGAGACACAATGGCGAAGAAGAAGTTCGAGCGCACCAAGCCGCACGTCAATATCGGCACCATCGGTCACGTCGACCACGGCAAGACCACGCTCACCGCGGCGATCACCAAGACGCTTGCCGAGAAGGGGT
>SKMN01000079.1 GCA_007121015.1 Coriobacteriia bacterium
GAGGTTGATAGGCTGCAGGTGTAAGCACAGCAATGTGTTCAGCCGAGCAGTACTAATTGGCCGAGGTCTTGATCTCATTCGCGGAATCTTCAAGCGCTATGCAGCTCTCAGGGTGCGTGCGACGCACCGTGCGGAGCGCATGACAACGGCATATCGATGCCGATGGCGAGAGCCGTCGGATGTGTTCAGTGACTATTGCGGAGGGGGTACACCCGATCCCATTCCGAACTCGGTAGTTAAGTCCTCCAGCGCCGATGGTACTGCGGCGTAGGCCGTGGGAGAGTAGGACGTCGCTGAACACATCCGGCGGCTCTCTCGCATCCCGCATGTCGGGTAGTGAGAGTGCCAGGGCCGGCGAGCTCGAGTGGCAGGAGTCCGTCCTGTCTGCATTCTTAAGCGAGTTGGTCAGGATTATGCTAGAATCCCCTGTCATCGGCACGTATGAGGCAGCTGTTAGCACGGCCCTCACGATCGGAGAAGGGAGCTCCCTTATGGAGGAGCGAGTACAGGCAGCACTTGACAAGATCCGTCCCGCGCTTCAAGCAGACGGCGGGGACGTAGAGTTCGTCGAGATGACCGAGGACGGCGTCGTGAAGGTGCGCCTCCAGGGTGCGTGTCGCGGCTGTCCGATGTCGCAGCTCACACTCGCGAACGGTGTAGAGCGCGTGCTGAAGGAGGAGATTCCCGAGGTCACTCGGGTCGAGGCGGTGCAGTAGCCTCTACGACAAGACAGAGCGATGAAAGGGCCGCCTATGAGGCGGCCCTTTTGCGTTTCGGATGTCGGCTAGACCGTCCACCCTTGCCCGGCGCCGCTACTCTGCCGAAAAGGACCGGTCTTCGTTTCACGAGAGCCGTCCATCCTTCCGACGTTGACGCATCATGTGGTAGTGCGCTAGACTGCGAAACGCAAGATATTGTGGTTAATGCACAGGTGTCGGACTCGGCGATCGCGTCGGGTCCGGTCTGTCAGCACCGGAGAAGGGGGCGCCACCCGTGGCAGGTCACGAGAGCACCACAACGTATTCGCGCGCGATCGACGAGATCCTCACACCCAACTCGCTCAAGGTGTTGCAGAAGCGCTACCTGTGCAAGGACGACGACGGCAACGCCGTCGAGAACCCGAGCGACATGTTCGTCCGAGTGGCCGAGAACATCGCCTCCGCCGAGCGCGTGTGGGGGGCTGGAGACGCTGAGGTCGCCGAGGTGGCCCACGACTTCTACGACCTCATGACGTCGCTGGACTTCCTTCCCAACTCGCCGACCCTCATGAACGCGGGGCGCGACTTGCAGCAGCTCTCGGCGTGCTTCGTGCTGCCGGTAGCTGACTCGATGGAGTCGATCTTCGGCGCCGTGCGCGACACCGCCATCATCCACAAGTCCGGCGGCGGGACGGGCTTCTCCTTCTCGCGCCTGCGGCCCGCCGGCGACCAGGTGCGCTCGACCCAGGGCGTGTCGAGCGGCCCGGTGTCGTTCATGCGCGTCTTCAATCAGGCCACCGAGGCTGTCAAGCAGGGCGGGACGCGCCGTGGCGCCAACATGGGTGTACTGCGCATCGACCACCCCGATATCCTCCACTTCATCGAGTGCAAGGCCGATGGGGACTTCGCGAACTTCAATATCTCCGTTGCCCTCACCGAGGACTTCATGGAAGCCGTCAAGGCGGGAACCGAGTACGATCTGCGCAACCCGCGCTCGGGCGAGCCGGCCGGCACGCTGGATGCGCGTGCCGTCTACGAGCGTATCGTCGACATGGCGTGGGCCAGCGGCGACCCGGGCATCATCTTCATCGACCGCATCAACCGCGACAACCCCACCCCGCACCTCGGCGAGATAGAGTCGACGAACCCCTGTGGCGAGCAGCCGCTGCTGCCGTATGAGGCGTGCAACCTCGGCTCGGTGAATCTTGCGAAGTTCGTGACGATCGGCGATGCGGGCCCGGAGGTCGCGTGGGACCGGCTCGGCGACGTGGTGCACCGCGCGGTGCGTTTCCTCGACGATGTCATCGAGGTCAACCAGTATCCGTTGAAAGAGATCGACGAGCTCGCACGCGGGAACCGCAAGATCGGCCTCGGCGTCATGGGGTGGGCCGATATGCTCATCAAGATGGATGTCTCGTACGACTCCGGCGAGGCGGTCGCCCTCGGCGAGAAGGTCATGGGCTACATCGACGCCGAGGCGAAGGCGGCCTCGCGCAAGCTCGCCGTGGAGCGCGGCGCGTTCCCGAACTTCGAGGGCTCGGTCTACGACACTACTGAGAGCGGCCCGATCCGCAACGCGACGGTGACCACCATCGCGCCCACCGGTACACTCTCGATCATCGCCAACAGCTCGTCCGGGGTCGAGCCGCTCTTCGCGGTCTCGTACGTGCGCACCGTCATGGACAACGATCGCCTCATCGAGGTCAATCCCATGTTCGAGGAGGTCGCGGTCAAGCGCGGCTTCTACAGCCAGGAGCTCATGGCCCTCATCGCCGACCACGGCACCGTCCACGGTATCGACGAGGTGCCAGCGGACGTGCAGCGAGTCTTCGTGACCGCCCACGACATCGCGCCCGAGTGGCACATCCGCATGCAGGCGGCGTTTCAGACGCACACCGACAACGCTGTTTCCAAGACGGTGAACTTCGGAAACGAGGCCACGTCGGAAGACGTGCGGCACGTGTACGACCTCGCGTACGAACTCGGCGTCAAGGGCGTCACCATCTACCGCGACGGCTCGAAGGACAACCAGGTGCTCTCGACGGGAAAGACGGCGAAGGGCGGCACGACGGAGTCCGTCATACGCCCGGGCGAGATAGAGCCTCGGCCGCGTCCCCTCGTCACCGAGGGCCGCACCGAGAAGATCCTCACCGGCTGCGGCAACCTCTACGTCACGGTGAACTGGGACGAGCAGGGCATGTGCGAGGTCTTCACCCAGATGGGCAAGTCGGGCGGGTGCGCCTCGAGTCAGTCGGAGGCGCTGTCACGCATGATCTCGGTATCGCTGAGGGCTGGCGTCGACCCGGAGGCGATATTGAAGCACCTCCGCGGGATCCGGTGCCCGAGCCCGAGTTGGGCCGAGGGAGGCAAGGTGCTGTCATGCGCAGATGCCGTCGGCATCGTCATGGAGCACGCGCTCACGTACATCGAGACCGGTGAAGCAACGCGACGGGTCTCGAAGTCGACCGACACGCTCGACTATCTCTCGGGCGCGTGCCCCGAGTGCGGCGGAGCGCTCGAGCACGAGAGCGGGTGTGCGGTCTGCCGGTCGTGCGGCTTTTCCAAGTGCGCGTAAGGGCGGGAGTCTGAACCATGGTCCTCTCCGATAGAACCATCAAAGAACAGCTGCTCGCAGGGCGCATCCGCATCGAGCCGTGCGACCCTGACGACATACAGCCCTCCAGTGTCGACCTGCATCTCGGTGCCTCGTTCCAGGTGTTCCGTAACTCGCGGTACCCTTACATCGACCCGTCACGCGAGCAGGCCGGTCTGTTGGAGAAGGTCATCGCGTCTGCCGAGGAACCGTTCGTGCTGCACCCCGGTGAGTTCGTGTTGGGAACGACGAGAGAGCGGGTCGTGCTGCCGGACGACATAGTGGCGCGGCTCGAGGGGAAGTCGTCCCTCGGCAGGCTGGGGCTGCTCATTCACTCGACCGCGGGCTACGTCGACCCGGGGTGGGAGGGGAGGCTCACGCTCGAACTCTCCAACGTCTCGAACCTGCCGATCGTGCTTACTCCGGGGATGGCCATCGGGCAGATATCGTTCTTCAAGATGACGACGGCCGTCGATCGTCCGTACGGCACGCCGGGACTCGGCAGCAAGTACCAGGGGCAGAGCGACACGACACCGAGTAAGATGTTCAAGAACTTCGAGCGGTGACGGAGTGCCTCAGAGGCCCTCGGTTATGCGGCTGACCACCGGTGTGGGAACGAATCCCGCGAGGTACTTGCCCCAGGACGACTCCATGAACGGGAGCCACTTGAGCTTGCGGTGGATGTTCGCGCCGATGTGGCGGGTAGCGCGCGCGTAGGCGTCGAGCGCCTCGGCCGGCGCCGATGTAGCGATGGCCTCTCCGGCGGTCCGGCCGGTGTTCATGGCGTACGAGATTCCTTCACCTGAGGTGGGTGACATGAAGCCACCAGCCTCACCTACGAGCAGCACGCGGCCTCTGCCGGGGATGACGTCTCCCGGAGAGCGCACAGAGAGAGCGACGCTGGCCTCGCGCTTGACCGTGTCACCGAGTTGTGGGAACGACTCGCGGAGCATCGTCATCGTCAGGTCTTGCTTGAGGTGTGGACGCTTCGTCTTGGGGTAGAAGACGGACCCAACGATCGCGACGTCACCCTTCGGCACCACGTAGGAGTAGGCGTAGCTATCGCCGACATCGCGCATGTAGATGCAGTCGAAGTACGGCTCGAGCTCGCCGCCGAGGACACAGAAGTCCTGCAGCGTGACGTACGTGCTCACGCTGCCCTCGCCGAGCGCCCGCCGGACCGCGGAGCGGGCGCCGTCGGCGCCGACGAGGTTGTTGCAGCTGACCGCGTACTCGACACCGTCACGTTTCAGGGTGACGGTTACGCCATCGGCGTCCTGGGTGAAGCCGATGAGTTGTGTGGCGCCGAGGATCTCCACGTCGTCGGGAAGGAAGGAGAGGAGCCAGTCGTCGAACTCGCCGCGGTCGACGTTGAGGAAACGCAGGCCGGTGGGCTTGCGGATGCTGCGGTCCCAGTCCACGTACCGGAAGTTCACGTGTGCAGGGTCGAGGACCATCGACCTGGGCAGCGGCGCGATCCGCGCGAGGAACTCCTGGGCGTACTCGTTCAGCATGCCCCCGCAACTCTTGTCGCGGGGGAGAGCGGACGCTTCGACCAAGAGGACCGGGCCACGCTCGACGGCTCCGTATGCAGCCATCGCTCCGGCCGGGCCGGCGCCTACGACGATCGTGTCGTACTCGGGCCGGGGTTGTGGGCGTTCGCAGATCACAGTCGGGACTCCTGCTGGGTATCGAGAGTTCGTGGCACGGGCACCGGAAGGCGACGCGATTCAGATACATTCACATACTATCGCAGACTGTCACGCTCAACGAGGGATCCGTGGCGCAAGACGACCGTCAGCAGAGAGTGTATCATCGGGCGCACAGCAGTCTGAACAGACGGGAGAGGACCGATGCCGAAGTGCTGGGAAGAGCGCGGGTGCGACGAGGCGATGCAGGCGGATTGCCCTCACTCCGCCGTGATCGGCGACCGCTGTCCCACTAAGTGCGCGTTCGCCGGGTGTGACCGCCCGGCCTTCGAGCTCACCACCGATCCCGCACTCGTGTTCGAGCCCTACATCGACCGTACTGCGGCGATCAAGGAGACGTGCACGTACTGCGCGTTCTTCCTCACCCACGGACCCCGACTCTAGAAGGGACACTTTGATGATGGCGTTCATCGACGACGACCCGGTCGCGGTGTTGTGGCGGCTGGTCAGGGACATCTTCTTCGTTGTGGCAGCGTACGCAGGGCTCTACGCTGTGCGTCGCATCGCGAGCGGGCTGATGCTCGGCTCCCGTATCACGGCTCTGCGCGAGATGGGAGAGGCGTATACGCCCGAGGAGCGCGAGGTCCTCATCCATCGCATCAAGCACGACTCGCTCCATCGCTAGCCGAGGCATGCGTGCACCGGACCGGTGACTCGCAGAAGCGTCGGGACGCGGTCGGTCGCGAACTGCTCGCGTACGGGTGCGAGCTCGAGTCGGCAGGTGTCGCTCAGGTCGGCGACTCGTTCTCAGGCGACCCACGCGCCGACGCCTTGCTCGGATCCGACTCGGCGGCGTTCCTCCTCGGCGTGTTGTTCACGCAGGGCATCCCCGCCGAGCGCGCGTGGGCCGGTCCCTACCTGCTGCGCGAGCGTCTCGGCACGCTCGATCTCGCGTTCCTGGCCGCCGAGCCCGAGGCGGTGCGCGAAGCGTTCTGCCTACGTCCGATGCTGCACCGCTTCAAGAACACCGTGCCCGTGTGGGTGAGCGCGGCGGCGCGTCGGGTCCTCGACGTCTACGGCGGGGACGCGTCGCGCATCTGGCGACCGGGGACCCACGTGGTCGAGGTGGCCGAGCGACTCTCGGCGTTCCCCGGGATCGGCCGCAAGAAGGCGGTGATGGCCACCGAAATCCTCACCCGGCACTTCGGGGTGGCACTCGAGGGCCGGGAGTGTGGACAGGTCGCCTACGACGTGCAGGTGCGCCGGGTGTTCCTGCGCAGCGGGCTTGCCGATGAGGACTCGCCGGCGGCGATCGAAGCGGCGGCTGCGGCGGTCTGTCCCGAGGCGCCGGGTACGCTCGATGTCGCGGCGTGGCTCATCGGACGCGAAACGTGCAGGCCCAAGGCGCCCCAGTGCGATGCGTGCCGACTCGGGACCGTGTGTCCTCGGCGGGTGTGGATAGGTGTCGAGGGGGTCGGCGCGCGGAGCCGACGGTAGTGTCACGCAGGGTCGGTGACGGTGGATCGTCAGTCCATCGCCCTCATGACGAGGCCCGAGAGCAGCTTCGGATAGAAATACGTCGATTTCTGCGGCATCATGTCGCCCGCGAGCGCCACGGCGCGCATCTGGTCCATCCGTGTCGCGCGCAACACGAGTGCGACGTCGTGCTCGGTGATGGACGCGAGCGCCTCGTCGGTGTCTTTCACGAACGAGAGGCGGTCGAGTGTCTCAGGGCGGTCCGGGTGTATGCCGAGGAGCGGGTTCAAGACGAGCTCCTGGACGATCGCGACGTCGAGCTCCTTCCACGCACGCGAACGCTCGAGTGGGATGGCCTTGGCGAGGCTGACATCGGCGCGCAAGCTGGCGAGGAGCGGCGAGTCGCTCCCGCGCGTCGCCACCACGAATGCGGGGCCCTCGGCACCATCGAGTGCGGCGCGCGCTTCCGACGGCAAGATCTCTGCGAGGTTGAAGTGCTCGGTGAGGCGGGAGCGGAACTCGGCAGGGTCGAAGGCGCCCGGGGCGTCGGCGACCCGGTGGGTAGGCAGGACGACGAGGCCCGGGTCGTCCATATTGACGAGTGCCATCATGACGAAGTCATATGCGGGATCGACCGGTTTCACGCCGTTGGCGGCATCGCTCGCGCGGCGCTCGTCGCGGTAGGCGAGCGCGGTCGTGTAGCGGTGGTGGCCGTCGGCGATGAAGACCTGCTTATGCTCGAGCGTGCGGGCGAGGTCTGCGATGGCCTCAGGGTCCGTGACCGCCCACACATCACTCACCACGCCGTCGGCGTCGGTAGCGGTCATGGCGACAGGTCCGCGCATCGCCTCGGCGAAGAAGCGGTCGGTCGAGCGCGCCGGGTCGCTGAACAGCCCGAACACCTGGCTGAAGTTCGCCGCACACGCCTTGGTGAGGTTGAAGCGGTCGCCGAGCGCCTTGGGCAGCGTGCGCTCGTGCGGCAGGATGACGCCCTCGTCGAAAGCGTGCAACTCGACCTCGCCGATGATCGCGCGGCGGCGCACCTCCGCGCCGTGCAGCTCGTAGCGCTGTTCGAGCACGTAGAGCTTGGTCTGCCGGTCCCTCACCACGATGCCCGAGTCGCGCCACTCGCGCCAGCGCTTGCGGCCGGTCTCGTAGCGGTTGCCCGGGGTGGTGGGATCGAGGGGACCTTCGGGCAGTTCGAGCGCGACGACGTTCGTGGCGCTCTTCGCGAGCAGCCTGGCGCGCTCCTTTTCGGAGATCACGTCGTAGGGCGGGGCCACGAGCGGCGTGATATCGGCCGAGGTACGTGCGTAGGTGTAGGCCTTGAAAGGGCGCACGCGTGCCACGAAGCAGTCCTCTCGTCGGGCGGGCTGAGTGTCGGTCGCGCGCGAGGCGGCGGTCGAGGTGATGCGGCCCTGCGCTCGGCAACCCAGTCTAGCGGAGAGGTCGCCGTGAGACCAGGCGTCGAGGCCAGCGGGGAGGCGAGTCGACGAAGCGCTGGGACGAGGCGACGACACGGCGCCGCAGGGGTGTCGTCGTGTGGGCTGGCCTCAGCCGAGAAGCGCCCGGAACGCGACGAAGAACACCATCCCTGCCAGTGTGGCGCCGAGGAACGACCGGGTCTTCACGTACACGAGGGCGGTCGGTATCGCTGCGAGCACGTAGGGACTGCGTGGCGTGATGAGGTACTCGCCCCCGGGACGCAGTACCTCACCGGCGACGAGCGCTCCCATCACCGCGGCGGGTACGAAGCCGAGCCATCTCATCAGCGGCGCGGGTAGTCTCAGGCGGGAGACGACCGCTATCGGCGGGAAGCGGACAAGGAAGTTCGCGACAGCCATGAGGCCGATGATGGCCCAGATGTAGCCGGAGCTCATCGGAAGACCACCGCACCTATGGTCGCCGCACCCATCGAAGCGATGACTATCACCCAGCTGGCCGGAACGACGATGCCGAGCGGGACGAGTGCTGGCAGCCCGATGGCGAGCGCAGCGGCCAGCGCGGCTACCGACACGTGTCGGCGGTCCTCGGCCAGCGCGATGAGGAGCGCGATGAACATGGCGGGCATCGCGAAGTCCACACCCCAGCGCGTGGGGTCACCGATCCACGCCGCGGCCAAGGCGCCTGCGGCCGTGCCTGCGACCCAGCCGCTCCACGCCACCGCCCCCACGCCTGCCATCGAAGCGCCTGTCGAGAGCCCCTGGCGGCGGTCGTTCACGTTCACCGCGAACGTCTCGTCAGTCAACGTGAATGCGAGGAGCGCCTGGCGGGGGAGCGACATCCCCGCAAGGTAAGGGGAGAGAGTGGCTCCGAACAGCACGTAGCGCAGGTTCACCACCGTCGTGGCGGTGACCACTGCGAGCACGTCGGCACCGGATTTCATGAGGTTCAGCGCGATGAACTGGCCCGCGCCGGCGAGCGCGGTAGCAGAACACAGTACCGCCTGGGTCGCCGTGAATCCGATGGTGGTCGCAAGGACCCCGAACGCCATTCCCACCGGCATGTACCCGAGGAAGATGGGTGTGCCGAGACGTACCCCTCGGGTGAACCGCGAGGTGTGGGTGGAGCGGGGCTCCGCTGGTGTCGGCGTGGTCGGGGTCACGGTCGAGATGGTAGCACCTCGGCCTCCATATATGGCAGGATTCTTGCGGGTCGAAGTGTGTACGAGCGTTCAGCACGTGCCCCACGGGTGCGTGCCGACGCGATCGCGTGTCGCCCGGACCAAGACGCGGTACAATATAAGTCCAGGGCGCGCGTCTCTAGGAGGCGAGAGCAGTGGAGTTCGTCATCGAGTGCCCCATCGACGGGCCCGTCGAGGTTTCGCTCGAGGATATCGACAGTGTCGTGGTCCGCGAGCCCGAGCAGGCCGACATCGTCTTCACCTGTCCCACGTGCGGGAGCGAGGTCGAGGTCACGATCCGCGTCCCGTCGTTCCTTCTTGCCGCTATCGAGTCGCTCGCCGAGGAGACCGGCGGACAGGCGTTCCCGCTCGCGGGCATGGTCGCTCTCTCCATCGAAGTGGAAGGTGCCGACAGCGAGCAGGTCGAGGCTCACGATGCCGAGCGTGCCGATGCCTACTGCGAGTACTTCCGTCGGCAATTGCAGTCGATCACGTGCGTGGACGACATGCTCGCTCAGATCGACGGCACGGCGTAGCGTCGCCGGTTCGTCGCCGCTCGAACGGTCGGACGTGCTCTACCGGTACGTCGTGAACCGCTGGCCCTTCCGCTTCTTGCGCCGCCGTCTGCGCTCGGCGAGCCATGCGGGCGCGGTGAGCGCCATCCCTGCGACGAACCCGCCTATGTGCGCCCACCATGCGACCCCGCCCGCGGCAGCCTCCGGTGATATCGAGCCGATCCCCTGGACCACCTGTATCAGGAACCAGAACCCGATCACGAAGGCGGCAGGCACCTTGGCGAGTTCGATGATGATGAAGATCGGGATCGCCACGACGACCTTGGTCTTGGGGTACAGGAGCAGGTACGCCCCGAGCACGCCCGCGATGGCCCCGCTCGCTCCGAGGAGCGGCACATCCGCGGCTCCCTCGACCGCGACGTGAGCGAGCGTCGCCGCGATACCGGTGCCAAGGTAGAAGGCGATGAAGCGCAGGGGCCCGTACCGATCCTCGATGTTGTTGCCGAAGACCCACAGGTAGAGCATGTTCCCGCCGAGGTGCAACCAGCCGCCGTGCAGGAACATGGCTGTCACGAGCGTGACCAGCACGGCAGGTGAGGTAGGGTCGGCTACGAAGCGGGCTGGGTTGAACGCCCACGTCTCGATGAGATCGAACAGGGCGGCGTCCGGAAGCCAGAGTTCGTAGGCGAACACTGCCACGTTGGCGACGATCAGGAGCACGGTGACGAACGGGAAGCGCTTCGTCGGGTTCTCGTCGCGAAGAGGGATCATCGGCTTGTCGATTCTGCTACCATCTTGAGCGCGAGTGTATCGCACACACGGGTCGCACCTCCATGCGCTCCGCGTTTCGATCGAGGAGGGTCCATGGAATTCGGTCTACTGTTCGCCTGTTGCGGAGGTGCGGGGATCCTCGTACTCCTGCTCGTGGTCGCCGTCATCGTTCTGTACAACCGGCTCATCGTGCTCCGTAATCGGGTCGACAACGCATGGTCGCAGATCGACGTCCAGCTTCGACGCCGGTACGACCTCATCCCGAACCTCGTGGAAACCGTCAAGGGTTACATGACGCACGAAGCCGAGACGCTCCAGAAGGTCACCCAGGCGCGCAACATGGCGATCAACGCGGGCACCGTCAAAGAGCAGGGTGCGGCCGAGAACATGCTGACCTCGACGCTCAAGAGTCTCTTCGCAGTCGCCGAGGCCTACCCTGACCTCAAGGCCAACCAGAACTTCATGATGCTGCAAGAAGAGTTGTCCGGCACAGAGAGTAAGATCGCGTACGCGCGGCAGTTCTACAACGACTCGGTGATGAGCTTCAACACAGCTATACAGAAGTTCCCCGCCAACATCATCGCCGGTATCCTCGGATTCTCGCAGCGCGACTACTTCGAGATCGAGGTCGAAGCTCGCGAGGCCGTCCAGGTGAAGTTCTAGGGTGCCGATGAGAGGCCGAGGTGGCGGGCTCGTCACCGATCGGGTGATATCTCGATGTACGACCAGATAACGGCGAACAAGTTCAAGAGCGTCGCGCTCGTCGCCTTCTTCATGCTGCTCGTGCTAGCGGTCGGCTGGGCGTTCGCCTACCTCACCGACTCGGGAGTGTTCGGTCTCGTGCTCGCACTCATCGTGGTGTTCGCGATGACGTGGGGCTCGTATTGGTACTCGGATCGCATCGTGCTCTCGATGAGCCGTGCGCGTCCGGTCGATCGCGACATCGAGCCGTACCTCGTAAACGTCATCGAGGGCTTGTCGATCGCCGCCGGACTGCCGGTACCGCGCGCCTATGTGATAGACGATCCGGCTCCCAATGCGTTCGCGACCGGGCGCAATCCCGACAACGCCGCGATCGCCGTTACCACTGGTCTTATGGAGAAGCTCGACCGGCTCGAACTGGAAGGCGTCGTCGCACACGAACTCGCCCACATCAAGAACTACGACACGCTCGTGCAGACGCTCGCAGCGGTGATGGCGGGTACCGTCGTACTGCTGTCGGACTGGATGATGCGTACCCTGTGGTGGGGTGGTGGACGCAGACGCGGTGGGGGTCGTGATGGCGGAGGGAACGCGATACTGATGCTCGTCGGACTCGCCCTCATGATCTTGGCACCGATATTCGCCGCGATCATCCAGATGGCGATCTCGCGCAAGCGGGAATATCTTGCGGACGCGAACGGCGCGCTGCTGACACGCTACCCGCCGGGACTCGCCGATGCGCTCCGGAAGATCGCATCGGACCACAACCGCCTATCGGTGGCGAACAAGGCTACCGAAGCACTCTACATCCACAATCCGCTCCGGGGGCATGGTGGTGGGCTCAACAACCTGTTCAACACCCATCCGCCAACCGAGGAGCGCATCGCGCGGCTCGAGGCGATGTGACATGGCCGCACTGACCTATCCTGCCATCGACCCCATCATCTTCGAGATCGGACCGTTCGCGGTCCGTTGGTACGGGCTCGCATACGTAGCTGGGTTCATCGCGGGCGCCCTCGTGTTGCGGTGGTTGTCCCGCCGTTGGGAGGCGGGGCTCAGCGATGACGACGTGGTGAGCGCGCTCCTGTGGGGCGCGGTCGGCTTGCTGGTCGGCGCCCGCGTGGGATACGAGCTGTTCTACGGGTTCGATAGGTTACGCGCCGACCCGCTCTCGTTCTTCCGCGTGTGGGAGGGCGGGATGTCGTTCCACGGTGGCCTGATCGGGCTTATCATCGTCGGCCTGATCCTTGCACCCCGGCTCGGCGTGTCGTTCCTCCGATTGGCCGACATGGTCGCAGTGGGAGCTCCCATCGGTATCTTCTTCGGACGCATAGCGAACTTCATCAACGCAGAGCTATGGGGACGCGTGACCGATGTGCCGTGGGCGATGGTGTTCCCCGGAGCGGGACCGCTTCCGCGCCACCCGTCCCAACTCTACGAGGCGTTCCTCGAGGGCATCGTGCTTTTCTGCGTGATGCTGTGGCTCGCTAGGCGCAAGCGCCCCGACGGCTTCATGCTCGGTGTGTTCATGAGTCTGTACGCCGTGGCACGGGTCACGGTCGAGTTCTTCAGAGAGCCTGATCCCCACATCGGCTTCGTGGTCGGGAGCCTGACCATCGGTCAACTCTTGACCGTGCCGGTGCTCGTGGCAGGTGTGTGGCTCGTGGTGCGCGCACGACGGCGCGCACCGGGAGACCGCGCATACAGCGACACCAGCGAGCGGTGACGCGGACCGGTCAGGGGAGCGTCCCTGGGCTCCCCGGGCAGACGGTGCCGGGAGGCTTCCAACACGGCTCCGCGCGGTCGAGGCACTTCACGCTCTCGGATGGACGCAGCGCGAGCGGCGGGTTGCAGTGCGCGCAGAAGAACCGGGGAAACGAGCCCACGAGGTCCTTGAGTTCCGAGTCGTCGTAGGGAGCCGGGTCGGGCTGTTCGACGATGTGCAGTAGATAGCAGGGCATGTTCACACTCTAGTCCGGATGACGGTTCCGTGGCAATCGAGCCGTCGCGTTGACCACGTACGGGCGAGCCCGTATGCTTCGGCGGGTACACCTCAGGGAGGTACTGTGAAAGAAGTGTGGGAGAAGCATAAGAAGATCATCATCGCCGGGGCAGCAGTGGCCGCCGTCGCCCTCGTCGCTGTGGTGCTCGTGGTGGCGGGTGTCTTCGACGCCGCCGAGGAGGAGGTCGCGCCCGAGGTCACCTCGGCCTGGCCGGTAGCGGTCAAGGAGCGCGTGGTCCCACAGCCTCCCGAGCCCGTGCGCTGGCCGCTCACCGGACTCGAGGCGCTTTCGGTCGAAGAGATCGCCGACACGCGCATCGTCGCGGTGAAGATCGAGAACTCGCCCGCCGCACGGCCGCAGACGAACCTCGATCGCGCCGACGTCGTCTACGAGTCCCTCACCGAGGGAGGCATCACCCGGTTCAATGCGTTCTACCACTCGGACACGCCCGACGAGATCGGTCCCGTTCGCAGTGCGCGCCCTTCCGATGTCCTGCTCGTGCCCCAGTACGCGGCGCTGTTCGCGAACTCCGGTGCGAATTCCGTCGTCCTCAACCGCATCCGTTCGGCGGACATCGAGAACATGGATCACAGCAGCACCGGCGCTGCGTACTGGCGCGTGCGCGGCAGGGCCGCCCCGCACAACCTCCACGTCGACATCGGGCGCATCCGAGAGGCAGCTGCTGCTCGCGGGTATCCTGCCACGCAGCGGCTCGACGGTCTCGCGTTCTCGTCCGACGTCGACCCGGCGCTGGAGGCGCCTGCGACCACGGCCGTGAACATACCGTTCTCGCCTCAGAACCGTGTCGAGTGGACGTACTCGGCCGAGGAGAACGTCTACCTTCGCGCGAACAACGGACAGCGGCATGTGGACAGAGCGTCGGGCGAACAATACCGTGCACGCAACGTCGTCGTGATGTGGGCGCAGACGTCGGGAGGTGGTCCGAGCGGCACGCTCGAGATCTCGCTCGTCGGGTCCAACCGCGTGTCGATATTCCGCGACGGGGTGCGCATCGACGGCACGTGGGAGGCGCAGGCGGATACACCGCCGGTGTTCAGGGACGGGGAGGGGCGGATCGTGAGACTCGCACCCGGCGTGACGTGGTTCCAAGTCGTGCCGACCAACATCGATATCATCGTGCGCTAGCAGCGCCGCAGTTGTACACGGTGGTACAATCCTATGACCGCTCATCCCTCCGGGTCGAACGGCCCGGGCGATCACTATCGAAGGAGTCCCGCAGGTGAGTGATTCATCTACTCAGGTTGGCACGTTGCGCGTCAAGACAGGTCTCGCCGAGATGCTCAAAGGCGGCGTCATCATGGACGTCGTCGATGCCGAGCAGGCACGCGTCGCCGAGGATGCCGGCGCGGTAGCCGTCATGGCGCTCGAGCGCGTCCCGGCCGATATCCGCGCAACTGGTGGCGTCGCGCGGATGGCCGACCCCGGCAAGGTCGAGGAGATCGTCGCGGCAGTGACGATCCCGGTGATGGCCAAGTGCAGGATCGGTCATTTCGTCGAGGCCCAGGTGCTCGAGTCGCTCGGTGTCGACTACATCGACGAGTCCGAGGTGCTCACCCCCGCCGACGAGCAGTACCACGTCGACAAGTGGGCGTTCACCGTGCCGTTCGTGTGTGGTGCCCGCGACCTCGGTGAGGCGCTCCGCCGTATCGCCGAAGGCGCCGCGATGGTGCGCACCAAGGGCGAGCCGGGGACCGGCAACGTCGTCGAGGCCGTCAGGCATATGCGCACGATGACCGACGGCATAGCGTGGGTGGCCGGTCTTCGCACCGACCAGCTCTACGACGCCGCGAAGCAGCTCGGCGCGTCCGTCGAGCTCGTGAAGTGGGTGCACGAGAACGGGCGGCTCCCGGTAGTCAACTTCTCGGCCGGCGGCATCGCCACGCCTGCCGATGCGGCCCTCATGATGCAGCTCGGGTGCGACGGCGTTTTCGTCGGGTCCGGCATCTTCAAGAGCGGTGACCCCTCGAAGCGCGCGAAGGCGATCGTCGAGGCGACGACACACTTCGAAGACGCCGACGTGATCGCACGTGTCTCCCGCGACCTCGGTGAGGCGATGGTGGGAATCAACATCTCCGAGATCCCCGAGGCCGAACGCATGCAGGAGCGGGGCTGGTAGCGTGCAGATCGGCGTGCTCGCCCTGCAGGGGGCGTTTCGCGAACACATCATGACCCTCGAGGCGCTCGGGGTCGAGGCCGAGGCGATACGCAAGCCCGAGCAGCTTGCCGCGTGCTCGGGGCTCATCATCCCCGGCGGCGAGTCGACAGCCATCGCCAAGCTCATGTCTGCGTACGGGTTCTACGATCCTATCGCTCAGCACCACGAGGCGGGACTCGCAGTGTGGGGCACGTGCGCGGGGGCGATCCTCGTGGCGCGCGAGATCGTCGACACCGTCCCCGGTCAGCGCGGACTCGAGCTCATGGACATCGTCGTGCGAAGGAACGCGTTCGGGCGACAGGTCGACTCGTTCGAGGCGAACCTGCACGTCAGCGGTATCGAGGGAGATGTCTTCCGGGGCGTGTTCATCCGCGCGCCGTGGATCGAGTCGGTCGGACCGGATGTCGAGGTGCTCGCGAAGCACGACCGCCACATCGTCGCCGCACGGCAGGGCGACCTGATGGCGACGGTGTTCCACCCCGAACTGACGGGGGACCCACGGCTGCACGCGTACTTCGTGGAAGACGTCGTCGGCTCACCTCGGCAGTAGGCGGACACCCGCACGGGTGTGAAGGGAGCGGCGCGGATGGCTGGGCATTCTAAGTGGGCGACCACGAAACACCGCAAGGCGGCCCAGGACAAGAAGCGCTCGGCGCTGTTCAGCAAGCTCTCGCGTATGATCACCGTGGCCGCCAAGACCGGCGGCGACCCTAACCCGGAGAACAACGCGGCGCTCGCCGCCGCGATCGCGAAAGCCAAGAGCTACTCGCTGCCCAAGGACAAGATCGAGGCCGCGATCGCCAAGGCGTTCGGCGGCGGGGACGTCGAGGCCTTCGAGGAGGTCGTCTACGAAGGGTACGCTCCCGCGGGTGTGGCGCTCTACGTCGAAGCGCTCACCGACAACCGCAACCGCACCGCCGCAGATGTCCGCAGCGCGTTCACCCGCGCGGGAGGCAACCTAGGTGCCACAGGATCGGTCGCGTTCCAGTTCGAGCGTAAGGGCGAGATCGCGATCGAACGCGAGGGTGCGCCCGATGAGGACGAGCTGATGTTGCTCGTAGCCGACGCGGGAGGCGAGGACCTCGAAGGCGGGGAGGACGGCTGGCTCGTCTACACGGCGCAGTCTGACATCATGGCAGTCAAAGCCGCACTCGAAGCGGCGGGCGTGCCGGTCAAGGGCGCCGAGCTCGTGATGGAGCCGGTCACCACGACCGTCGTATCGGTAGAGGACGCTAAGAAGGTGCTACGCCTCGTCGACACCCTCGAAGACCTCGACGACATCCAGACCGTCTACCACACGATGGAGCTCACCGACGAGATCGCTGCTGCACTAGAGGAGTGACGCTGAGGGTGCTATCCTGAACATATGTTCGATGCATCCGACAGGGGGCGTGCGGCACACGTGGTCATCCTCGGCATAGATCCCGGTCTGGCGAACACGGGGTGGGGCGTCATCGAACAGCGGGGATCGCGCTTCCGTTGTCTCGCATACGGGTGCATCACGACCTCGGCCGGCGACGCGCTGCCTGCACGTCTCGCCGAGATCCACGAGGAACTCCGCGCTGTCGTCTCCCGCTACGTGCCGCACACGTGCGCCGTGGAGAACGTCTACTTCTCGACCAACGCGAAGACGGCGTTCGCGACAGGACAAGCTCGCGGCGCGGCGCTGCTTGCCGTGGCCGATGGTGAGGTGCTGCTCGGCGAGTACGGACCCGGCGAGGTGAAACTCGCCGTCGTGGGCACGGGTTCGGCGGACAAGCGGCAGGTCCAGTATATGGTGCGTTCGATACTCGGTCTGGCCGAGGAGCCCACTCCCGACCACGCCGCCGACGCGCTCGCCGTCGCGATCTGCCACGCGAACTCCGCGCGCCAGAGCGCACTCGCTCGCGAGGTGCTCCGATGATCGCATCGCTGACCGGACGCATCGTCGTGCGCGCTGCCGACCACTGCGTGCTCGACGTCTCCGGCGTCGGGTATCGCGTGGCGATGTCGACCGGTTCGCTCACAGCGCTGCCCCATGCCGGTGACACCGTGACCCTCCACACGTACCTGCACGTGCGTCCCGAGGAACTCGCGCTCTTCGGGTTCGAGAGTCCGGCCGAGAAGGCACTGTTCGAGAAGCTCATCACGGTGAGTGGCGTAGGTCCCAAGGTCGCTCTCGCGGCGCTCTCGGCGTACTCCGTAGCGGCGCTCACCGATGCGATCGCGGCAGAGGACGTGGGGGTCGTGTCGAGTATACCCGGGGTGGGGAAGAAGACCGCCCAGCGCATCATCCTCGACCTCAAGGACAGACTCGGGCACGCGGTGCCGGGAGTCGAGCAGGGTACGCCGAGGGCTGGTGGCGCCGTCGCCGAGGCCAAGGATGCGCTTCTCGCGATGGGCTTCTCGCCTGCCGAGGTCGCATCGGTTCTCAAAGCTGGAGAGCCCGGGGAGGACGCCGAGGGCCTGCTGAAAGTAGCGCTCAAGCGGCTGGGAGGTGGCGCGTGAGTACGGTGTGGGAGAACTCCGGCGATGCGTGGCCCGAGGAGCCCGAGCGCCTCGTATCGGCGGACCATACGGAGGACGACCTCGAGATCGACCGCTCGCTCAGGCCGCGGCTGCTCGACGAGTACCTCGGTCAGGTGCGCGTCAAGGAGAACCTCGGCGTGCTCATCGACGCGGCGCGCGGGCGCGACGAGCCGCTCGACCACGTCCTGCTCTCCGGTCCGCCGGGCCTCGGTAAGACGACGCTCGCCGGCGTCATCGCAGCCGAACTCGGCGTGCGCATCAAGACGACGAGCGGGCCGGCGGTCGAGCGCACGGGCGACCTTGCCGCGATACTGACCAACCTCGAGGAGCGCGACGTGCTCTTCATCGACGAGATCCACCGTTTGAACCGCGCGGTCGAAGAGGTGCTCTACCCGGCGATGGAGGACTTCTCGCTCGACATCGTCATCGGCAAGGGCCCGGCCGCACGTTCGCTCAGGCTCGACCTGCCGCGGTTCACGCTCATCGGCGCGACGACGCGGACGGGGTTGCTCACCGGCCCTTTGCGCGACCGGTTCGGCATGTCGTTCCGGCTCGACTACTACAGCGTCGAGGAGCTTGCCGCGATCGTGAACCGCTCTGCGGGCATCCTCGGCGTGCCGATCGACGCTCGAGGGGCCGAGGAGGTCGCGCGCCGCTCGCGCGGCACACCGCGACTTGCGAACCGGCTGCTCAAACGCGTGCGCGATTACGCTGAGGTGAAGCACGAGGGAAGCATCACCGAGGACATCGCCGCCGAGGCGCTCGCGTTCTTCGAGGTGGACCACATCGGTCTCGACCCGATGGACATCGCGATCCTCGAGACGCTCGCGCACAAGTTCAGCGGTAGGCCGGTGGGACTGAACACACTGGCTGCAGCGGTGGGTGAGGAGCCCGACACGCTCGCCGACGTGTACGAGCCGTTCCTGCTGCAACTCGGATTCCTCGCACGGACACCGCAAGGGCGGCAGGCCACGCCCCGGGCCTACGAGCACCTGGGGCTACCGGCGCCGAGGACGGCCGGGGCCGGTACGGGTGCCGGCACTGAAGCGAGCCAGGACGGATTGTTCGGACCGTGATGGCGCGCGGGTGCAGCATCCGTTCACGTGATCCGGACCGGACCTCCTACGCCGTGCGGCTCCACGAGCCGACCGTGGCGGGCTCCCTCGCACCGATGACGTGGACCGGATGCGCCTGATGCAGGAACGCTGCGACGCGTGCCCGATCCGTACTCAGTTTGTAATCGTAGAGCCAGCGTGTGGTCTGGTCCGAGCTGCATCGGGTGAGCCTGTAGTGCGCCAACACGCAACCTTCCGGCATGCCGCTGTCTGCGTCGGGGTGTCGCCAGAACACGCACGCGCCAGACTCGCACGGAGCTTCGACTCCGAGCGCACGCTTGAGACCGCAAGACATGTCGGTCACCACCTCTCCGTATGGTCCCTCTACCGTCTATCATCGGATAAGAGGCGACCAAAGGTGCGAACTTTCCGACGAACGGTAATAATGCGGTCGGCTGGCAGCTCCGAACGGCGTTTCTCGACCTGCCCGCACACTCCGGCTAGAATCGTGTCGTCCCCTGCTGGAGGAGTGTTTCGATGAACCGACCTGGTAGCACGCTCGTCGACCGCGAGGCATGCGCGCTCGTCATCATCGACATCCAGGAACGTCTTGCTGCAGCGATGCCAGACCCGCTTGCCGTCGTTGCGGTGGCGAGCAAGCTCGCTCGTACGTTCGCGATGCTCGAGGCGCCTGTCATCGTCACCCGGCAGTACCCCAAGGGCCTTGGTCCGACCGTGCCCGAACTCGAACGCGAGCTACTCGCACTTGCTGAGGAGGGCGCGAACGTCATCGGCGTGGACAAAGTGGCCTTCTGTTGCGCTGAAGAGAGCGAGTTCGTCGATGCGCTCCGCGCGTCGGGGAGGAAGCAGGTAGTGCTCGTCGGTATGGAGACGCACATCTGCGTCTCCCAGACGGCACTGTCGCTGCGTGGCGAGGGCTTCGACGTCCATGTCGCGGCAGACGGCTGCTGCTCGCGCGAGAGGGCGGCGCACGACGTCGCGCTCGACCGGATGCGCGCCGACGGTGTGACCGTGACCTGGAGCGAGTCGGTCATGTACGAGGCCGTTGGACTCGCCGGTACCGAAGAGTTCAAACGTCTCCTGCATATCGTCAAAGCGTAGTACACTACCGCCGTTGCCCACCCGCTCTCACGAGCCTCATGGAAGGGGCCGCGGACCCGTGCTCTCAGACCTAGAGATCGCCCATCAGGCCTCGTTGCGGCATGTCGTCGATGTCGCAGCAGAAGCGGGGATCGATAACGGTGCACTCGAAGCGTATGGCGCCTACAAGGCGAAGATAGCGGGAGTCCCGCGCGATGCGCCGGTTCGCGGTAAGTACATCGTCGTGACAGCACTCACTCCGACACCCCTCGGCGAAGGCAAGACGCTCACCACGGTCGGACTCGGTCAGGCGCTTCGTGCGCTCGGCTCCAACGCCTTCACCTGCATCCGGCAGCCCTCACTCGGTCCAGTCTTCGGCGTGAAAGGCGGAGCGGCCGGGGGCGGTCACTCGCAGGTCGTGCCGATGGAGGACTTCAACCTGCACCTGACGGGCGATGCCCATGCGGTGTCGAGCGCCCACAACCTCTGCGCCGCCGTCATCGACAACCATCTCCACCACGGTGGCGTCCCCGACATCGACCCGCATGCCGTGACGTGGCGCCGGGTCGTCGACATCTCCGACCGAGTCTTGCGCGAGGCGGTGGTGGGACTCGGCGGGCGGAGCAACGGCGTGCCGAGAGAGACCGGATGGGACATCACCGCCGCCAGCGAGCTCATGGCGGTACTGGCGCTCGCCGATGACCTCGGTGACCTCCGTTCGCGTATCGGGCGCATCGTCGTAGGAGCCACGCGCGACGGCCGTCCTGTGACGACCGAGGATCTCGAGGTCGCCGGCGCCATGACGGTGCTGATGCGAGACACGGTGAAGCCCACGCTCATGCAGAACCTCGCCGGAGGACCGGTGCTCGTGCACGCCGGTCCGTTCGCGAACATCGCACACGGCAACAGCTCGATCATCGCCGACCGCGTCGCGCTCGCCCACGGTGACCACGTCGTGACCGAATCGGGCTTCGGAGCCGACATGGGATTCGAGAAGTTCATCAACATAAAGTGCCGGGCGAGCGGGCTTGCGCCCGACTGCGCGGTACTCGTGTGCACCGTCCGGGCCCTGAAGACCCATTCGGGCCGCTTCGACATCCGTCCGGGCTTGCCCCCCGACCCCGCACTCATGCGTGAGGACCTCGACGTGCTGCGGGAAGGGCTCGACAATCTGCGTGCGCATATCGCGATCGTCCGCGGCTTCGGCGTGCCGGTGGTGGTGACGGTCAACCGGTTCCCGTCCGACACCGATGCCGAGCACGACCTCATCTGTCACGCAGCGCTCGAATCCGGAGCGTCTGCGGCGGTGACGCACACGCTGCATACGGACGGCGGCGAGGGAGGGGTGGACCTGGCCCATGCGGTCGTACGAGCGTGCGAGGAGCCGTCGGCTCCCGTCAGGACTTACGAGGACGGGGAGTCACTCGAGGCGAAGATCGCAGCCATCGCGACCGGTGTGTACGGAGCGTCGGGCGTCGAGCTGTCACCCACGGCTCGACGGGCGATCGAGATGTACGACCGCATGGGCTACGAGCAGCTGCCGGTCTGCATGGCGAAGACGCACCTCTCCCTCAGTCACGATCCGGCCCTCAAGGGGTGGCCGACCGGCTGGGTGCTGCCCGTGCGGGACGTGCGCCTATCGGCAGGCGCGGGCTTCTTCTACGCGCTCTGTGGCGATGTGTTGACGATGCCGGGACTGCCCCTGCATCCGGCGAGTGAAGGCATCGACATCGATGCTGAAGGCAACGTGAAAGGACTCTTCTAGATGGCCCGTATCATCGATGGGACCGAAGTGGCCAGGACCGTCCTGCGCGACGCGACCCGGCGTGCGGCGCTTCTCAAGGAGCGAGGAGTGACACCGGGACTCGCCGTCGTGCTCGTTGGCGACGACCCGGCGTCCGCCACGTACGTGCGGATGAAGGAGCGCGATTGCGCCGAAGCGGGCGTGCAGACGTTCGACCACCGGTTCCCGGCCGACATATCGCAGACAGAGCTCGATGCCGTCATCGACAGGTGCAACGAGGACCCGGACGTCCACGGCATACTCGTGCAGATGCCGCTACCCGGCCACCTCGACGCCGAGGCGACCATCGCGCGCATCGATCCGGACAAGGACGTCGACGGTTTCCATCCCGCGAACCTCGGCAGGCTCGTGAGGGGCCTCGATGCGCCCCGTGCATGTACGCCGTGGGGCGTCATGAAGATGTTGGAGTACTACGGCGTGCGCATCGAGGGAGCCGACGCGGTCGTCATCGGGCGATCGACGATCGTCGGCAAGCCGATGGCACTCATGCTGCTCGAGGCCAACGCGACCGTCACCGTGTGTCATAGCCGTACTCGTGATCTGGCGAAAGTGTGCCGTCAAGCCGACATCCTCATCGCTGCGGTCGGTCGACCGCGCATGGTGACCGCCGAGTACGTCAAGCCCGGCGCGGTCGTCATCGACGTGGGGATCAACCGGACGGACGCAGGTCTCGTCGGCGACGTCGACTTCGAGGCAGTCGAGCCGCTCGCCTCGGCGATAACCCCCGTCCCCGGGGGGGTGGGTCCGATGACGCGTGCGATGCTCGTGGCGAATACGATCGACTCGGCCACAGCTGCCACGTCGGATGTCGGGGGTGCCTGACGTGGCCGGTCCCCCAACGGGCTCTCATCGATTCTGCGCCCTCGCAGTCGTCTTCCTCCTTGCCGTCGCCTGTTGGGGTCCATCTCCGGCCGCCGCTCAGCCGGTACCGGTGACCGGCGCGCCGCTCGAGGTCCAGTTGTGGCCGGGCGGGATGCAAGGCTACACCCTCTTCATCGTGACCGGGACGCTACCCGAGACCACCGAGCTGCCCGCTGTCGTACATCTCCCGTTTCCCCCAGGCGCTCAGGTCATCTGGTCGGGAGAGGTACTCGGAGGCCCGCTTGAGTTCGATCCTGAGCGGGAGCACCGTCTCGTCGAGGGCGTGGGCGGCGGAGCGCTCGAGATCGTCGCCGAGGACTCGCTCGTGGTGCAGTACGAAGCCGTGGGTCCTGCCCTTGCCACGAGTGACGGCCTCATCGTCTCCGAGTTCACGTGGGTCCAGAGCACACACGCTGCCGAAGTCTACTTCTCGGTCCGCATGCCCGCATCTGCCGAATCGGTACGTATCGAGCCGGTCCCCCCGGGTCCGCCGCTCATCAACGAGGCCGGGGAACGCCTCTACACCTTGACGCCCGTGACCCTTGCCGAAGGGACGGTCCATCAGGTGGCGTTCGCATATGGAGCGAGAGCCGCGGTCGATGGTGACGATGGGCGCTCGAACCTCATCGTCGGTCTCATCGGCGCACTCGCACTTGCACTGTCGGCGCTCATCGTCGTGTACGTGCGGGACCAGCGCCGCGCAGGTTCTTCCGAGGTCGAGAACGCGTAGGCAGTTGCCGAGGGCAAGAGCATACGGGTAGAATCGGGCAGGTGGTCCGAACGGGCCAATGGAAGCGCGACGGTTTTGTTGAGCACAGCGTCACGACTGCACCGCACCATCACGTGGGGGGAGTCACCAGGGACGCGACGCCACAAGCGGTCGCACGGTGTGACCCCGCACGGGGGTGGAAGGATGAGTACGAATGGCAGAAGGTACCGTCAAGTGGTTCAATCCGGACAAAGGGTACGGCTTCATCTCGCGTGAGGACGGCGAGGATCTCTTCGTGCACTTCAGCGAGATCCAGATGGAGGGGTTCAAGACCCTCGAGGAAGGCCAGGCTGTGGTCTTCGAGGTGACGACAGGCCAGAACGGCAAGCTGCAGGCCAGCAACGTCCGTAAGGGCTAGTTCGACCACATTCAGACTTGCGCCTGTACGGGGGCGGTTCCGCGAGGAACCGCCCCCGATGCGTATCGGGACGGCAGGTGGAGTGTCGCGCGCGTTCGTGGTCGCGATGGTACTCGCGGTCGCTGCCGTGTACTTCCTCGGCTGATGTCTGTGTGACGGCGTGTGGTGAGGGTTGCGGGTACAATCACACACGCGTGTCCTGGTGCCAGGTGAGGGGACGCGCGTCACGTCCAGGCCGGCGATTCGTGTGAAGGAGTTCGCAGGTGAGGGTAGCGCTCCACTCCTGCTGCGGTCCGTGCATGCTCGAACCGTACGACGCGCTCGTTGCGGATCACGACGTGCTCATCGTCTATGCCAACCCGAACATCCAGCCCGCCGAGGAGTACGTACGTCGCCGCGACGCGTTGCTGGAGCACGCGCAACGCTGTGGCATCGAAGTGGTCGAGTCCGACTACGACCCGCAGGTCTGGGAGATCGCGACAGCGGTCGCACGATCCTCTCGGGAGCGGCGGTGTCATGCGTGCTACGAACTGCGCCTCCGGCTCACGGCGGAAGTCGCGGTACGCGAGGGGCGTGAAGCCATCGCGACGACGCTCGCGGTGAGTCCGTACCAGGACCCGGTCGCGTTGCAAGAGGTCGGTGCGCGGGTCGCCGCGGCACATGGTCTGATGTGGCTCGGCGCCGACTGGCGTTCGCGGTATCCTGAGGCGACCCGTCGCTCGCGCGAGCTCGACATGTATCGGCAGAACTATTGCGGCTGCCTGCCGTCCCGCGACGAGGCCGAGAGTTCGCGCGCCGAGCGCCGAGATGCTCGGCGCGCAAGGAAGGACAGGTAGTGCGCACCGAAGACTTCGACTACGAACTGCCGAGCGGACGCATCGCCCAGGAGCCGGTCGAGCCGCGTGATTCGTGTCGCCTGCTCGTGGTCGACCGCCTGAGCGGGCAGATCGACCACAGAGCCTTCACCGACCTGCCCGAGTATCTCTCGGCGGGCGACGTGCTCGTCGTGAACGAGACGCGGGTGCTACCGGCCCGTCTCCGCGGCGCCAAGGACGAGACCGGGGGCGCCGTCGAGGTGCTGTTGCTGCGCGAACGATACGAGGACACGTGGGAGTGCCTGGTCAAGCCGGGTCGGAGACTCAAGCCCGGGGCCCACATCGTCTTCGGTGACGGGGGATTGAAAGGCCTCATCCTCGACACCATCGAAGAGTCGGGCGGTCGGCTGATCCGCCTGACCGCGCGAGAGGGCAGCGTGTGGCAGGCGGTGCACGGGATAGGCGAGGTGCCGCTCCCCCCCTACATCACCCGAAGCCTCGACGATCCTGAGTCGTATCAGACTGTGTTCGCGCGCGACGAGCGCTCAGCGGCGGCCCCCACGGCGGGCCTACACTTCACGGAGGAGCTGATCGCTCGGATCGAGGCATGTGGCGTGAGGGTCGCGCGAGTACAACTCGACGTCGGCATCGACACGTTCCGTCCGGTCGCCGAGGACGATCCCCGCGACCACCACATACACACCGAGCACATGCGTGTCGGCGAGCGTGCCGCATCGGACATCGCCGAAGCGCGCGAGCGGGGAGGGAAGGTCATCGCCGTCGGCACGACGGTGGTGCGCGCGTTGGAGAGTGCGTACGACCCCGAGACAGGGAGCATACAGCCCATCGAGGGTCAGACGGAGCTATTCATTCTGCCTGGGCACCGGTTCGGCGCGGTCGACTCGCTCGTGACCAACTTCCACACCCCGCGCTCGACTCTACTCATGCTCGTGAGCGCGTTCGCGGGCCGCGACCTCATCATGCAAGCGTATGAGAGCGCGCTCGAAGAGGGCTACCGGTTCCTCTCGTTCGGGGACGCGATGTTCGTCCGCTAGCGCGAGACCGCCGGCATCCGCGGAGGCGCCGGTGCTACCGGACCGGCTGCCACCACGTCCACTCGGGACTCTCGGCTCCCGGAGCCACCGCGAACCCGTCGAGCGGGTCGTCGCCGGGCCGCGCGAACACCTCGGTCCCGGCGTCGTCGGTGCCTGCGGGGACGAACGTCGGCGAGCCGTCGGGCGCGGTGGGGCGAGGGATGCCGGCCGGCAGACCTACCGTCGAAGCGAACGAGTCGATCCGGTCCGCTGCCAATGCGAAGACCCTGCCCTCGAGAGTGCGCTCGACCCTCTCGAACGCAAGGTAGCGTCCTTCGCTCGCCGACACGATGATCGTGCTCACCGACGGTCCCGTCCACACGTCACGACCCTGGGGTACGGTGCCGGAATCGAGAGCGCTCATCACCGTGCCGCTCGGAGGGGAATCCGGTGCCGTGGCGTCGCCGGTGAGTTGGTACGCGGATCCGTTGAAAGCGACGCGACTCCCGGGCTGGACCATCGTGTGCGGCACGTCTTCCGGTACCGTGTCGGGGGCTTCGTCCTCGGCAGTCAGGTCCCTGGTCTCGGGAGCTGCGTCGTCGGTCGTGAGCGTGTCGGGTGCGAACGACTCAACGGGCGCGACGGAGGGCATCGACGGACTCATGATGTAGCGGACCCCCTGGGCGCCTACGAGGACCGCGCCGACGAGGACGACGGCGGCCGCTGCGATCCACGGGCTCCACGTGCGCCAGTCCTGACGCGAGGGCACGGCCGGTGGCGCGGAGGTCGCTGCTCCTGCGAGCGGTTGGTCGGACCGCGGCTCGCTGTCTGGAGCGGCAGCGGGGCGAGCGGGGCTCGCTGCGGAAACGTCTGGCCGGGTGGCGACCACTGGCTCCGATGCCGTGTCCTCGACATCCTCCGGTGCGGCGACAGCGGCGGTCTCGGCACGGACTGCGGCGAGCACGCGCGAGACCGTCTCTTCGGGCGCGGGTTGCGGCTCGATGCGGCGGACCGCGCCGAGGAACGAGACGAACGCGGCACACTCGGCGCATCCGGCACAGTGGGTCTTCGCTGTGGCGATCGCGTCCGCATCGGTCACCTCGCCATCGTAGGCTGCGGAAACGAGTTCCTGTACTTCAGTGCAGGACGTCATCGGGTCGCACCTCCGTCCGCGCCGAACGCCGAGGCGAGCATGCGCCGAGCCCTGAACACCCGTGACTTGACGGTGCCCTCGGGGATGCCGAGCTCGGTGGCCGCCTCGGCGTAAGGCAGCCCGAACAGCGTCACCGCTCCGAGGGCGTCACGGTCCTCGGGAGCGAGCGCGCGGATCGCACACTCGAGCGCGACGTGGTCGATCGCGGTGACCGCCGTATCGTCGTTGGCGGTAAGTGCGATGTCGACCGGGTCGACCGGTACCGGCCTTCGGGCCCCCGAGCGCAGCATGTCGAGGCAAACGTTCCTCGTCACCCGGTAGAGCCACGTCGAGAGTGCCGCACGGCCGTCGAAGGTCGCGAGCGAGCGGTACATCTTGACGAACACCTCCTGAGCCACGTCTTCGGCGGCCTCCGGGTCGCCGAAGAACCGCAGCGCATGCGCGTAAACGGCGCCAGAGTGCGCACGGAGGAGTGTCTCGAACGCGGCCTCGTCACCGCGTGCCGCAGCATCTATCAGTGCCGCTTCCTCCGATCGTGCCACCGTCGTCATGCATCACCTTTCTTCAGACGGTCGCGGGAGTGCCCTGGTTCACGCGTGGCGCGAGAAGCCCGCTCACACACGCAAGCATAGCGCACGCCGCCGACTGCTAGAATCGCTTCCATGCAACCTTTCGAATTCACGGTGCACGCCACCGATCCTCACACCTCGGCCCGCCGAGGCACACTCGCTACCCCTCACGGACCGATCGAGACTCCGGTGTTCATGCCGGTGGGTACGCGCGCGACCGTCAAAGGGGTGACACCGGAGCAACTACGCACTCTCGGTGCCGAGGTCGTGCTCGCGAACGCGTACCATCTGTTCTTGCGCCCCGGACACGATCTCGTGGCCGAGGCCGGCGGCCTGCACGCGTTCATGAACTGGGACCGCGCGATCCTCACCGATTCGGGCGGCTTCCAGATATTCTCACTTGCGGACACGCTCTCGCTCTCCGACGACGGGGTCCGGTTCCGCAGCATCCTGGACGGCACGTGGCACCAGTGGACGCCTGAGGACAACATGGCGGTCCAAGAGGCCCTCGGGGCCGACATCGTCATGCAGCTCGACGAGTGCCCCCCGTTCCCCGCCGAGGAGGGGCACGTTGCAACGGCGGTCCGCCGCTCGGCAGCGTGGGCCGCACGTTGCAAGCAGGCGCACAGCCGCGATGACCAGGCACTCTTCGGCATCGTGCAGGGCGGGCTCTACCCGCGCCTGCGGGCCGAGAGCGTCGAGCGGCTCATCGGGATCGGGTTTCCCGGCTACGGCATAGGCGGGTACTCCGTCGGCGAGCCGCACGATGCGATGCTCGAGAGCCTCGCGCCCGTCACCGAGGCGCTGCCCGCTGATCGGCCGCGCTACCTCATGGGGGTCGGTACGCCCACGTCGGTGCTCCAGGCGATAGCGCTCGGAGTCGACATGTTCGACTGCGTGCTTCCCACCCGCACGGCGCGCACGGGGACGGCGCTGTCGTCGCAAGGCCGCATGAACCTCAAGAACGCCCGGTACGCCCGCGACTTCAGCCCGCTCGACCCGGGATGCTCGTGTCCCACGTGTGTCGGGTACACGCGTGCGTACCTGCGGCACCTCGTCGTGATGAAGGAGATGCTCGGCTCGATATTGCTCTCCGTGCACAACCTGGCGTTCCTGCTCGACCTTACAGATCGAGCGCGCGAGGCGATCGCCGAGGGGCGTTTCGGCGCCATGTTGGCCGAGTGGATGGACGGCCCGGGCGCCGACGACTACTGACGTACGTCCATGGTGGTATGATTGACAATCGGTGCCTGTTCGCCGAGGAGGAGCGGACGGCGCTCACGACGATCGTATAACGGAGGTATCATGGAAGGGACTCTCATCTACCTCGCCATACTGGCGATCGCGTTCTACCTGCTCATCATCAGGCCGCAGGTGCAGCGTGGCAAGCAGGTGCGGGAGTTGCAGGCCTCGCTGGCGCTCGGCGATGAGGTGGTGACCATCGGAGGCATGCACGCGCGTATCGTGGGCCTCGACGACAAGACGGTCGACCTGCGCCCGGCAGACGGCGTGATCCTCACGTTCGACCGCAACTCCGTCGGCCGTAAGGCAGAGGCGCCTGCATCCGAGATGGTCGACGAGGTCGAGCCCGACGAGGTCGAGCCCGACGAGTTCGAGACCGACGAGGTCGAGAGGGCCGACGACTAGGATGCCCGATGCTGTACGCGTGGTGACGCTTGCCGATGTCGAGGCGGACGAAGAGCTGCTCGCGTACCTCGCGATGGGCGACGAGTACCTCGGTGCGATCGGCTATACCGAGCACGGGATGCGCCACGCCAATCTCGTCGCACACATCGCCGGCAACATCCTGCGTCGCCTCGGCTACGAAGAGCGCCAGGCCGAGTTCGCCTCGATCGCGGGGTTCCTGCACGACGTGGGCAACTGCATCGGCCGCGTCGACCATGGCGTCGCCGCGGCCCTGCTGGCCAAAGACGCGCTCTACCGGCTCGGTATGGAGCCGCGCGAAGTCGCACTCATCATGAACGCCGTGGGAAATCACGAAGAGGAGTCGGGCGACGTCGGCACGGCTATCGCTGCTGCCGCCGTCATGGCCGACAAGTCCGACGTCCACCACACCAGGGTCCGTAATCCGGACCCTGCGACGTTCGACATACATGACAGAGTGAACTACGCTGCCAAGCGCAGTTTTCTGAGGGTGGATTCCGAGACACGGGATATCACCCTGGAGATAGATATCGATACTCAGACGAGCCAGGTGATGGAGTATTTCGAGATATTCCTCTCGAGGATGCAGATGTGCCGCAAGGCGGCAGAGGCGCTCGAGGCACGGTTCGCGCTCGTGATCAACGGCATCAAGCTGCTCTGACGGGTACACTGGGAAGCGCAGGAAGGCAGGAGAATGGAGCCGAAACAGCGTATCGCGGCCGCGTTGACGGTCGTGATGATATTGGTCGGGCTGTCGTGGTGGCAGTTCTGGCCGCCAGGCGAGAATATCAGCCAGGGTCTCGACATCCAAGGCGGGCTGTCGGTGATACTGACGGCGCAAGAGACCCCCGAGACCCCGGTGACCAACGAGGTCATGGACCGTGCCGAGCTCATCGTCCGCAACCGCGTGGACCGGCTCGGTGCTGCCGAGGTGTCGATCCAGCGACAGGGGGCCGACTCCATCCTCGTGCAGCTTCCCGGTATCCGCAACGCGCAGGAAGCGCTCGAGGTCCTCGGCTCTACCGGTCAGCTCGAGATCCGGGACGTCGTCGGCATCGACGAGACCGGCGAGATCGTACTGGGCGAAGTCCTTCTCACCGGCGATGTCGTCACCTCCGCTTCGGTCGGGGCCAACCCGCAGAACCCCGCCGAGCTCGAAGTGAACGTCACGTTCAACGCTGAGGGCGCACAGGCGTGGGCCGAGATCACCGGCGCGCGCATCGGCCAGCAGATCGCGATCGTGCTCGACGGCAACGTCGAGTCGGCGCCGGTAGTGCGCGACCGGATCACCGGCGGTCAGACCTCGATCACCGGCAACTTCACCGCCGAGGAGGCACGCAGGCTCCGCACGGTGCTGGAAACCGGCGCACTGCCGGTCGCACTGGAGTTCTCCGAGTCGCGGGTCGTCGGCCCCACGCTCGGACAGGACTCGTTGCGCCGCGGCGTATACGCGGCGCTCCTCGGACTCGGTCTCGTCGCGGCCTACCTCGCCATCTACTACCGGGGCATGGGCGTGCTCAGCTGGTTCGCGCTCTCCATCTTCGCATCGCTCTTCCTCGGCATGCTCTCGTTGCTCTCGAACTTCGGGTGGTTCGCCCTCACGTTGCCCGGCATAGCCGGCATCGTGCTCACTATCGGGCTTGCGGCCGACTCGGAGATCCTCATGATCGAGCGGTTCCGCGAAGAGGTGCGGGACGGCAGGACGTACCGTTCCGCGGCGCGGCACGGTACGCGGCACGCGATCGGGACGAGCCTCGACGCCGATCTCGTGACCTTCGTCTCCGCGCTCATGCTCTACACGTTCGCCATCGGGCCGGTGCGCGGCTTCGCGCTCACGCTCATGATCGGTATCGCCATCGACATCATCAACATGGTGTTCTGGTCCCGTTCGGTGATCATCCTCATGGCCGAGAAGGTCATCCCCAAGGCGCCATGGCTCTTCGGCGTGAAGGGGGGTGAGGCCGATGCTCGGGCGTGATATCGATTTCCTCGGCTTTCGCAGAGTGTTCTTCGCCATCAGCGTGGTGCTCGTGGTGGTCAGCATCGTCACTCTCGCCACGAGGGGCCTCACTTTCGGCATCGAGTTCCAGGGCGGCACGGTGATCAACCTCAACCGGGTCGAGGGCGTGGAGATCGGAGAGGTGCGCGACGCGTTCGAAGAGGCCGGGATCCCCGGAGTGCAGGTGCAGACGACCGAGAACGACGGGTTCATCGTCCGCGCTCCCGAAGACGACCCCGATGTCGCCAACGCGGCGTACCTACGGGTCATAGAGACGCTCGGACTGTCCGCGGACGATGGGGACGTCGCTACGATCGGCCCTGGTTGGGGCCGCAACATCACGCGCGCCGCCCTGCTCGCGCTCACGATGTCGATCTTGGCGATCCTGCTCTACGTCTCGCTGCGCTACGAGTACAAGATGTCGCTCACGGCGGTCTTCACGCTCGGCCACGACGTCTTGCTCGTGCTGGGCATCTACGCGCTGGTGGGGCGAGAGGTGACACCCAGCACGATCGCTGCGTTGCTCACGATCATGGGGTACTCGCTCTACGACACGATCGTCGTATTCCACCGCGTCAAGGAGAACACGAAGGCGCTCACGCGCACGACGTTCACGAGAATGGCGAACCACTCGCTCAACCAGGTGTTCGCCCGCTCGGTCAACACCTCGGTGACGTCGATCATGCCGCCGCTCATGCTCCTGCTGTTCGGCGGGGCGACGCTTGCGGGCTTCGCGTTCGCGCTCGTAGTGGGCATCCTCATCGGCGCATACTCGTCGATCGCGGTGGCGACACCCGTCTATACGCTGTGGAAAGAGCGCGAGCCCAAGTTCCAGGCGCTCGCTAAGAAGTACGGTGTCGCCGCGTAGGGGTGGATGTCGCTCCTCCTCGCAGACGGACAGTGATCGCAACGGGAGGGCCGGCACCGGGTGTCGGCCCTCCTTGTTAGGATGCCGTTGATGACGTCGAGAACTGATAGCAGCGTGAAGATGCGCCCTTCACCGTGGGACCTGGCCGAGGTGGACGACGCGGCGGTCACATGTCTGATCGAGCAGCGCGGACTGTCGCCCGTCGTAGCGCGGATACTGGTCGCCCGTGGGATCCACACTCCCGCTGCCGCAGACCGTTTCTTGGAGCCGAGCCTCGACGTGGAGTGGCACTCGCCGAGTGCGATCCCCGGCATGGACGAGGTCGCGTCGCGGGTGGCCCGGGCGATCACCGAGGGGGAGCGCATCGTCGTCTTCGGGGATTTCGACCTCGACGGGATCTCCTCGGCGGCGCTCATGGGACGCGGACTCACTGCACTCGGTGCGAAGGTGCGCGCGACGGTACCCGATCGTTTCGCAGAAGGATACGGCCTGACCACCGCGAGCGTCGAGCGCCTCATCCGTTGGGCTCCTGACCTCGTGATCACCGTCGACTGCGGCATCTCCTCCGCGGCCGAGGTGGAGCTGTTGCGCTCGACCGGTATAGACGTCGCTGTGACCGACCACCACGAACCGGGCAAGGCCGTGCCCGAGGGCGTGCCGGTCACCGATCCCAAGCTCGAGCCGGGCAACCCGTCGTCCGCGCTCGCGGGAGCCGGCGTCGCGCTCAAGCTCATCGGTGCGGTCGGCTCGCTTCTCGGGCGCAACGACCTGTGGCGCGAGCTGACGGACCTTGCGTCGCTCGGGACCATCGCCGACATGGTGCCGCTCGTGGGGGAGAACCGTGCACTGGTCGCCGACGGTATCGAGCGTATTCGACGCACCCCGCGCCCCGGTCTGGCCGCACTGGCCTCGATCGCGGGATGCGACGTGACGGCGGTCGGGGCGGACGAGGTCGCGTTCCAGCTCGCACCGCGCCTCAACGCCGCCGGACGCATGGCCGATCCTCACGTCGCTCTCGACCTGCTGTTGAGCGACGACCCGATCGAAAGCGAGGGGCTCGCCCTCGACCTCGACGGCTTCAACCGCCTCAGGCAGACGACCGAGCGGGAGATGAGTGCGGCGGCGGTCGCAATGGCGGAGCGCCAGTTCGCTCCGGGCGACCGCGCGCTCGTGCTCTCAGCGGAGGGGTGGCACGACGGCGTCAAAGGGATTGTCGCATCGCGCCTCGCAGCGCGGTTCGGCGTACCGACGCTCGTGTTCAACGTGGAGGACGGCATCGCCCGGGGCTCTGGCCGCTCCGTGGGCGACGTCGACCTGTTTGCGGCGGTCTCCTCGGTGGCCGATGTCCTCGACCGGTTCGGTGGACACGCGGCGGCGATCGGGGTGACCCTTTCCGCCGACCGCGTACCGGAGTTGCGCGAGCGCCTGCACCAGCACCTTGAGACGGTCCCGGCCGATGCGTTCGTGACGCCGTCCGTCGTCGACGCGGAACTCTCTCTGAGCGACGTGAGCATCGAACTCGCCGCCGAGGTCGAGATGCTCGCGCCCTTCGGGTTCGGCAACCCGCGACCCCGCTTCGGCGCGAGCGGGGTGTTCATGTCTTCGCGCGAGCGGGTCGGTCGGGCATCGGAGCACCTCAGGTTCAGCGCGTACGACGGGGCTGATTCCGTGGGGGCGATCGCGTTCCGGTGCGCGGAGATCGAACGGGTCGCAGCGTGCGACGCAGCAGTCGATCTCACGTTCGAGGTCCAGGCGGACTCGTGGCGAGGGCGCAAGCGCGTCCAGATGTTCGTCCGCGACATCGCGGTCCACGAGCTGGACGCCTCCGCCCCCGCCGCCGAGCTCGTCGAAGACCTGTTCGCGCACGCCGACGAGATCCTCGCTCGCGAGGAGTACGCGGGCATCGCCGAGGCCGACTCCTTCCACACCAAGCTCGTAGGCGTGACGTTCGAAGGCAGGCAGGAGGTGGTCGCCGGACTCGATCCGGGCACGCCGCTTCGGATCGTTCGCCAGCCGGAGAACGAGTACGACTCCAACGCGATCGCACTGCACGAGCCGCACGGCGCCCAGGTCGGGTTCTTCAACCGGCGACTGGCCGCCGCGCTTGCGCCGGTCATCGACGCGGGGGTGGAGTACGACGTCGAGGTCACCGACATCACGGGCCTTGCCGAGGAGCGCTCGCGCGGGGTGAACGTGCTCGTCACGCGCCGCGACCGTATCTCCGAAGTGGCCGAGGAGATCGATGTCGTAGCACGTCGCGCCGAGTTCGCCCGCCTCGCGCCTGAGGCTCTCGAGAGCGAACTCGTGCGCGCGTTCATAGGGGAGGGCAGCTTGCACGATGCTCAGCGGGCCGCCCTCGAAGAGCTTGCGGCCGGCCGGCGTTGCCTGACGGTCATGGCGACCGGACGGGGCAAGTCGCTCATCTTCCACCTGCACGCGGCGCGGACCGCGCTCGCCGAGCGGCGAGCATCGGTGTTCGTGTTCCCGCTGCGGGCGCTCGTGGCCGACCAGGCGTTCCACCTCGAAGAGGTCATGGCGGGGCTCGGGGTGGGTGTCTGCACCCTCACAGGCGAGTCTCCGCCTGCCGCGCGTGACGAGGGGTTCGCGGCGCTGCGCTCCGGCGACCTCGACGTCGTGCTCACGACTCCGGAGTTCCTCGTGCACCACTGCGAGCGGTTCGCCGCGACGGGCAGGATCGGGTTCGCTGTGGTCGACGAGGCTCACCACGTGGGTTCCGCGCGCGCGGGTCACCGGCCGGCGTACGGGAGGCTCGGCGAGGCTTTCGAGACGCTCGGCAGGCCCTCCGTGCTCGCGGTCACCGCGACCGCAGGCGACACCACTGCCGCGGCTATCCGCCAGACGCTCGGCATAGAGACCGTCGTGACCGATCCGACGGTGCGCACGAACCTGCTGATCGAGGACAAGCGCGGGTGTGCCGACAAGGACTCCTACCTCGCGGCGCTCACGTCCCGCGGCGACAAGACCATCATCTACGTCAACTCTCGCGAGCAGTCGGTCAAGCTCGCCCGTATGCTGCGCAAACGTGCCCCGCAGATCGCGATGCGCACCGCGTTCTACAACGGTGGATTGGCACGATCTGCGCGCCATGCGGTCGAGCGCGCGTTCCGCGCCGGTGACGTGAGCTGCGTGATCGCCACGAGCGCGTTCGGTGAGGGCGTCAACATCCCCGACGTACGCCACGTCGTCCTCTACCACCTGCCCTTCAACGACATCGAGTTCAACCAGATGTGTGGGAGGGCGGGGCGTGACGGGGTCGCGTCCCGCATCCACCTGCTCTTCGGTCCGCGTGACGCGCGCGTGAACGAGGTCGTGCTCGCGAGCGTCGCCCCACCGCGCGACGACCTCGCGGCGCTCTACTCGGCCCTCAAAGAGCTGCACGCCGCCTCTGGTGCAGCGTTCGAGATCACGAACGCGGAACTCGCGGAGCGTGTGGCGAAGCGTCGCCCCCGGACCTCGATGAACGAACGCGGCGTGTCGACGGGGGTAGGTATCTTCCGGGAGCTCGGTCTGCTCGAGTCAGAAGGGCATAGCGTGTACCGGCGCCTCTCACTCGTCCCCGAACCGCAGCAGGTCGAGCTTGCGACCTCGGTCAGGTATGCCGAGGGTCTCGAGGAGATAGCCGAGTTCCGCCGTTTCAAGGAGTGGGCGCTCGGCACTACGGCGTGCGAGTTGCTGGAACGGTTCAACCGCCCTATCCTTCCATCACGACCCTAACCGCTGAGGAGGACCGTATTTCGTGCCTGCGACGATCGAGCAGATAGAGGAGCAGGTCAAGAAGTACATCCCTGATGCCGACCTCACGGGGCTCGACGAGGCATACGCGCTCGCCGTCGAAGCGCACGAGGGGCAGACGCGCAAGTCCGGAGAGCCGTTCGTCAAGCACCCTATCGAGGTCTGCCTCATCCTGGCCGAGCTCCATCTCGACACCGCCACCCTGAAGGCCGCTCTCCTCCATGACGTCGTCGAGGACTCACGCTACGATCTCGCAGAACTGCGCGAACGTTTTGGTGACGAGGTCGCGGAGCTCGTAGATGGCGTGACCAAACTCGGTAAGATCGAGTTCGAGTCGCTCTCCGAGGCGCAGAGCCAGAACCTGCGCAAGATGCTCATCGCGATGGCCAAGGACATCCGGGTCATCTTGATCAAGCTCGCCGATCGCCTTCACAACATGCGCACGCTCTCGGCGCTGCCAGCGGAGCGCCGTCGCGAGAAGGCGGTCGAGACGATGGAGATATACGCGCCGCTCGCGCACCGTCTCGGCATATCGAGCATCAAGTGGGAGCTCGAGGACCTCTCCTTCTACTACCTCGAACCCCGCAAGTTCCACCAGGTGCAGAAGATGGTCGCCGAGAGCCGCGCGGCGCGTGAGGCCTATCTGCAGCAGGTCATCGACCAGCTCCAGGGCGAATTGGCGACTATCGGTGTCGAGGCGGAGATCTCCGGGCGGCCCAAGCACCTGTACAGCATCTACCAGAAGATGTCTCAGAAAGGCAAAGACTTCAACGAGATCTACGACCTCATCGCGTTGCGGGTGATCGTCGATTCGGTCAAGGACTGCTACGGCGCGCTCGGTACGGTGCACTCGATCTGGAAGCCGGTGCCGGGCCGATTCAAAGACTACGTGGCGATGCCCAAGTTCAACATGTACCAGTCGCTGCACACGACCGTCATCGGGCCTGCGGGCCGTCCGCTCGAGATCCAGATCCGGACCGAGGAGATGCACCGTACCGCCGAGTACGGCATTGCGGCACACTGGCGCTACAAAGAAGGGAACCGCGGAGACGAGAGCTTCGACGAGCGCCTCGCGTGGCTGCGCCAGATGCTCGAGTGGCAGACCGAGCTCAAAGACCCTCGCGAGTTCATGGAGGCCCTCAAGATCGACCTGTTCGAAGACGAGGTCTTCGTGTTCACGCCCAAGGGTGACGTCCGCTCGATGCGCCGTGGGTCGACGCCCATCGACTTCGCATACGCGATCCACACCGAGGTCGGGCACCACTGCGTGGGCGCCAAGGTGAACGGCGCGATCGTCCCTCTCGGCTACGAACTGCAGATGGGCGACCGGGTCGAGATCCTCACGAACAAGAACTCGTGGCCGAGCCGTGACTGGCTCAACATCGTCAAGACCTCCTCGGCCAGGAGCAAGATCCGGAGCTACTTCAGCAAGGCGAGCCGTGAGGATGATCTGCAGCGAGGGCGCGACGAGCTCGGCAAGGTGATGCGCAAGCACGGGCTCGGCATCAGTTCGTCTGCCGCGACCCGGGCGCTGCAGGCGGTGGCGACGGAGATGAACTTCCAGGCCGCCGACGACCTGCTCGCACACATCGGCGGCGGCAAGGTCTCGGCGAAGCAGGTCGCCGGCAAGCTGCTCAAGCACATGTCGGCTGATGCCGGCAAACCCCAACCCGAGCCCGAGCCGGAGGTCCTGCCGCTCACCCGGCCGATGACACCGCCGCGCTCGAAGCGGCGCAAGTCCGGTGGCGGCATCAAGGTCAAGGGGATCGACGACGTGCTCGTACGCCTCGCGCGTTGCTGCACTCCGGTGCCCGGGGACGACATCGTCGGGTTCGTCACGCGCGGGCGCGGCGTCTCGGTCCACCGCAGGGACTGCTCCAACGCGGCCGAACTCCTCAAGAGCCCAGAGCGCATCCTCGAGGTGGAGTGGGACCGCGGTACCGACAGCACGTACCAGGTCGACATCGTCATCGAGGCGGTCGATCGCACGCGGCTCCTCCAGGAGGTGACCTCGAGTCTCGCCGAGGCGGGCGTGAACGTGCTCGCCGCGCACGCGGCGACCGACCGCGACGGGATATCGACGATGCGGTTCTTGATCGAGCTCGGCAACATGGAACAGCTCACGCCGCTCCTGCGCGAGGTGCGCTCGATCGACGGGGTCTTCGAAGCGGCCCGCACCCTGCCGGGGGAGGCGCACATGCAGCGGAAGGGGAAGACCTGATGCAGGTCCGAAGACTTGTCGTGGGACCACTCGATACGAACTGTTGGGTCGTGAGCGGAGAGGACGGGACACCCGTGCTCCTCATCGATCCGGCCGACGACGGCGCGACCGTCCTCGATGCCCTCGACGGTGCCGTGCCCGAGGCGGTCGTGTTGACACACGGCCACTTCGACCACCTCGCGGCCGCCGGCGAGGTGTGCGCCGCGACTGGAGCGCCCCTCCTCGTGCACGAGGCGGACGCCTCGTTCGTGACGTGTCCCACGGGCACGGGGGGCGCGCTGTTCGGATTCGACGTGACCGCGCCGCATCCGGACCGCGAGCTCCGCGACGGGGACATCGTCACCGCGGGGGCCCTCGCCTTCGAGGTCATCCACACGCCTGGCCACACCCCCGGCTGCATATGCCTGTATGGGCACGGACGCCTCTTCAGCGGGGATACGCTGTTCGCCGGCAGTGTCGGCCGGTCCGACTTCCCGCGTGGCGATGCGTACGCGCTTCGCCGTTCGATCGCCGAGCGCCTCGCACCGCTGCCCGACGACACAGCGGTCCATCCCGGTCACGGCCCGGATACGACCATCGGGCGTGAGCGCGCGGTGAACCCATTCTTCCCGAGGGCATAACGGCGTGCCGAGTGCGTCACAGGCCGCCGGGTCCGCACTCGCTGGACTGCCCTCGGCAGGCCGTGGTCATCGCCGCGACGTTGCTGCATAATCGGAACCCCGCACCAGACGCCTGCCGAGGAGGACAGCCGCACCCGATGGACGTACGCGCCCCTAAAGGGACCGCCGACATGCTTCCCGCTACCGCGCGTGCGTGGGAGTACCTGACCCGCACCGCGCAGGAACTCTTCGCGCGCTACGGCTACGTGCCGATCTACACCCCGCTCTTCGAGCACACCGACGTGTTCGCCCGCGGCATCGGTGAGGCCACCGACATCGTGAGCAAGGAGATGTACACCTTCCTCGACCGGTCTGACCGCTCGCTCACCCTGCGTCCCGAGGGTACGGCGAGCGTGGTGCGTGCCGCGCTCGAACACACGCTCGTTCCGCAGGGCTCGGTCGCGAAGGTCTACTACTCCGGACCGATGTTCCGCTACGAGCGCCCGCAGAAGGGGCGCATGCGCCAGTTCTGGCAGATCGGTATCGAATGTCTCGGCGCCGCCGAGCCGAGCGTCGACGCCGAGGTCATCGCACTTCTGTGGCGCTTCTACGAGGCGATCGGCATCCCTGGCGAGAACATGCGACTTCTTGTGAACTCGATGGGCGACGAGGTGTGCAGGCCTGCGTACCGGGAGAAGGTGGCGGCTCACATACGGGCGAAGGCGGCAGCGCTTTGCGAGGAGTGCAACCGGCGTGCGGACACGAACCCGCTCCGCGCGTTCGACTGCAAGAAGCCTGGGTGTGCCGACGTGATGGCGGACGCGCCGCTCCTGCGCGACGAACTGTGCGGGGAGTGCAGCGCCCACTACGATACGGTGCGCGCGCACCTCGACGTCCTCGGCATCTCCTACATCGAGGACCCACGTCTCGTGCGCGGTCTCGACTACTACAC
>SKMN01000060.1 GCA_007121015.1 Coriobacteriia bacterium
ACCCCTTCTCGGCAAGCGTCTTGGTGATCGCCGCGGTGAGCGTGGTCTTGCCGTGGTCGACGTGACCGATGGTGCCGATATTGACGTGCGGCTTGGTGCGCTCGAACTTCTTCTTCGCCATGAGTCTCCTCCTTACGAGACCTCGCCGACGGCACCGATCCCCTCGACCGGTGGGTACCGCCCTTGAAGGTGCTTCTCTACTTACCGTTCCTGTCTCTGTCTCTAACGCGGGCCACGCGGCCCTGCGTGTGTTGCCTTGGTAGCGGTGACTGGATTCGAACCAGTGACTCCACGGGTATGAACCGTGTGCTCTAACCGCTGAGCTACACCGCCGTATCGGCCGTTCACGGGGACCGACCGGTGATGACTGGAGCCCACAACCGGACTTGAACCGGTGACCTCTTCCTTACCAAGGAAGTGCTCTGCCGACTGAGCTATGTGGGCACGGGAGAACGGGAGGCACGGCATGCCTCCCGCATGATCTTCAGTGGTGGGGGCGCCAGGATTCGAACCTGGGTAGGCATAGCCAACGGGTTTACAGCCCGTCCCCTTTAGCCACTCGGGCACACCCCCACATAAAAAAACAACCGCTCTTTGCACTTATCAAGTTACAGCATGAACGCCGTCCGAGCGCCGGGCCCGAGGCATACGGATAGTACTCCAAGGTTTCTTTGGGTGTCAACGACGACAACGGCCCCGGGCGTGACCACTGCGCACCTCGGGTAGACCCCTCTGGCGTGCGCAGCTACGGCCCCGGAGGACGCGGACCCCGGCCCTGACGTATGCCCGGGCCGGGGTCCGATTCGCTACGTGGAGCTGGCGGAGGGAGTCGAACCCACAACCTACTGCTTACAAGGCAGTTGCTCTGCCATTGAGCTACGCCAGCGACGCGCCTTATTGTAGAGGCGGTCGCATCGACGCGCCACCCGCCATCAACGTTGTCGTACGCTCGTCGAGGGACGGGACGTCGAGCGGCGATCAGCAGCTACGGCACTTGGCTACCTGGAGCTCGATCTTGCGCTTGACGCGCTGCAAAGCGTTGTCGACAGCTTTTGGGTGCCTGCCGAGGCGCCCGGCGATCTCCTGGTACGTGCACCCCTGCATGTAGGCCCTCAGTACGTCGGTCTCGAACGCGGAGAGGGACTCGGTGAAGCCGCGCCGGATGAACTCGGTCTCCCAGGCGGAGATGACTATCTCCGCCGGATCGCAGATGTCACGGGCCGCGAGGATGTCCTCGAACAGCCGTTCACCCTGGTCCTCGCTGCTGACCGGTCTGCTGAGAGACACGTACGCGTTGAGCGGTGTGTGTTTCTGTCGCGTCGCGGTCTTGACCGCCGTGATCATCTGCCGGGTGACACACAGTTCCGCGAACGAGCGGAACGACGCCTGGTGAGCTGGGTCGTAATCCCGTATCGCCTTGAAGAGGCCGAGCAGGCCTTCCTGGATGACGTCATCGCGGTCCCCGCCGGCGAGGAAGTACGAGCGCGCCTTGCACCGGACGAGACTGCGATACTTGCGTACGAGGGCCGCCGATGCGCCCTGGTCCCCCGACCGGGCGGCGATCACCAGCCTCAGATCGCCTGTCGACCCGTTCGTCGGCCTGTGCGACAACGCCTTCACGCGCTCCATGCACGACCCCTTCCCCGCCTGTCTCTCTCCCTCGAGAGCTGGATGTGACTGTGTCCGGACGCACATCCTCATCTGAAGGTACCTTATTGGCGGGGGCCGTCAACTTTGTGAATAATGAAACGTTTAATCACGCTGCAAGGTATATCTCGAACGACGAGCGGCCGCCTATCGGCGATGTCCGCGCGACCAGCGCGTGAGTTCGTCCAGAGTGGCCGAATCGAGTCGTTCGGACAACGTGGACCTCGTCGTCCCCGAGGGGTTCGACTCGGCGCGCAGCGCTTCCTCTCCGAGCACCTCGTCGATGAACGCACGTGCAGACATCCGGCTCACTCCCGGACCCATCACCGACCACTGGGTCTGCATGTCCGAGGAGACGACGGTGACCTGGCGTCCGGCGGCCCGGGTCTCTGCCGCCAAGTTCTCGATGACCGAGTCCGCGGTCGTTCCATGAGCAGAGAACACGACGTTCACCCCGGCGACCTCTTCTGTCGTCCCGATGGAGCGGGGGTTCGCGCCGGCATCGAACACGACCGTAGCGGACCATTCACCGTGCGCGAACCCGGCCACGTCCGCTACCAGGCGCGTGCGCGCCATGTCCGGATCGATCTCGAAGAGTCGGGCGTACGGTCCCCCGGATTGCCGGATGACGTTGTAGCCGTCGACGATGAGTACTTTGAGGTCCACGGGATCACGTATCCCGTCGTACCCACTCGAACATGAGCACCGTCGCCGCCTGCGCGACGTTCAGCGAGTCGATCGAGCCGGCGACGGGCAACCGTACGAGCAGGTCGCACGTCTTCTCGACGAGGCGAGCCAGCCCCTCACCTTCCGCGCCCATCACGAGGGCGATACGGCCCTCGAGCGGCGCCTCCCAGGCGAGCATGTCGGCTTTCTCCGAAGCCCCCACGATCCAGTACCCAGTCTCTTTCAGGCGGCCGAGCACCTGGACGATGTTCGCTTCGCGGGCCACCGGCAAGTATGCCAGCGCGCCTGCCGAGGTCTTCTGTGCCACGGCGCCCACCTGGGCCGAACGCGCTTTGGGCACCACGAGCCCATCGGCGCCGGCGACCTCGGCAGAGCGCGCGATGGCGCCGAGGTTGCCTTCGTCGGTGATGTGGTCGAGCACGACGATAAGACTGCGCGGACGGCCGGCAGCCGTGGCGATGATGTCCGCGAGCGGCGCGTATGCGAACGGGGCGACCTCGGCGAGGACACCCTGGTGAGCCCCCCGGACGCTCCGCTCGTCAAGGAGGCGGCGTGACACCGTCTCGACCGGTACGCCTGTGTCAGCTGCAAGGCGACGCACTTCGTCGACGGGCGCACCCTTCGTGCCTGCGGCGATGAGTATCCCCGTCACCGGGACACCCGCGCGAAGCGCCTCGATGACCGCGTTGCGTCCCTCGATGAGGGCGGACACCCGGCTCAGCTCCTCGGTGCCAGCGTGATGCGTGCGCCTTGTGCGGTGTCCTCCACGGAGATGCCGAAGCGCGCCAACCCATCGCGCACCGCGTCCGCGGCGGCCCAGTTGCGCTCGGTCCGTGCTACCGCACGCGCGGCGAGAAGGGCATCCACGGCCCCTGCCGGATCGTCCCCGCGATACCCCGCGAGTTCTCGTGCCAACTCGACGACCTCGGGCGGATAGCCCTGCTGGCGCGCTCCACCGATCTCGACACCGAGCGCACCGAGCGACTCTACCAGCACGTCCTCGACGTCCGAGAGAGCGACGAGGTCAGCTGTGGCGAGTGCGGAGTCGCTGGCGGTCATGAAGGTGTTCGCCGCGCGGACGAGTTCGAAGAGGGCGCCGAGGGCGCCAGCGGTGTTGAAGTCGTCGTCCATCTCTGCGACGAACGAGTCCTGCGCTCCGGAGATCGCTGCGGTGAGCCGCTCCCGCTCTTCCTCGGAGCGCCCCTCCATCGTCGGCGTCGTCCCGCGGGTCCAGCGGATGTTGCGAATGAGCGTCTCGATGCGTTCGTAGGCGGCTCGCGCCTCGTCGAGGCGGTCGAGCGAGAAGTCGAGCGGACTACGGTAGTGGGTCTGCAACATCAGCAGACGGACCACCGGCGCAGGATAGCGGTCGAGTACATCGCGCAGGAGCATGAAGTTGCCGAGTGACTTGCTCATCTTCTCTGCATTGACCTGCAAGAGTCCTCCGTGGAGCCAGTAACGGGCGAACGGCTGACCCGTAGCCGCTTCCGACTGGGCGATCTCGTTCTCGTGGTGTGGGAAGATGAGGTCCGACGCGCCGCCGTGGATGTCGAACGAGACACCGAGTTCCTTCTCGCTCATGACGCTGCACTCGAGGTGCCACCCGGGACGCCCCTCGCCCCACGGGCTCGGCCAGTGCGGCTCGCCGGGCTTCGCGGCCTTCCACAGCGCGAAGTCGAGCGGATCGCTCTTGCGCTCGTCGACGTCGACCCTGGCCCCGGAGCGCACCTCCTCTATGTCGCGGCCCGAGAGTCTCCCGTAGCCGGCGAACGAGCGGACCGAGAAGTAGACGTCTCCGCCGACCACATATGCGTGCTCCCGCTCGATCAGACGCTCGGTCATCTCGATCATCTCGGGGATCGTCTCGGTTGCCCGCGGCTGTGCGGTGGGCTTGGCGACACCGAGTTCGCGCATCGCGTCGAGGAACGCCTCGGTGTAGACGCGGGCGACCTCCTCGGCCGATGAGCCCTCCTCGGCGGCCCGAGCGATGATCTTGTCGTCGATGTCCGTGATGTTCTGGACGTACGTGACGTCGAATCCGCGCCACTCCAGGTAGCGACGGATCACATCGAACGTCAGGAAGGTGCGGGCGTTGCCGATGTGGACGTGGTTATAGACCGTGGGCCCGCACACGTACATCGCGACGGCGCCTTCTTCACGAGGCTCGAACTCCTCCTTGCGGCGAGTGAGCGTGTTGTACAGACGTATCGTCATCGGGTGGCTCCTCGGTCATCTCGGTCAGATCTCACAACTCTCCCCCGAACCCTCGCCGCCGACCTGCACCTCCGGCACATCGTCCGGTACGGGGAACGGTGGCTCGACGCGCTCGGCACTCGCCATCTCATCGGCGGCCAGCCGCGCTTCGAGACGGTCGATACGGCGCTGCATGCAGCGGAACATCTCGACCACGGGGTCGGGAAGGTCCTCGTGGTGGAGGTCGATCGCGTCGATCTTACGTCCCTCGCGCACGACGACCCTGCCGGGGATGCCCACTACCGTGCAGTTGGGGGGCACGTCGTGCACGACCACGGCGCCGCCGCCTACCCGGCTCCCACGCCCTATCGTGATGTCGCCGAGCACGGCGGCCCCGACACCCACGACGACGCAGTCCTCGAGCGTGGGGTGGCGCTTCCCGCGCTCTTTGCCGGTGCCCCCGAGCGTCACGCCCTGGTAGACGGTCACGTCGTCGCCGATCACGCTCGTCTCGCCGATGACCACGCCCATACCGTGGTCGATGAAGAAGCGTCTTCCGATGGTGGCTCCCGGGTGGATCTCGATCCCGGTCCAGAAGCGCCCGTGCTGCGAGAGCCACCGGGCAAGTCCCGTGCGCCCATGCCTCCACAGCCAGTTGTCCAGCCGGTACCACCACAGCGCGTGCAGTCCCGGATAGTTGAGTAGCACGCTCCAGGTGGATGTCGCGGCCGGGTCACGCTCCTTGACCGCGCGTATGTCCTCTGCGACACGTCCGAACACGGGTCCTCCCGCTGCGGCTACGACCGTTCTGAACCGCCGCGACCTGCGACGGTCGTCCCCGCACACGGTACCACGTCATCCACCTGCCGAGGAGTCCGGATACGCCGTCAGCAGGCTCGACGCGCCTGGCGAACCAGCGCTCGTTCAGCCGGTGGCGCGCTCGATGAGGACGACTGCGTAGGCGGCGACACCTTCCTCGCGACCGGCGAACCCGAGACCCTCCGTCGTCGTCGCCTTCACCCCGACAGCCTCGACGTCGACGCCGAGCGCCTCGGCAAGGGTCGCCCGCATGACGTCCCGGTACGACGACATGCGGGGCCGCTCGAGCACGAGCACCGTGTCGGCGTCGACGAGGCGCCACCCGGAATCCCTCATGAGCCGGGCCGCATGTTCGAGCAGCTCGATGCTGCGCGCCCCGGCATACGCGGGGTCGGTGTCGGGGAAGTGCGCTCCGAGGTCTCCTGCGCGCATCGCCGAAAGGATAGCGTCGGTCAGCGCGTGAGTGAGCACGTCGGCATCGGAGTGGCCGATGAGACCCATCTCGTGCGGTATGTCGACGCCACCGATGACGAGCGGACGGCCCTCGGTGAAGGCGTGGACGTCGTAGCCGATGCCGACCCTCATTCGTGCTCCTCGACGCAGCGCGCCCCGAGTACCGCCCTCGCGAGTGCAAGGTCGGACTCGACCGTCACCTTGATGTTGTCCCGCGCCCCCTCGACCACGCCGACCAGTCCTCCGACAGCCTCGACGAGGGATGAGTCGTCGGTACGCTCGCGAGCGGTCTCCTCGGCCTCTTCGTACGCCGACCGCAACGCTCGGGCACGGAAGAGTTGCGGCGTCTGCGCCACCCAGTAGAGGGTGCGGTCCGGGGTGTCGATGATGCGACCATGCTCGACACGCTTGAGTGTGTCGAACACACGGTGGCCCACGACGACGCCGTCCAGGCGCGTATCCGAGTCGAGGAGCACGCGTGCCTGCGCGAATGCCTGCGCGCTCACGAGCGGACGAGCGCCATCGTGCACCGCGATGTAGCCGATCGACTCGGGCACTGCAGCGATACCCGCTGCCACCGAGTCCTGCCGGCGCGCACCACCGGGGGCGAAGCCGACGTCGACCTCACACGTGTCGACATCCGAGACCGCCGCGCGATACTCGCCGATGCGCTCCGCAGGAGCCACGATGACCACGAACGTGACTCCCGGCGCCGCGCAGCACGCCTCGAGCGTGTGCGCGAGTAGCGGCCGTCCGCATAGATCGGCGAGTTGCTTGCCGCCGGAGCGGCCGAAACGTTTCCCCGAGCCACCAGCGACGACGACGATCGCGGTATCGGCCTCACCCATCATCTCCCCCTCCGTCGGCCCCATCGAACCGCGCGAACACCATGCGGCCGGCGGACGTCTGCAACACTGAGGTGACCTCGGCCTCGACGTCCTCGCCTACGTGCTCGCTACCCTCTGCCACCACGACCATCGTTCCGTCCTCGAGGTAGCCTACCCCTTGCGAGGCCTCCTTGCCGGGTTTGACGATGCGCAGCGAAAGGCGCTCGCCCGGCAGGTACGTGGGGCGCATGGCGGTCGCGACCTCGTTCAGGTTTATGACGTTCACGCCCTCCGCCCTCGCGACCCCCGACAGGTTGTGGTCGACCGTGACGATCGTGCCTCCGATGTCGCGTGCGAGACGGACCAGCTTCTCGTCGACGCCCGGTATCTCCGGGTAGTCCGCCTCGAACACCTCCGTGGCGCCGCCCTCGGCTGCGGCGTCCTTGGAAAGGAAGTCGAGACCGCGCCTTCCTCGGCCACGTTTGATCTCATCGGCAGAATCGGCGAGGGTGTGTAGCTCTGCGAGCACGAACCGCGGTACGCGCGCCTCCCCTTCGATGACGCCGAGTGACCGGAGCACGCTCGCGCGGCCATCTATGATGGCGCTCGTGTCGAGCAGCAGTGGAGCGACGGCCGGGTGCCGGTCCGTACGGCCCTCCTGCGACGCCATCGCCGGCACGACCCTCGCAAGTTCGCCGCTCTTGAGCAGCGCGACCCGCATCCCCAGGTAGCCCATCATCACGAGCAGTGTCCCGAGAGAGAGGATCGCGAGCCACGCGGGCTCGATGAGTCTGAGCGGCAGACCCACGAGCCACGCGATCACGAGGCCGACGAGCAACCCGGCAACGCCTGCGAACAGGTCGGCGGGGGACGTGTCGCGCAAGCGTTCCTCGGCCCTGCTCAGAGCCATGGCGAGTTCCCGTCCGAAGATGCCGCCCAGGAGGTAGCCTATCGATATGCCGAGAACGAGGAAGATGAAGACGGCGAAGTACTGCGGGTAGCCGATCTGCTCGGTCCAGTCGATGAGGCGCGATACCATGAAGCCGCCGAGCGCCCCGGCGGTCATGAAGACGAAGCGTGTGATGTTGACGATCACGGGCTCGCATACCCCCGCACGTGCTCGTGGATACGCCCGAGCCCCTCGGAGATCGCGGCGGCACGGCGCGCGCCGACACCATCGACATCATCGAGCTCCTGTACCGATGCGGCGAGCACGCCCTGAAGCGTGCCGTAGCGCTCGACGATGCGATTGACGACCGACGTCGGCAGCATCGGGATGCGACGCATGACCCGCAGTCCCCGGGGCCGCAGGTGGTCCTCGTTCGTATGGATCTCCTCGGCGAGTCCGAGCGCGCGGGCGATATAGGCGGATTCGAAGAGCTGGTCGGGCGGGAGCGCGCTGATATGCGCCTTCGCCGCCGCGACCTTGCGCGGGCCCCGGTCGCGGATGTAGTCGCGCAGGACGAGGCCGTACTCGTCGTCGACGGTGGCGGTGAGTTCATCGGCCTGCATGCGGACGAGGCGCCCCTCGATACCGAGCTCGGTGATGTGACGTGCGACCTCGTGAGCGGTGCGGCGCACCAGTTCGAATCGGCCGATGACCTCGGTGAGGTCGCCGAGGGTCACGAGGTCGTCGAATTCGAGCTCGGTGAGACGGTCGAGCGTATCATCGAGGCGGTTGCGGTAGCGTTGCAGCGTCTGCAGCGCCTGGTCGGCCTTGGCGAGCAGCACCTCGATCTGGTCGAGGATGATGCGCTCCCCGCCGAGATAGAGGCTGACCACCTCGCGGCGCTGAGAGATGGAGATGACGAGCGCCGCCGTCTGCCGGCTCACGCGCTCCGCGGTACGGTGACGCATCCCCGTCTCGCGGGTCGGCAGACCGGGGTCGGGCACAAGATGCACGTTGGCCTTGATGATGCGCTGGCACTCACCGTCGAGGATGATGGCACCGTCCATCTTGGCGAGCTCGAACAGGCGCTGCGGGACGAACGGGGTGTCGATGTCGAATCCTCCGTTGCAAAGCGGCGCGACGTTCTCCTCGTCCCCTATGACGATGAGCGCTCCGGTACGCCCTGCGATGATGTAATCAAGCCCCTCCCGCAAGGGTGTCCCCGGAGCGACCTTCTCGAGCTCGGGGCGCATGCGGTCTTCGGCGTGCGGGTCCACCTGACTCCCTTCCGGTATATTCGGACACCCTGGTTCCTACCCGCGATTCTGCCAGAGCACGCGTCCGGGCGCCACGGTCGCGTGCATCTCGCCCCCCGACTCAGCGGAGGAGAGCGGCCAGGTCCGCCACAGAGGACACCTCGGACCGGCGGACGCCATCGGCCGTCACGAAGCCGTCAGGAAGCGTTGCCACGATCCGGCCGAGCCCCTGGCGCGTCGCTTCGCGGACTCGCAGCGACGCATGTGGCGCAGGGCGCACGACGCCCGTGAGTGCGACCTCTCCGAACGCGACCACATCGAGCGGGACGACGCGATCGGCGAGTGCCGATGCCAAGGCGACAGCAAGCGGCAGGTCCACCGCCGGCTCGAGCACTTTGACGCCGCCGGCGATCGAGACGTGGACGTCGTGGCCCGCGAAGGACAACCCTGCTCTCCGCTCGAGCACGGCTATCACCTGGAGAAGGCGCGCCGATTCGATCCCGGTCGACAGGCGACGGGGCACCTGCAAGTACGACGGGGTCACGAGCGCCTGGACTTCGACGAGGAGCGGCCTGGAGCCCTCCATGGCGGCCATGGCGACCGAGCCGGGGACCGCACTCGCCCGGGTGCCGAGCAGGAGTGACGACGGGTCACCCACCGGCACGAGCCCTTCCTCGGCCATCTCGAACATCCCGATCTCCGACACCGGCCCGAAGCGGTTCTTGACCGCGCGCACCACGCGGAACGCCTGGTCCCGGTCCCCTTCGAAGTACAGGACCGTGTCGACCATGTGCTCAAGCACGCGCGGCCCCGCGATGGAGCCTTCCTTGGTGACGTGACCTACGAGCACCGTGGTCACTCCGAGATCTTTCGCGATACGCATGAGTCTGGCGGCGGCAGCACGTACCTGGCCGACGCTTCCCGGTGCTCCCGAAAGCTCGGGATCGAACGCGGTCTGCACCGAGTCCACGACGAGCAGCGCGGGCGGATCTGCGCGAACGGCGCTCTCCACGGCGGCGATGTCGGTCTCGGGCATGAGGTCGACGCCTTCGGACGTCGCCCCGATGCGTCGTGCCCGCAGTCCCACTTGCGCCGGGGACTCCTCACCGCACACGTACAGCACAGAGCCGCCGCCCGTGGCCACTAACGAAGCGACCTGCAGCAGGAGCGTGGACTTGCCGATTCCCGGTTCCCCGCCGAGCAGGATGAGCGAACCGGCGACCAGGCCGCCGCCCAGGACCCTGTCGAGCTCAAGGACACCGCACGACTCGCGGGGGTCTTCTCGGCCGTGAGCCTCAGTGAGCGGGATACGTTGGGCGGCCGAGGCCGGGCAAGACGCCTCGGCCACGTGCTCGGTCTCCTCGATGTAAGTGTTGTACTCGCCACACCCGGGACATCGCCCGAGCCACTTGTGAGCGCTCGAGCCACACGATTGGCATCGCCACACGATCTTGGCGCGCGGCAACCCGCTACTCTCCCGTCGCGCCGCCGACGACGCCCCCGCCGCCGCGCCGCGCCTCAGCCGCCGGAGGCATCAGGGGCTTGGTGCCCTCACCCGATACCGCGGGCTTCGTCGGTAGCTGCGCACGGCCCTCGCCCTTACGGAAGACGATCTCCCCGTCCTCGAAGGCCACCTCGATGACATCACCCTGCTCCCACTGGCCCGCAAGCAGCTGCTCGGAAAGCGGGTCCTCCACGCTGCGCTGGATCGCGCGCCTCAGCGGGCGAGCGCCGAGCGCTGGGTCGAACCCTTCGCGGCCGAGGAACTCGCGTGCCTCGGCGGTCACCGTGATGCCCATGCCGCGCGGCACGAGCTGGTCGCGCAAGCGGTCGAACATGAGGTCGACGATCTGCTCGATCTCCTCGTGCGTGAGGTCGTGGAACACGATGACCTCGTCGACACGGTTCAGGAACTCGGGCCGGAAGACCTTCTTGAGCTCACCGGTGACGCGTTCCTTGAGATCCTCGTACGCGAGGCCCTCGCCTGCATCGGCGCTGAACCCGAGCTTCTGTCCCTTGACGATGTCGCGCGCACCGATATTGCTAGTCATGATGATGATCGCGTTCTTGAAATCGACCTTGCGGCCCTGCGCATCCGTCAAACGACCCTCTTCGAGAATCTGCAGGAGAACGTTGAATACGTCCGGGTGCGCCTTCTCGACCTCGTCGAAGAGCACGACCGAGTACGGTTTGCGACGGATAAGCTCGGTGAGCTGCCCGCCCTCGTCGAATCCGACGTAGCCCGGAGGCGAGCCGATGAGACGCGACACGGTGTGCTTCTCCATGTACTCCGACATGTCGAGCTGGATGAGCGCCTCTTCGCTGCCGAACAGGAAGGCAGCAAGTGCCTTCGAGAGCTCGGTCTTCCCCACGCCCGACGGGCCGAGGAAGATGAACGACCCTGCGGGTCGGCGCGGGTCTTTGAGTCCTGCACGGGCACGCCTGATCGCCTTGCTGACCGACACGACCGCTTCGTCCTGGCCGACGAGCCGTTCGTGCAACGATGCCTCCATGCGCAGTAGTTTCTCGGTCTCTTCTTCGGTCAGCGCCGTGACCGGAACGCCAGTCCACATGCTCACGACGTCGGCGATCTCGTTCTCCGTGACCTCGACGAGGCGTCGCGCCTCGGGCTTGAGCCATTCCTCATCCATCGCGCGTTTCTCGGCGATGATCCGCTTCTCCTTGTCGCGGAGCGAGGCAGCCTTCTCGAACTCCTGTGCCTCGATCGCGGCCTCCTTCTCGCCACGCACACGACGGAGCCGCTCCTCGACCTCCTTGATGCCCGGAGGCGCGGTCATCATCTTGATCCGCATCTTCGAGCCGGCCTCGTCGATGAGGTCGATCGCCTTGTCGGGGAGGAACCGGTCGGAGATGTAGCGGTCCGAGAGCACCGCGGCAGCCTCGAGCGCATTGTCGGTGATGCTCACGCGGTGGTGGGCCTCGTAACGGTCGCGCAGCCCGTAGAGGATCTGGACCGTCTCGGCGACCGACGGTTCCCCGACCATGATGGGCTGGAACCGGCGTTCGAGCGCAGGGTCCTTCTCGACGTACTTGCGGTACTCGTCAAGTGTGGTAGCGCCGATGGTCTGCAGTTCGCCGCGTGCGAGCGCCGGTTTGATGATGCTGGCGGCGTCGATGGCGCCCTCGGCCGCGCCTGCGCCGACGAGCGTGTGCATCTCATCGACGAACAGGATGACGTCGCCGCGCTCGCGGATCTCCTTCATGACCTTCTTGAGGCGGTCCTCGAACTCGCCGCGGTACTTGCTGCCCGCGACGAGCGCCGCGAGATCGAGCGTATAGAGTTGCTTGTCTTTTACGGTCTCGGGCACTTCTTCGTGGACTATAGCCTGCGCGAGACCCTCGGCCACCGCGGTCTTGCCGACACCCGGCTCGCCGATGAGTACGGGATTGTTCTTCGTGCGCCGCGAGAGGATCTGCATGACGCGCTCGATCTCCGTGGTACGGCCGATGACCGGGTCGAGCTTGCCCTCGGTTGCCGCCCGCGTCAGGTTGCGCCCGAACTCGTCGAGCAGCTGGCCGCTTCCGCGCGCGCCCCGCTCCTCGCTGCTATCGGTCGGCTTGCCGTGGTGGCCGGAGAGCAGCTGGATGACGGCCGAGCGGACCTTGTCGAGGTCGGCACCGAGGTTCAGCAACACCTGAGCGGCCACGCCCTCCCCTTCACGGATGAGGCCGAGGAGGATGTGCTCGGTCCCGATGTAGTTGTGCCCGAGCTGCAACGCCTCTCGCAGGGAGAGCTCGAGGACCTTCTTTGCACGCGGGGTGAACGGGATGTGTCCGGTGGGCACGAATGTGCCGCGCCCGATCAGCTCTTCGACCTGGGCGTGCACATCTTCGAGCGAGATCCCGAGACTCTCGAGCGCCTTGGCGGCGATCCCGTCCTGTTCCCGTATCAGTCCGAGGAGCAGGTGCTCCGTGCCGATGTAGTTCTGGTTGAGCATGCGCGCCTCTTCCTGGGCGTACACGACGACCCGGCGCGCTTTCTCGGTGAAACGTTCGAACATGCGATGACACTCCCTTATATCGGCACGACCGCTCGAACGAGCGCGGCTCTCCTCCGGATTGTAGTATACCCGCCTACTATGACATCGGCGGGCCTCGCGTATCAGATGAGCAATTCGGGTGCCACCCGATATGAGTGCGACGGACTCAGATGTCGATTCGACCCGGTTCCCCGGTTCCCCCGGTTCCCAACGTTAGCGGAGTATCAGGCCTCAGGCCGCATGTGCGGGAACAGCAGCACGTCCCGGATGGAAGCGCTGTCGGTGAGCAGCATGACAAGCCGGTCGATGCCTATACCGAGTCCCCCGCATGGCGGCATCCCATACTCCATGGCCCGGATGTAGTCTTCGTCGAAGCCCATCGCCTCGACATCACCGCCAGCCTTCGCCTCGCCCTGTGCGAGAAACCGCTCGCGCTGATCCTGTGGGTCTATGAGCTCGGAGAAGGCGTTGGCGATCTCGCGGCCGGTCACGATGAGCTCGAAGCGCTCGGTGAGGTCGGGTTCTCCCGGTTTACGGCGGGCAAGGGGGGATGTCTCGAGGGGATATTCGGTGACGAACACCGGGCCGACGAGTTCGTGCTCGACGAGCTTCTCGAACAGCTCGGTGATGAGCTTACCTCGGCCCCAGCCCTGCTCGACCGGGACCCCGTGAGCTGCACAGAGCGCTCGCAGCTCGGGGCCGGAACGGGCGAACGAGACGTCCTCCCCGGCTGCTTCGCTGACGAGTCCGATCATCGTCTTGCGCGGCCATGGCGGGGTGAGGTCGACCGGTGTGCCCTGGTACTCGATCCGAAGCGTGCCGAGGACCTCCTCGGCCACGGAGACGATGAGCGCCTCGGTCAACTCCATCATGCCGTCGAGGTCGGTGTATGCCTGGTATGCCTCGAGCATCGTGAACTCGGGGTTGTGCCGGGGGCTCATGCCCTCGTTGCGGAAGCTGCGATTCACTTCGTAGACCCGTTCGAAGCCTCCGACGAGCAGACGCTTCAGGTAGAGTTCGGGCGCGATCCTCAAGAACAAGTCCATGTCGAGGGTGTTGTGGTGGGTGACGAACGGCCGGGCCGTCGCGCCGCCAGGTATGGGATGGAGCATCGGCGTCTCGACCTCGAGGAAGTCACGCCCCTCCATGAAACGACGTAGCGCACTCATGATGCGGAACCGGGTCTCGAAGACGCGCCGGACGTCCGGGTTGGCGATGAGGTCGACGTATCGCTGGCGATAGCGCGTCTCGGTGTCGGTGAGTCCGTGGTACTTCTCGGGCAGCGGTCGCAGCGACTTGGAGAGCAGTTCAATCGAGGTCGGCGCTACCGAGAGTTCGCCACGGCGGGTCCTCACTACCTCGCCCGTCACGCCGACCCAGTCGCCCAGGTCGAGATCGCGAGCCTGCGAGAACGCCTCTTCGCCGAGCACGTTCGCGCGACAGAAGAGTTGCACGTCGCCGGTCGCGTCGCGGATGACGAGGAACGCGATCTTTCCCTGGTCCCTCCGTGCGACGAGTCTGCCAGCGACGCTGACCGTCTCGCCGGTCTCCGCACCGGGTTCGAGATCGGCATAGCGCGTCGCGAGTTCGGATGACCGGGCGGTGATGTCGAATCGGCTGCGGTACGGCTCGACCCCGGCCGAACGGAGGGTCTCGAGCCTCGACCTGCGAGCCGCGAACTGGTCCTCGGCAGGGAGCGGCGCTGTGCCGGTCTCCTCGCTCGGACGGTTGCCTGACTCGTCTGCGGTCATCGCGTCAGCGTGAGATCTTCTTGACCACGTATTCGAGTACGCGACCCGAAGGCGTGGTCACTTGGACGCTCTGCCCCTTCTTGGCACCCATGATGGCCTGGCCGACCGGGGACTCGTTGGAGATACGGTCGTGAGCCGGGTCGGCCTCTGCCGAGCCGACGATCTGGTACGCGTGCACGTCACCGGTCTCCACGTCCTGGAGCTCGACCGTAGCCCCGATCTTCACGCGGTCCGCCTTCACCGGCGCCTCTACGACCGTGGCGTTGGCCAGGAGCACGTTGATCTCGGCGATACGGCCCTCGACCCACGCCTGTTCGTTCTTGGCGTCGTCGTACTCGGAGTTCTCGGAGATGTCCCCGAACTCCTTGGCCTCCTTGATGCGTTCGCCCACCTCACGGCGACGAACGGTCTCGAGGTGCTTGAGCTCCTCCTCGAGACGAATCTGACCCTCGGCGGTAAGTACCTGTTCTTTGTGCATGGAGATGCGCGCCTCGCTACCTGTCGGTGTCGCCTGCGACCATTCGGGCAGGCCCAGCCTAGCGTTACGGGCTGCCCGTTAGCCGGACAGCCCGTATGAATGTCCACGAAAGTATAGCGTACCGATTCACATGCGCAAGAGGTGTCTCGCGCGGCATGCGGACGCGCTAAGACTCCGAGTCGTCAGACTTCGACTTCG
>SKMN01000022.1 GCA_007121015.1 Coriobacteriia bacterium
CTGCCTCACTCGCGGCGACGATCTCGCCTTCAACGGCCACCGCGCGTTCGACCTGCGCGAGGAACCACGGGTCGACGTGGGTGAGAGCGTGGACGTCTGCGACGGAGTGATCGCGCCTGAACGCCTCGGCGATGTAGAACGGTCGCTGGTCGGTAGGCGTGGCGAGCATCGCGTCGAACTTCTGGCTGAAGCGGTCCTTGCCGTCGGCCCCGAGCCCGGCGCGCCCGTTCTCCAGCGAGCGCATCGCCTTCCCGAAGGCTTCTGAGAACGTACGCCCGATCGCCATCGCCTCACCCACCGACTTCATCCGCGTCGTCAGCGTGGGATCGGTGCCCGGAAACTTCTCGAACGCCCACCGCGGCACCTTGACGACTGTGTAGTCGATGCTCGGCTCGAAACACGCCGGGGTCTCTTTCGTGATGTCGTTGGAGATCTCATCGAGCGTGTAGCCTACCGCGAGCTTCGCGGCGAACTTCGCGATAGGGAATCCGGTCGCCTTCGATGCGAGCGCGCTGGAGCGCGACACTCGCGGATTCATCTCGATGACGACCAGCCGCCCGTTGGACGGGTCGACGGCGAACTGCACGTTGCTGCCGCCGGTCTCGACCCCGATCTCGCGCATGATGGCGATCGAGGCGTCGCGCATGACCTGATACTCACGGTCGGTCAGCGTCTGGGCCGGGGCGACGGTGATCGAGTCACCCGTATGCACCCCCATCGCGTCGAAGTTCTCGATGGAGCACACGATGACCGCATTGTCGTTGCGGTCGCGCATGACCTCCATCTCGAATTCTTTCCAGCCGAGTACGCTCTCCTCGATGAGCACCTCGGCTATCGGCGAGAGCGCAAGCCCGTGCGAGACGATGTCGCGCAGCTCCTCGATGTTGTAGGCGATGCCGCCGCCCGCCCCGCCGAGCGTGAAGCTCGGGCGGGCCACCACGGGAAAGCCATGCTCGGCGGCGAGGTCTTCCGCGTCACGCAGGGAGTACGCGTACCCGCTCCTCGGCACGTCGAGGCCGATGCGCCCCATCGCCTCGGCGAAGAGCTTGCGGTCCTCGCCCTTCTTGATCGCATCGAGCCGCGCGCCGATGAGCTCGACACCCCACTCCTCGAGGATGCCGGACTCGGCGAGTGACACCGCGCAGTTCAGGCCCGTCTGACCACCGAGGGTGGGCAGGAGCGCGTCGGGCCGTTCCTTCTCGATGACCTTCGCGACGAACTCCGGCGTGACCGGTTCGACGTAGGTCCGGTCGGCCATCTCCGGGTCGGTCATGATCGTGGCGGGATTGCTGTTGACGAGGACGACTTCGAAGCCGTCCTCGCGCAAGACCTTGCACGCTTGAGCGCCCGAGTAATCGAACTCGCACGCCTGGCCGATGATGATCGGTCCTGAGCCGATGACCAGTATCTTCTGGATGTCGTCGCGACGCGGCACGGGCGTTCCTCTTTTGGTCGGGTCCCTACGGGACGATGAGTACGGGGCACGACGCCTGGCGTACGAGCGTGAGCGACACGCTGCCGAGGAGCGCCTCGGTGAGCGCCCCCCTGCCCCGCGTGCCGGCCACGATCCCGGTCGCCCGGCGCTCGTCTACCTCCTGCAAAACCGCTCTCGCGGGTTCGTCGTGGCGCACGACGGGACGCGCGGTGATGCCTTTCTGCTCGGCCATGGCGGTCCAGTTGCGCAGCTGGAACTCCGCACCTTCCTCGGCCTTCTTCGCCGCTGCCCGGTCGAGGTCAGGATCGATCGCGTGGAGCAGGTACAGCGTGCCCAGGGCCTGCTTGGGAAGATCGAGAACGGACATGAACGCGCGCGTGCTCGCTGCCGAGAAATCGGTCGTGAGCACGAGAGTGCGCCCGAACCGCCGCGCCATGTTCGCCGCGTCCTCGACGTTGCGCAGCAGGCTGTAGCGCACCATGAGCACGGGGAGCTCGGCGTTGGCCAGTATCTCCTCGGACACCGAGCCGGTGATGAGGCGCTCCATCGGACTCTTGCCGTGCGTCCCGCAGACGAGCGCGTTCGCGTCGCTACCCGCCGCGAGCGCGAGCAGACCTTCGGAGGCCTCCTCGTCGCCAGCCGAGATGCGCACCTCGACCTCGAGGTCGGTGCAGGTGAGCGCAGACGCCGACTCCTTGACCGCCTCGCGTGCACGATCGATCTCGGCAGCGATGACCGGCCCCTCCATGCCGCTCGCATCGATGACGTGGCCGAGGACCACGCGCTTCGTGCCGAGATCGGGCAGACCGCACACGAACTTCGCGATGTGCTCGAAATCAGGCGTGAGATCGGCCGACAGCAGGACGTTCCTCAACATCTCTCTCCCCTTATCCTGTAGCGGTCAGGTAATCGTCGCGTCCGTCGAGTAATGCGGTGAACGCGTCGAACAGGTAGCGCGAGTCGTGCGGACCGGGCGCGGCTTCCGGGTGGTACTGCACCGAGAACGCCGGGACATCGAGCAGGCGGATCCCCTCGACCGTCATGTCGTTCAGGTTGACGTGCGTGAGCTGCACCCGGCCGAACCGCCGCGAACGGACGACCGGCGCCACGCCCGCCTCCACCCATGCCGCGAGGTCGTTGGCGTCGTGGTCGTGGCCCGAGCTCTCCTCGGCCAGGAGCGGGCCGATGGAGCCAAAGTCCACGCAGAAGCCGTGGTTCTGGCTCGTGATCTCGACGCGACCGGAAAGCAGGTTCTTCACCGGCTGGTTCCCGCCCCGGTGCCCGTACTTGAGCTTGTACGTCGAGCAGCCCACGGCGAGCGAGAGCATCTGGTGTCCGAGACAGATGCCGAACACCGGAACCTGCCCCACGAGCTCCTGGAGCGTCGAGTAGAGATACTCGACCACGGCGGGGTCGCCCGGACCGTTCGCAAGGAAGACGCCGTCAGGACCGAGTGCGAGAAGCTGGCTCGCCGGCGTCGTGGGAGGCACGATGACGACCTCGCAGTCCGCCTCGGCAAGGCGCCTCAAGATGTTGTACTTGATGCCGGAGTCGAGCGCGACGATCCGGTAGCTCGGGGAGACCGGCAGGATACCGGTGTCGACGGGCAGAGTCCCGTCGGGCCCCTCGCTACCCCAGTGGTAGGGCTCGGTCACCGCGACCTCGGCCACGAGGTCGCGTCCGACGAGCCCCGGCGAGGCCGCTGCCTTCGCCACCAGAGAGTCGGGGTCCAGATCGACGGTCGAGATGACCGCACGCATCGCCCCGGCCTCGCGCACGTGACGGGTGAGGCGCCGGGTGTCCACGCCCTCCATCGCCACGATGCCGTGACGCACGAGGAACTCGGGGAGCGTTTCCTCGGCCCGCCAGTTCGACGCGAGCGTGCACATCTCGCGCACCACGAACCCGCTGGCGAACACGCCTCGCGATTCCATGTCCGCCTCGTTGACGCCGTAGTTCCCGATGTGCGGCGTCGTCATCGTGATGATCTGGCCCGCGTACGACGGATCGGTCAGCACCTCCTGGTAACCTGCCATCGAGGTGTTGAAGACGATCTCCCCGAACGCCTCTCCGGCGGCACCGCACACGGTGCCGGAGAAGACGGTGCCGTCCTCGAGCGCGAGAAGTGCGGGTGCGGCGTAGGCCACTCAGTCGACCACCTTTCCGTTTCTTAGTGCGAACCGACCGCCGACGAGGACGTCGGTGGCCTTTCCGAGGAGTGTACCCCCGAGAAACGCCGAGTTAGCCGAGGAGGACACGAACCACTCCTTGGTCACCTCGACGCGGGCCTCCGGGTCGATGACGGTGATGTCGGCGACGGCACCGGCCTCGAGGCGCACCTCGGGCAGCCCGAAGACCGCGCGCGGTCCGGTCGCCATGAGACGCACGAGGTCCGCCCAATCAAGCTCGCCGGGATGGACAAGGTGCGTGACGACGAGCGAGAGCGCGGTCTCGAGCCCGGTCGTACCGAACGGCGCGAGTTCGAACTCGAGTGCCTTCTCGTGCGGACCATGCGGAGCGTGGTCGCTCGCGATGCAGTCCACGGTCCCTTCGAGCACGGCGGCGACGAGCGCCTGGCGGTCCGCGGCGGTGCGCAGCGGGGGGTTCATCTTCAGGTCGGTGTCGTAGCTCGGTCCGATCGCGTCCTCATCGAGGAACAGGTGGTGCGGGGTGACCTCGCACGTCACCGGCACACCGCGCTCCTTGGCGGCGCGGACGAGCTCGAGAGAGCCCGCGGTCGAAAGATGCTGGAGGTGCAGCCGACACCCGGTGAGTTCGGCGAGGCGGAGGTCGCGTGCGACCTGGACCTCCTCGGCAGCCGCCGGCTGACCCGGCAGGCCGAGGCGGGTCGAGACGACACCCTCGTTGACGACCCCGCGGCCGGCGAGCGACGCGTCCTCGCAGTGGCTCGCCACGACCGCGTCGAACGCTCTGGCATAGTCCATCACGCGGCGCATCATGCCTGCGTCGGTCACACCGTGGCCGTCGTCGGTGAAGGCGACGGCACCTTCCACGACCATGTCCCCGATCTCGGCGAGCGCTTCACCAGCCGAACCCTTCGTGAGCGCCCCGAGCGGGTGGACGCGCACTACACCGGTCTCCTCGGCGCGCTCGATGACGAACCGCACCTTCGAACCGGTGTCACACACCGGCGTGGTATTGGGCATCGCGCAGACCGCGGTGAAGCCACCATGCGCCGCCGCACGCGTACCGCTCGCGATCGTCTCGGCGTACTCACGTCCCGGCTCGCGCAAGTGTACGTGCACGTCGACGAGCCCGGGCACGACGACCTTCTCCGCGCACTCGATCGTCACGCCCTTGGGTATCGATAGGTCCTCGCCGATCTCGACGACGCGCCCGTCACGCACGATCATGTCCGCGACGCGGTCGAGCCCGACGGCCGGGTCGACGATTCGTCCCCCCTTAAGCAGCAGCGCCACCGCCCTCACCCCCTAGCAGCAGATACATAACGGCCATCCGCACGGCGACACCGGCGTTGACCTGGTCGAGTACGACCGTCCTCGGCGAGTCTGCAACGCCCGAGGAGACCTCGACCCCGCGATTCATCGGCCCGGGGTGCATGACGAACATGTCGGGCTTGGCCGCGGCAAGACGCGCCTCGTTCATCCCGTAGAAGCGCGCGTACTCGCGCAGGCTCGGGAACGGCATCCCCTCTGCACGTTCCATCTGGATGCGGAGCATGTAGGCGACGTCGAGTGCGGGCAGCGCCTCGTCGAGAGAGGTAGAGACCTCGGCGCCGAGGACGTCGGGGCGCGCCGGTAACAGCGTGGGCGGCGCGATGATGACCGGCGTGGCGCCCACCGTGAGCAGCGCGGGCACGAGCGAGCCGGCCACGCGAGAGTGCGCGATGTCGCCGACGATGCCGACGGTGAGTCCCTCGAGGCGGCTAGCCCGGCGGCGCATCGTGAACAGATCGAGCAGCGCCTGTGTGGGGTGCTGGTGCATGCCGTCGCCGCCATTGACGACGTGGGCGTCCATGCACTCGGTAAGCACGTGCGGCGCGCCGGCGTAGGAGTGGCGGACGACGATGAGGTCGCACGCCATCGCCGAGAGCGTGGCTGCGGTGTCGCGAAGGCTCTCCCCTTTCACCGTCGCAGACGCCGAGCCGGTCATGTTGATCGCGTCGGCCGAGAGGCGCTTCGCCGCGATCTCGAAGCTGGTCCGCGTACGGGTGGAAGGCTCGAGGAACAGGTTGATGACGGTGCGGCCCCTCAGAGTGGGAAGCTTCTTAATGCGACGCTCGTTCACCTCGGCGAACGACTCGGCGGTGTCGAGGATGAGCGTGATGTCGTCGGCGGATAGATCGTCCATCGAGATGATGTGGCGGCTCGACAGCGCGGTCATCCGGCCACCTCCTCTTCGATGACGACGGAATCGCCGGTCTCGTCGATCTCGGAGAGCGCGACACGCACGCGTTCCTTGCGCGACGTGGGCACGTTCTTTCCGACGTAATCCGCGCGAATGGGAAGCTCCCGATGTCCGCGGTCCACCAGGACCGCGAGCTGGATCGAGGCGGGTCGGCCGTAGTCCATGATCGCGTCCATCGCCGCGCGGATCGTGCGGCCGGTGAAGAGTACGTCATCGACGAGCACGATGTTGCGGCCCTCGACGTCGAAGGGGATGTCGGTCCGGTGCACCTCGGGCGCGAGCCTCGTCGCGACGTCGTCGCGGTAGAACGAGATGTCGAGCGTGCCGACGGGCACCGACGTGCCCTCGATCCGCTCGATGCGCTCGGCGAGTCGGGCGGCCACCACCGTCCCGCGCGTGACGATCCCCGCAAGCGCGATCGTGCCGCACCCGCTGTTCGCTTCGAGGATCTCGTGCGCGATGCGTGTGAGCGCCCGATCGATCGCCGATCCGTCCATGACAACCGCTTTGGTGCGGTACGCCATGCTCGCTGCGCCTCCCTCCGCACGCTCGCCTCTCGGCGCGCGTCACAGGTCCCGGATGCAAAATACCTGCTCGCCGAGTCGGCAAGCAGGCACATCCATCATCGGTGTGGAACGGCGTCCACAGCGGTATGTCGGTATGTATCCCTTGCCGGCCTCACGGGACCGAGTTTAAAGGTCGAACCGACGATACCAGTCTCGGCTGTCGAATGAAAGACCGTACACGGTATAGAATGCGACGGACACCTCAAGGAAGGACCTACATGTCCCCGCGTACCGCCCGCCGACATCTCGCAGCGCTACTGACGATGGCCGCTCTCCTGGCGTCCGTCGTCCCCGTCCCCGCGCCAGCCCGCATGTCCGCACCGCCTTCTGTCGGTGCGGACCACGTCGTCGTCTTGTACGCCGACGGAACCGTGACGCACGAAGCGTTCGAGCACCTCGCCCACCTCGGGGCTTCGAGCGAGGAGGTGTCGCTTCGCTCGCACGGCGTCGTGCTCGCACAGGTTCCCGAGCAGACGTCGGCCGAGGCGTTCGCGGCAACGCTCGCTGCGCGTCCCGACGTCATCGCCGCAGCACCCGACTTCGAGGTCGTCCTCCTCGCCGTTCCCAACGACCAGACATACCCCGCCGCGGTCGCGAACAATACCGGTCAGCAGACCTACCTCGGTCCTACCTCGGTACACCGTCAAGCGATCAACCTCGAGCCGGTGTGGGCCGAGGTGTTCGACGACGGTCCACACGCGCTCGCCCCCGGACGCAGCGGCGTCACGATCGCGGTGATCGACACCGGCGTCACGCCTTCGCTCCGGGAGGAGACAGGCGAGTACATACCGGTCTGGAACTACGTGCACCGCAACAACGACCCCTCCGATGACCACGGACACGGGACGCGTGTCGCATCCATGATCCGCGCCCAGACCGGCAACGGCTACGGGATCGCCGGCGCGCTCAATGCGTCCCGCAACCCCGTACTCGTCTACAAGACGCTCGGTGCGAGCGGTAACGGTCAGGCGTCGTGGGTCGTCGAAGCGATGCTCGACGCCGCGTCCCGCGGAGCCAGCATCATCAACCTCTCCCTCGGTGCGGACCCGGCGCGGCTCACCGCCTCTCAACGTCTTCTCCTCGACGCCACTGTCGCACAGTGCCGGGAGGCCGGCGCGCTCGTCGTGGCCGCGAGCGGGAACACCGGCAGCGAAGGCGTCTACTACCCGGCCGCATCTCCAGGAGCACTGGCTGTCGGCGGTATCTACCATCTCGGACAGTCGGCTGGGGACCGCTGGACGCGCTCGACGTACGGTCCCGAGCTCGGACTCGTGGCGCCTGCAACCGAACTGTGGTCCGTAGGCATGAACGATTCGTTCAGCAAGCGTGCCGGCACCTCGTACGCTACTCCCCTCGTCGCCGGCTCCGCAGCCCTTCTCTGGTCGCTCGTTCCCGGCGCCCCGCTCGCAGTGATCGAAGAGGCCCTCGTCTCCACTGCGGATGGCTCGGTCGGCCCCGCCGAGGGCTACGACGAGGAGACCGGTCACGGGCGGCTAGACGCTTACGCAGCCTACGAGTCACTCAAGAAGCTCGTCCCCACTCTTGCTCCGGTCGATGTATCGGCCGTGCCGCTCGGCGGTTTCGAGCACCGGCTCACGTGGTCCAAGCCCTCGGCCGGCACGAACGTCTTCTACCGCTACGGCGTCGCTGGAGGGCAGACGTACACGACGACAGACACCTCGGCTCTCGTGTTCGTGGAGCACGACGGCGAGAGTGAGTTCTGGGTGCGCGCGTACGCGCGCGATCATTGGGCCGCAACGCCGAGTACCGCGACCGTGACGCTTGCCACGGGATTCCCGTCGCTTCGAAGCGAGCGCCTCCAGGGACGCGACCGGTACGCGACCGCTGCCGCGGTCTCGCGCGCGGCATTCCCCGACGCTGCTGACGCCGCCATAGTCGCCAGTGGTGCGAACTGGCCCGACGCGCTCAGCGCCGGGCCGCTTGCCCACGCGCTTGCCGGTCCGGTACTGCTCACCAGACCGCAGCGGCTGTCGCTCGAGGCGCGCGACGAGCTCGTCCGGCTCGCCCCCTCGCGGGTCGTGCTCGTGGGCGGGGCGCAGGCGCTCTCTCCGGACGTCGAAGCGACGGTGCGGACACTGCTGCCCTCGGCCGACATCACGCGCGTGTGGGGCAGCGACCGGTTCGGTACGGCCGCCAGCGTCGCCACGCGACTCGCCGCTATAACGGGCATGCACGGCGGCAGAGCGTTCGTCGTCTCCGGTCTCGACTGGCCCGACGCGCTCGCCGTGTCCCCCATAGCCGCCGCATCCGGCTCGCCGATCGTCCTGACGCGACCCGACTCGTTACCCGCGACCTCCGCATCCGTACTCGATACGCTCGGCATCACGAATACCATCATCGCAGGGGGGCCGCAGGCGGTGTCGCCTGCGGTAGCTGTACACCTTCCGTCACCTGTGCGGAAAGGCGGCACCGACCGATACCACACCGCACGCATCCTCGCCACGTGGGGCACGGACGAAGGTGTGCTCGCCGATCCCGGACTCGGTGTGGCGTCGGGCCAGGTGTTCGCGGACGCGCTCATCGCCGCACCGCTCCTCGCGCAGCGTTCCACACCGCTGGTCCTCGGCGAACGGGTGACCGCCGACACGGCGACGTGGGTCTCGGAGCGCGACACTACATCGTTCGTGTTCTTCGGGGGGCCGGTCGCGATTAGCGTGAGCAGCGAGAATGCGCTCAAGCGTGCCGTGCGGGGTGCGTCGACGCCCTAGCCTAGCTTCCCGGTCCCGAGACAGGCACGCGGACCTTGAACGTACTGCCGACGCCCTCCTCGCTCGTCGCGGTGATAGAGCCGCCATGGGCGCGTACGATGCTGTACGCGAGGAACAGCCCGAGTCCCATCCCGCCGAACCTGCGGGTACTCGACATGTCGAGTTGCGTGAAGTGTTCGAAGAGACCCGGTATGCGGTCCGGTGGCATACCGACGCCCTCGTCGGCGATGGCGACCGTCACCGCGTCGCGCGCTGCCGCCACTCCGATTCGCACCGTTCCACCGTCCGGCGAGTACTTGATCGCGTTGTCCAAGAGAAGCTCGAGGACGCGCATGAGGCGCGTCGCGTCGCACCGCACGCTCGGCAGATCCGGTTCCAAGTCGATGTGTGGGGTGTGGAGCGACGTGAACGGCGCCCGCTCGACCGCCACGGTCACGAGTGTTCCGACGTCGCACTCACCGATGTCGAGCGCGAGGAGCTCGGAGCGGACCTGGACCACCTCGAGGAGCTGCTCGATGAGGTTCCGCATCTTACCCGCATTGAGCTGAAGTTTGGAGAGCGCAGCAACGACCGTGTCGGGAGTCTCGCCACGCGGGTACGCCGCAGCGATGAGGTCTGCGTATCCGATGATGCTCGTGAGGGGGGTCCTCAACTCATGGGACACGACGGCGACGAAGTCGGACTTCAGTTGTTCGAGCTCATGCCGTTCGCTGACGTCCTGCTTGACGATCACCGCGTGCCGTACCTCGCCCTCCTCGTCGAAGACCGGTGCCAGCGTGACGTCCTCCTGATACGGTGTGCCATCCTTGCGCACGTTGGTGAACTCGCCGCGCCAACTCTTGCCGGCCTGCACGCTCGCCCACGCATCTGCATAGAGCGGCTCTCGGTATCCGCTATCTTCGGCGAAGAGGTCCGCCCCGACTGCATCGAATGCCGTGTGACCGGTGAGGGACGAGAAGGCACGGTTCACCCACGAGACCTTACCTGCGACGGTGGCGATGACGATCGCGTTGCCGGCCGATTCGAGCGCGGCCGACTGCAACGCGACCTGCTCCCTGCCCTCCACGACGAGCAGCCCCACCGCCAGCCGGTTCGAAAGACGCCTCAGTGACTCCTTACGGTTCGCACCGAAGGCGTACGGTCCGCTGGATACGAGTCCCAGGGCACCCATGGTGACCCCGTGGGCCCGCAGCGGGATCGCTGCGACCTCCGAGGAACGCCATCGCGGATCGATTCCCGCTATCTCGAAATCGGCGGCCGAACGGATGGTGACGGAGTCGCGATCCATCGCCTCACGAACGGGGCAGACATCGATCGCCGCCCCTACATCGCCAGATTCGATGATGAGGCTCGCGAGGGGCCCTGCCACGCTCTGTATCTCCAGTCCGTACTCGTCGTCGCGCAACACGACGAAGGCCAACGCATATCCGAACTCCGACACGAGCCGCTCGCACGCGACGTCGAGTATCTCCGAACGCGGACGGTCGAGCAGGACAGCGAGGTCGATGCGGGCCATCGCACGGTCGATGGCAGCGGTGGTCACACGCTCGGTCACGTCGATGCCGAACAAGAGTATCCCCTCTGCCGACTCCCCGGCATCCGAAGAGGGCGTGGCCGACCACTCGAGCACCCGCACCTCACCGTTCGCCACGCGTATCGGGCCCACACGGCCCACCGAACCGTCCCCCTGCTGCACGTCGCGCACGTACTTGAGCGCGAACGCGCGGTCCTCCTCGGGAACGAACATATCGATGAAGGGCATGCCGACGACATCTTCTGCCCTATGCCCCGACATCCGGACCGCACCGGGACTGAACAGAATCGTGCGCAGGTCCCGGTCGAGCCCCACGATGAACACGTCGGCCGTCTCGATGATACGCGCGGTGAAATCGCGCTCCCGCCTGAGCTCCTCCTCGCGTTGCCGTCGCTCCGCGACTTCGACCTTGAGGTCTTTCACGAGGGTCTTGTTCGCTTCCATCTCCTCGCTGAGGGCGCTCATCGCCCCTTCGAGCATCGTGTTGCTGCGCTCGAGGTCGATCACCTTGTCCTCGAGCTTGTGCACGAGCCGCTCGTTGTACTCGCGCAACACCTCTGTTTCGTCGTCGATGAGCGGCGATCGGGGCTCGATGCGCTGCTCGTAGGAGACGACGTCGGCGATCGTCTGGAGCAATACCGCCGGCTCAACCGGCTTGTTGAGGAACCCATCCACGCCGAGGTCGAGCGCGAACTTCTCGTCGGCAGGGTCGGTGTAGGAGGCGGTGTAGAACACGATAGGGACCGATGCGAGGTCCTCGTCGGCTTTCCACTCGCGCACGAGCTGGTACCCGTCCATACGCGGCATGAGGATGTCGCTGATGACCACATCGGGGCGGTGCGACCGCGCCTTTGCAAGACCTTCGACCCCGTCGACGGCTGCGTCGACATCGTGGCCGGAGGCGGTCAGAATCGACGAGATCAGATAGCGACTCGCCTCGTCGTCATCGACGATAAGGACACGCATCCACACTCCCTCCCATGCCGACGGCCGGACCCGTGCAAGCTGGCAGTGCCCTCTGAGAACGTGCGAGTGCCCGATCGCGGGCTTACGACAGGTACGCCTCGACCTGTTGGACGAAGTTCTCGGGATCGATGGGCTTGGAGATGTATCCGTCACACCCTGCCTTGAGGATCGCCTCCCGGTCACCCTTCATCGAGTACGCCGTCAGAGCTACGACCTTCAGGTCGGGGCCGGGGTCGACCTTGAGCATCCTCGTTGCTTCATAGCCATCCACGCGCGGGAGCAGCATGTCCATGAGCACGAGGTCGGGTCTCTCGGCACGGGCAACGGTCACTGCCTCTTCGCCATCCGTGGCAACGAGGACCTCGTGGCCGCTCGACTCGAGCAGGAACTTCACGAGGTATAGGTTCTGCGGATCGTCCTCGGTGACGAGGATGCGCGCACCCATACGGCCCTCCCCTTCCATGTGCCAGGTCGCGTTCAGAGCCACTGTACACTATCGCGCTGACAGCGTGTGCCTCGGCCAACGACTTCCTCGGCCCACGACTTCCGACTACATCACGTCTTGAACCGGCGACGCGTCCACCCGGGGAAGCGTCAGAGTGAACGTCGATCCGGAGCGCCCATCGCTCGACAACGCCACCTCGCCTCCCAGCGCGCGCGCCAGCCGCCGCGATATCGTGAGGCCGAGCCCGGTACCCGCAGGCTTCACGTTCGCAGAGTGAGCCGACTGGTGGAACTCCTCGAACACGAGTCCGTGCTCGCGCGGTGCGATCCCGGGACCGGTATCGACGACCGCGACGGTGACCGTCGCGTGGTTCGCCTGGACGGACACCGTCACCGTGCCCTCGGCGGTGAACTTGATCGCGTTGCCCACCAGGTTGAACAGGATCTGTCGCACCTTCACGGGGTCCGAGGTGATAGACGTGTCGTCGGCGGCCGGTGTCACCGTCAATACCAGACCCTTCTCCGCTGCCTCCGTACCGAGCGTGGCCACGATCGTCTCCACGACTCTGCGCACGTCGAACGGCTCGGCCTGGATGTCGAACTGTCCGGCTTCGATCTTCGAGAGATCGAGCACGTCGTTGATGAGCGACAGCAGATGCTTCCCTGAGCGGTTGATCATCGTGACCTGCATCAGCTGCTCTTCGTTGAGGCTCCCGGCAAGCCCCTTCAGCAATATCCCGGAGAATCCGATCACCGAGTTCAGCGGGGTGCGCAACTCGTGACTCATGCTCGCGAGGAACTCGCTCTTGACCCGGGTCGCCTCGAGCAGCTCCTCGTTCGCTCTGCTCAGCTCGTGCGTACGCTCCTGCACGAGTACCTCGAGATTTGTGCGGTGCAGCTCGAGTTCGGCCTCGGCGGCTTTGCTCTCCGTCACGTCGAGCAGGATGGCCATGGTCTCGGTCACCGGGCCGTCGTCTGCCCGTAACGCTTCCGTGTGCACGACGACATCGAGTACGCGACCGTCCTTCGCTACCCGCTTGGTATGGAACGGCTCGACGCGCTCGCCGGTGCGGAGTGCCTCGATCGCGCCACCGAACTCTGCCTTCCGGTCCGGAGGTATGACCGGTACCGGCTGGCCGAGGACTTCTTCAGCGCGCCACCCGAACAGCCGCTCGGCTGCAGGGTTCCAGAGGGTGACGTCACCGCCCGTGTCCGCTGCGATGACAGGGACCGGCGCGACCTCGATAAGCGTCGACAGGCGACGGGCCGTGCGCTCCAGCTCCTCGCCCGCCTCGAGCAGGGCGGTCAGGTCGTCTGCCGCGACGAGTTTCGCGCGCCTCCCCTCCCACTCGATGCCGTGGGAGGTGATCTCGACCCTGATCACGCGTCCGTCCTTGGTCACGTGCCGCCAGCGTCCTGAGAGTTCTAGATCGTCATCGCCGGCCGCTATGCTTGCCAGGAGGACCGGGACGTCCTCTGCGGGGCGGATGTCGGCGATGGTCATCGAGAGGAACTCGTCGCGCGTGTAACCGTAGTGGGCGACCGCCGCGTCGTTGACCGCTAGGAACGCAAGGGTCTCGAGGTCGTAGACCCACATGGGCTTGGGAGCCGAGGCGAACAGTTCGCGGTACCGCTGCTCGCTCTCTTTCAGTCGGGCGAGTGCATCGTCGAGCTCCCGGCGATTCGAGATGCGTTCGAGCCCTACGGACAGGTCGACCCCGAGACGCTCGAGCAACACGACCTCCGATGAGCCGAACGCATCCGGTTCGTTGGCGAACACGCAAAGCGCGGCGACCGGCTCACCGGCCTTGATCACGGGTACCGCAGCGAGCGAGCGCATCCCGGCCTGGCGGGCCATCGCAAGCCTCGCGCCTCCCGCGGTCGCGAGCACGTCGTTCTGCACCACCCGCTCGGCACCGTCGAGAACCGCCTTGACGGGGCACTCCTCGTCCTCGCATGCATCCTGGTCGGAGAGTTCGAGTGAGGCGATGGCCTCCGCGTGGAACGACGCGAGCATGGTCAACCGTCCCGATCGATCGATCGCGCCCACCCACGCGCCGCTGAATCCGCCGCCCGTCACCGCCGTCTCGCAGATGGAGACCAGCAGGCTGGTCTCGTCGTCGGCGCGCACGAGGAGAGAGTTCGCATCGGTCAACAGGCGCTGGACGCGCCCGAGACGCTCCAAGGTGTGCTGCTCGCGATAGGCGGCTGCCAGAGCCCGGCGGAAGAGTCCGTGGACGGCGGCGAAGAGCGCGACCGCGGTCACGGCGACGAACCCGAGTCCTTTGACGGTCTGAGCGAGCACGAGCCTCTCGGGACCGAGCTGAGCGATCGCCGCGTCGGCGAACACGATCCAGACGCTTGCAAGCAGCGCGTATCCCGCTGAGACCACAAGAGCCGCTCGGACCGCCGACCGCCTAGACGCCATCCGGTACCCTTCGTCAGCCTGTACCGTTAGTGTGCGCCGAACGTCACACGTCGGTCAACGCCTGAAGGACTTCGTCGCCGGCTGCGGTGCGCCCCATCGATTCCGGCGCGATCTCGTCGAGCACCCTCGCGAGGTCAGACGGGAGCGGGTCGGTGAACTCCAGGTGCTCGCCGGTGACGGGGTGGTCGAGCGCGAGCCGGTACGCGTGCAGGAACTGCCGGGTGAGGCCGCGATCCGCTTTAGGCTTCCGGCGTCCGTACATCTGGTCGCCCACCACCGGGTGGTGGGTGTAGGCCATGTGCACGCGGATCTGGTGGGTTCGTCCCGTGTAGAGCTTGCACTCGACTAGCGTGTAGCCGTCATCGTCCTTGCCTGCCATGAACCGCTCGAGCACGTTGAAGGTCGTCACCGCCTGCCGCGCCGACGGGGACTCGACGACCGCCATCCGCATCCGGTCGCGGGGGTCGCGCGCGAGCGGCGCGTCGATGAGCCCGCTGTCGGGAGCGATGTAGCCGTGGACGAGCGAAAGGTAGCGGCGGTCGATCGCGCGGATCTTGATGGCCTCGGAGAGCGCGACCTGGGCCACATCGGTCTTCGCGACCATCATGAGCCCGGTCGTGTCCTTGTCGAGCCTGTGCACGATGCCAGGCCGGTCCTCACCCTGCATCGTGCCGAGGTCTCCGCCGCAGTGCGCGAGCAACGCGTGAACGAGGGTGCCGGTCCAGTTCCCGTACGCAGGATGGACCACGAGTCCCGCTTGCTTGGAGAGCACGATCATGTGCTCGTCTTCGAAGCGGATGTCGAGCGGGATGTCCTCGGGCACGAGGTCGCACCCTTCCGGTGGCGGCATATCGACAGTTATCTGCTCGCCCTCCGCCAGCACGTGCCTCTTGCGCACCGGCACGCCGTCGACGAAGACGTTGCCCCCCTCCACGAGCCGTGCCGCAGCGGAACGCGACGCCGCCTTGCCGATCTCACCGAGAAAGACATCGATGCGTTTGCCGGCATCTTCCGGGCCCACCCCGATGTGCCGGCCGGGGTAGTCGATCATCGGTCGAGCGCTTCATCGACGGGCGGCGGTTCGCCGACGGGCCCGACTTCGGCCTCGCGCTCATCGGCGGGTATCGCTTCACCCTTCTCGTCGATCGGTGCGAAAAGCGCCCACGCGAACAGCCCGATCGCACCCATCACGAGTGCGGCGTCGGCCACATTGAACACCGGCCAGATGCGGAAGTCGAAAAAGTCGGTCACGCGGCCGAGCGTCACGCGGTCGATGAAGTTGCCGAGCGCGCCGCCTACGATGAGTCCGAGCGACGCGGCAAGCACGAACGCACGCGGGCGCGCCCTCCACCAGAACACGCCGATGCCCGCCAGGATGAACAGTGTCGTGAACACGAAGAGTGACTGCTGTCCGGACATGAGTCCGAACGCCGCACCGGTGTTGCGCACGTAGGTGAGGTGGAAGACGCTCTCTATGACGGGCAGCGTCTCTGACGGCTCGAGACGCGCACGCACGGCGATCTTCGTCACCTGGTCGAGAACGAGCGCTACAGACGCCACGCCCAGCAACAGTGCGCCGGGGCGGCGCGCCTCTACCGCGATTCCTCTTCGGCCTTGCACTTTATGCAGAGGGTCGCCGTGGGCATCGCTTCGAGGCGCTCGTCGGGGATGGTGGCGCCACACCGCTCGCAGATGCTGTAGAGGCCCTCGTCGATGCGCGAGAGCGCATGCTGGACGGCCGCGAGCGTGTCGCGCAGGTTCTCCTCGAGCGTCATGTCGAGCTCGCGGTCGAACGTCGCCGAGCCCTGGTCGGCCATGTGGTCACGGTAGTTGTTCTCGCCGCTGGCTTCCGAGAGCGCTTCGTATCCTTCACGCTCGATCGTCTCGACCTGCTCTGCGAGCCTGGCCCTGTCGTTCTCGAGACGCTCGCGCATCTGCTTCTGTGTGGCCTTCTCCATCGTGGCACCACCCTTGCGGTCCTCGTATATCGTAAAGCGCCCGGAGCACCGGGCGCTCGTACGTCTGACATCAGTATACCACCAGGCGGGCGAAACGAAGCCCGGCCCGACCACACCGGGGGCCGTTGTCGCACGTCACGCCCGTCGCAGAGCGCTCCCTACAGCGCCCCGAGCACGCCTGCGCACCGCTCGCACACCTCGGGGAACGCGTCATTCACGCCGAGTTCGCGGTGGTTCCAGCACCGGGGGCACTTCTCCCCTGACGCGCGCTCGATCTCGACCGCGAGCGCGTCGCCCCCGACGATCTCGACCTCCGAGACGATGAACAGGTCCGCGAGCGCTCGATCGCCTCGCGCGCGGAGTACCCCTGCCTGCTCGGGGGTAACGGTGACGCGTACCGCCGCCTCCTGGCTCTTGCCCACGACCTTCTCGTTACGCGCGTCCTCGAGCGCCTTGGTGACCGTCTCGCGCACCTCGAGCACGACGGCGTACGCCGCACGGAGCGATGCGGCATCCTCGGCAGGTACGTCACGCGCCGGCCATCCGGTGAGGTGCACGCTCACCGCGTCTCCACGGAGCGCTTCGGGCGTGAACTGCCAGATCTCCTCGGCGGTGAAGGCAAGGACGGGTGCGACGAGGCGGACGAGGTCGACGAGTACGGCGGCGAGCACGGTCTGCGCGCTGCGGCGCGAGGGCGAATCCTTCGCGTCGGAATACAGGCGGTCCTTGAGCGCGTCGAGGTAGACCGACGAGAGGTCCGTGACGCAGTAGCCGTAGATGGCGTGGTAGACCTGGTGGAACTTCCACGCGTCGTATGAGGCGGTGACGCGCCCTGTGAGGTCGGTGAGGCGCACGAGCGCATACCGGTCGACCTCCGGCAGCTCGTCCCACGCCACTGCCATCTCAGGCTCGAAGTCAGCGAGGTTGGATAGCAGGAAGCGGAAGGTGTTGCGGATGCGGCGGTACGCCTCGCTCGTGCGGTCGAGAATCTCGTCGGAGACCGAGATATCCTGGCCGTAATCTGCCGAGGAGGCCCAGAGGCGGATGATGTCGGCGCCCGATTTCGCGACCACGTCGAGCGGCGAGACCACGTTACCGAGCGACTTGGACATCTTGCGGCCGTCACCGTCGACGATGAACCCGTGGGTAAGGACGCGCTCGAAGGGCGGGGCGTCGTACGCGCCTACACTCGTGAGCAGAGCGGACTGGAACCAGCCGCGGTGCTGGTCGGAACCTTCAAGGTAAAGTTCAGCTGGACGGTGTAGCTCGGGACGGGCGTCGAGCACGCTCGTATGGCTCACGCCGCTCTCCCACCACACGTCGACGATGTCGTCTTCCGGTATGAGCTTCGTGCCGCCGCACCGCCCGCACGACGTGCCCTCAGGCAGGTACTCGGACGGCTCCTTCACGAACCACGCGTCAGCTCCCTCTGTCTCGAAGAGCGCGATGACCGCGTCGAACGTCTCGTCGGTCGCGATGATCTCGCCGCACGAGGCGCACGTGAACACCGGGATCGGCACGCCCCACGCGCGCTGGCGGGAGATGCACCAGTCGGGCCGGTCGCCCACCATGGCGGAGATGCGGTTGACCGACCACCCGGGGATCCACTCGACCTGCCCGATCGCCTCCATCGCACCCTCGCGCAGCGGACGCACGCCTTCTGCGGCGCTGTCCATGCTCACGAACCACTGCTCGGTCGCACGGAAGATGACTGGCTGCTTGCAGCGCCAACAGTGCGGGTAGCTGTGCCGCACCTTGGTGGCGGCGAGCAGCGTCCCGCGCTCGGCGAGCCACTCCAAGATGCGCGGGTTGGCGTCGTGCACGCTCAGGCCCTCGAACGGGCCGCCGCCCGCATCGAACACGCCGTCGTCGTTCACGGGCATCGGCATCGGGAGCCCGTGGCGCTGACCCATTACGTAGTCCTCGTCCCCGTGGCCAGGCGCGGTGTGCACCGCTCCGGTGCCGGTCGACAGGTCCACGTGCTCGCCGGTTATGATGACGCCCCCGACACCGTCGTGGATCGGCTGCGCATACGTCGCGCCGGAAAGCTCCGAGCCCTTCACACGCGGGCCCACGACCTGAAACGAGCCCTCCTCCCAGCCCGCCACGAGCGCAACGTCCTCGACGAGTTCCTCGGCAAACACGTAGACGCGCCCCTCGCGCTTGACGCCTACGTAGTCCGCACCCTCGGCGAGCGTGACCGCGACGTTGGCCGGAAGCGTCCACGGGGTCGTGGTCCAGATGAGCACGCTCACGTCGCCCTCTGCGTCCCACGGCGTGGCCGAGGTCATCGCGAACGCGACGTAGATGGAGTTTGAGGTCTCGTCGGCGTACTCGATCTCGGCCTCGGCAAGCGCGGTGTGGCAGCGGATGCACCAGTGGATGGGCTTGGAGCCCTTGTAGATCATGCCTCGATCGTACATCTCCTTGAAGATGCGCACGTTGCCCGCTTCGTACTCCGGGCTCAGCGTGAGGTACGGGTTCTCGAAATCGCCGACCACTCCCAGGCGCCGGAACTCCTCGGACTGGACGCCAACGAACTTCATCGCGTAGTCGCGGCACAGTTCACGGAGCTTGGCCTGGGATATCTTCGCCATCTTCTCGGGGCCGAGGTTTTTCTCGACCTGGTGCTCGATGGGCTGGCCGTGACAGTCCCAGCCCGGCACGTACGGCGAGTAGTGGCCGCGCATCGTCTTGTAGCGCACGATGAGGTCCTTGAAGACCTTGTTGAACGCCGTGCCCATGTGGATGTGGCCGTTGGCGTAGGGAGGGCCGTCGTGCAGGATGAACGGCTCGCCATCACGGTTCGCCTCGAGCGCGCGGCCGTGCAGGTCGATCTCGTCCCAATACGCCTGCCACTCGGGCTCGCGCGTGGCAAGACTCGCCCGCATCGGGAAGTCGGTGCTCGGCAGGTTCATCGTCTGCTTGTAGTCCACCTCGGCCGTCCTCTCAGCTCTTAGCGCACGAAAAAGCGCGCTCGTCCTCATCTGCCTGGGACGAAGCGCGCCACACTCGCTCCGCGGTACCACCCGGCTTGCGCGAGCGCGGATGCGCCGCACGCCACTCGGTCCGCCCTGTAACGGGAGCGCCCGTCGGAGCCTACTTGCCGAGAAGCCCGCTCGCGGCGGTCCCGCTCGCACGTTCGGTCCGAGGCTCGGGGGTGATCTTCGCTCCGGCGGTCCCCGCGGGCTTCCACTCCCCCCGCTCGCTCGGTGAGGACCGCGCTCCGGGCTACTCGTCCCCGTCAACGCCTGTCATGCCGTATGCGCGGCACCGTTCGCCGCGTGGGTGCGATGGTAGCGCGGGGCGCAGGGGTGGTCAACGGTTCACGCATGCTCCGGGGGCTCTTCCCCGAACACCCGCCGCGCCTCGGCCTCGTCGACGCCCTCGACCGTAAGCTGCTTGTGGCGCGACGTGTGGCCGCGCACGACCGCGACGGCGCTCTTAGGGACCCCGAGCGCTGCGGCCACCACCCTCTCGGCGGCTGCGTTGGCCTTGCCGTCGGCGGGAGCGGCGGTCACACGCACCGCGAGTTCGCTCCCCCGCCACCCTGCGACCTCGTCGCGCGCGGCGCGGGGTGTCACGTGCACCGCTATGCGCACGCTCGCCATCGGCCTGCGCCTAGTCGATCTCCTCGATGTCGAGGTCGTCCTCACGCTCGCCGAGCGATTCGAACGATACCATCGGGAACTCCTTGGGGTCGTCGAGGTCGACTTCGACCGGCAGCTCAGGCTCCTCGGTCTCGCCGAGCATCACGCCGCTCACGAAGCCGGACTCCGGGGGCTCTGCGCCGAAAGCGGCGGCATCCTGCGCCGGCTGCTCGGCGGGCGCGACCGGCTCGGGAGCGACGGCGGTAGGCATCACCTGCGTCTCGCCCGCAAACGAGTCGGACACGCGCTCTGCGGCAGCGGTCACGTCAGGCATCGGCGGCATCGCCTCGTCGAGCGCGGCGAGTGCGGACTCGGTCGCTACCTCGACCTCGGCGACCACACCCTCGTCGGTCTGGCCGGCCAGCACGCTGACGTCCTCGGGCAAGGTGATCTCCTGAACGTTGCGGAGGTGCCCCTCGAGCATCGAGGTGAACCGCGTGCGGAACTCCTCCTCGGCCTGCTTGATGCGCACGAGCTCTCCGGCGACCTTCTGCTTGTTGGTGAGGGCGCTGTGGATGATCTCCTTGGCCTTCACCTCGGCGTCGCGGAGCACGGTGGCGGCCTCTTCACGCGCCTTGCTCACGATGTCTTCCGCGGACCGCTGCGCGGCGAGCATCGTGTTGTGCAGGGTGCGCTCCATGTCCTGGTAGTGCTTGACCTTCTCGTTGGCCGACTCGAGGCGCTCGGACATGTCGATGTTCTCTTTGAAGAGGCGCTCGAACTCGTCGGCGACCTGGTCGAGGAACGCATCGACCTCTTCCTCGCTGTAACCCCTCAGGGAGTGACGGAACTCTTTGTGGTGGATGTCGAGTGGCGTGAGTTTCATGACAGCGTTCCTTCCCCTACAAGCCGAGCGTGGTCACGAGCCGGAACAGCACGGGTTGGATGATCCACCGTAGCACGATGAGCGCTACGAGCGGAGAGAAGTCGATCGCGCCTGCGATCGGCACGATGCGCCGGAATATACCGATGTAGGGCTCTGCCACGCTGCCGATGACCCGGTAGATGTCGGCGAAGATACCGTCGCTACGGATCGGGAACCACGACATGATGACGTACACGAAGATGAGGAGCGCGTAGAAATCCAGTAGACGCATAAGTAGAAGGCCGACGCTCACGAACCCAACTCCTTTGCGCGCGCGACCGCGGCGGTGACGGCGGCCGAGACAGCCGCGCGCACCCCGCCCGATTCGAGCGCCTCGATGCCTGCGATGGTGGTGCCACCAGGACTCGCGACCCCGTCGATGACCTGCTCGGGGTGCTGACCGGTGATGTCGATGAGAGATGCGGTGCCCGCGACGGTGCGTACCGCGAGGCGCTCGGCGACCTCGCGCGGCAGTCCGTGCCGCACGCCGGCGCGCGTGAGCGCGTCGATGAAGAGCGCTACGTATGCAGGGCCTGAACCCGAGACCGCCGTCGCCGCGTCCTGGTAGCGCTCGTCGAGCACGATCGCGTCGCCGAGCACCGAGAAGACCTCGCGGACGAAGTCGACGTGTTCGACGGTCGCCTCGGTGCCGCCACTCACCACGCTCATGCCCTCGCGCACGAGCGCGGGCGTGTTGGGCATGACGCGCACGACCGCCGTGCCGTCCGGCAGCAACGACTCGAGACGAGCGCACGAGATCCCCGCCGCGATCGACACGACGAGCGCGTGACCCACGTGCGGCGCGATCCCGGTCACGACCTCGTCGATTACCTGGGGCTTGACCGCGAGCAACACGATGTCGGCGCCGGGGAGTGCCGAGGTGGCCCCGGCGACACACGTCACGCCGTGAGCTGCTGCAAAGACCTCGCGGCGGGTCGCGTCAGGCTCGACGACGGTGATCGCGCCAGGTGCGAACTGCTCGGCGGCGATGAGGCCGGCGACGATCGCCTCGCCCATCCGCCCTCCGCCCACGACGACGAGCGACCCCTTGGTGTGGAGTTTCGATGCCACGCGCGTCACTCCATCGTGAACAGGCCTTTGTCGCGAAGGCGACGCCTGTCCTCGGCGGAGACATCGACGTTGGCGGGGGTCAGCATGAAGACCTTGTCGGAGACCTTCTGCAACCCGCCGTCGAGTCCGTAGGTGAGCCCGCTCGCGAAGTCGAGCATGCGCTTGGCGAGCTCGGGCTTGGTACCGGTCATGTTCATGATCACGGGCGTGCCGGTCTTGAACTTGTCGGCGATCGCCTGGGCCTCGGTGAACGCCTTGGGCTCGACGATCGCCATCTTGAGCTGAGGCTTGAGCGAGGAGACACCGCTGCCCGACGGCACGCTGCGCAGCGACGCCGCGTCGCGCGCGCGGTCGATGTCGGGCTCGCGCGCGAGGCGCTTCACCGACGTGGGATCGGAGCCGTACGGCGAGTCGTGGACGCTGCGACCGTAGAAACCGCCCGAGCGGGAGCGCTCCTCGGGCTCGTCTTCGTACTCGTCGTCTTCGTAGTCGTCGTACTCATCGTCCCAGTCGTCTTCGAGACCGAGACGCACCTTGATACGATGCCACACGCTCACGTCGGATCTCCTTGCCTGCCGGTGGCCGCCTATCTGCCGAAGATCGCTCTCCCGATGCGGACCATCGTAGCGCCCTCTTCTACGGCCACACGAAAGTCACCCGACATCCCCATCGAGAGCTCATCTAACTCTACCCCATTGAGCGGCATCGCGTGTAGCGAATCCCGCAGTTCGCGCAGTTCCCTGAAGACCCAGCGCACCTGCTCGGGACGGGCAAGCGGGGCCATGGTCATCAGGCCCCTCACTTCGACGGACTCCATGCCTGAAGCCTCCACGAGCGCCTCGCGTACGTCGACCGGCGCCAAGCCGTGTTTCGCGGACTCACCCGAGATGTTGACCTGCAACAGCACACCCTGCACGACGCCCGCCTCGGCGGCCTTGCGCTCGATCGTGCGGAGCAGCTTGAGGGAGTCGACCGAGTGGATGAGGTGCGCTCGGCCCACGACGTCTTTGACCTTGTTCGTCTGCAGCGTCCCGACGAAATGCCACCTCACATCGGGGAACAGCCCGTACTTGCCGAGGAACTCCTGCACGCGGTTCTCACCGAAGTCGTTGATGCCAGCGGCGACCGCCTCGCGGATCTCCGGCACGCCGACCGTCTTGGTCACGGCAACGACGGCGATGTCCTCAGGGTCCCTTCCGCAAGCGTCCGCGGCGTCCGCGACCTGTCTGCGGACCGCCTCGTATCGCGCCGCAACGGCACCCATCGTTCAGCTGGTCTCCTCGTCAGGCGAGTGAAGCGCTTCGAACTCTCCCGTCACAAGGTAGGCGATGCGCTCACCGATGTCGACCGCGTTATCGGCGATGCGCTCGAGGTAGCGGCTCGCGAGCACCATCGACGAGGCCCACTCGATGTCCTCCTCGTCCTGCAAGCGCGCGAGTTCGCGAAAGAACTGCTTGTAGAGGTGGTCGATCGGCTCGTCGAGGTCTTGCAGTTTGCGGGCGAGCTCGACGTCGCGCGTCTCGAGCGCTTCGCACGTCGCGTCGAGCACCCGGTAGACGAGGTTGCCCTGCGCCTGGATGAGGTCGTAGAGGGTCTGTGGGCCGCGGCGCCCGGCGGTGCGCTTCGCCGCCCGCGCGATGTTGACAGCGAGGTCGGCCATGCGCTCGTAGTGGAGCGCGATATAGGTGAGCGAGTGGAGGAGCCGCAGGTCGCGCGCGACCGGGAACTGGGTCGCGATGACCTCGATCGAGTGCTCCTCGACGGCAAGCGTGCGGCGGTCGATCTCCTCGTCTCCCGCGACGACCTTCTCGGCGAGGTCGACGTCACCCGTCACGAGCGAGGTGACCGCATCGCGGGTCCGGTCGGTGACGCCCTTGCCGATCGAGACGACCTCGGCCTTGAGGTCTTTGAGTTCCTGCCTGAATGCTTCACGCATCGCTGCGATTCATCTCCTTATAGACGGGTCGTAGGGGCTGACCCAGCCTCCTCTTGGCGCCATTATACCGTTCCGCGAACGAGAAACCCGCAGTTCACGAAGGTTTAACCGAAGCGACCGGTGATGTAGTCCTCGGTGCGGCGGTCCTTTGGCGACGTGAAGAGGTTCGAGGTCCGATCGTACTCGACGAGGATCGCAGGGTCTCCGGCGACCTCCTGCAAGAAGAACGCGGTGAAGTCGCTCACGCGGGCCGCCTGCTGCATGTTGTGCGTGACGATGATGATGGTGATGCGGTCTTTCAGCTCGGCCATGAGGTCCTCGATCTTCTGGACCGAGGTCGGATCGATCGCCGAGCACGGCTCGTCCATGAGCATGACCTCGGGTTCGACCGCGAGCACGCGCGCGATGCAGAGGCGCTGCTGCTGACCGCCGGAGAGCGTGAGCCCTCCCCTGCCGAGGATGTCCTTGACCTCTTTCCAGAGGTTCGCCCGCTCCAGCGAGGTCTGGACGACCTCGTCGAGAGCGGCCTTCTTGCTCACGCCCTGCAGCCGTGGCCCGAACGCGACGTTGTCGTAGATCGACATCGGGAACGGGTTGGGCTGCTGGAAGATCATGCCGATGCGCCGGCGCAGGTCGACCGGGTCGACGCCGGTCTCGTAGATGTCCTGGCCATCGAGGGAGACGAGCCCCTCGGCCCGTGCGCTCGGGATGAGGTCGTTCATCCGGTTGAAGCAGCGCAGGAACGTCGACTTGCCGCACCCTGACGGGCCGATGAACGCGGTGACGGCCTTCTCTTTGATGTCGACGGTGATGTCGGTGAGCGCATGGAAGTCGCCGTAGAAGAAGTCGAGCTCCTTCACGGTGATCTTGTTGGGCGCGTTGTCGGCGATCGGAGTCGTACGGAGTGCCATCGTCTACACCTTCCGGTTCCGGCGCAGGAAGAACCGCGCACCGAGGTTGAACGCGAGGATGAGGATCATGAGCAGGAGCGCCGTGCCGTACGCCGCGGGCAGGTTGATGCCCTCCATCGCGAGCAGGTAGAGGTGCACCGTCATCGGCCGGCCGGAGTCGAGCGGACTTACCGGCAGGTTGATTGCCTGGCCCATCGTGTAGATGACGACGGCCGTCTCGCCTACCGCCCGACCGGTCGAAAGTATGATCCCGGTGATGATCCGCGGCATCGCAGCTGGGAGCACGATACGGCTCACGGTCTGCCACTTCGTCGCGCCGAGTCCGTACGAGCCCCAGCGGATGTACTTGGGAACCGCGCGGATGGCTTCCTCGGTCGTACGCATGACGATCGGCAGCATGAGGAAGGAGAGTGCAAGAGCCGCCGAGAGCATCGAGAAGCCGATGCCTGCCGCCTCCACGAAGAGCGCCAGGCCGAAGAGACCCATGACGATCGAGGGCACGCTCGCAAGTGAGTCGGCCGCGAAGCGGATGATGCCGACGAGCCTGCCCTGCACGGCGTACTCGGCGAGATAGACAGCGGCCAGGATGGCGATGGGGGTGATGATGACCATCGCGAGCGCCGTCACGTACAACGTCGATACGATCGTCGGCCACACGCCGCCCTCAGCGGCCACGCCTTCCGGCCACGTGAAGATGAACCGCGGCGAGAGCTCGCCGATGCCGTTGATGACGACGTATCCGATGACCGTACCGAGCACGGCCACCGTGATGACGGCAGCTGTCCACAGCAGTCCGAGCGCGATGGCGTTGGTGACTCGTTTGCTCATCGGCCCGACTCCATCGCGGTCTGGAAACGGGACATGAGGCGCACGAGGGCGACGAGCCCCATCGACACCAAGAAGAGGATGATCCCCATGCCGAAGAGTGCGGTGCGATGTTCGCCGGCCGCGTACGGCATGTCCATGACGATCTGCGTGGTGAGCGTGGCGATGGGCTCCGATACCGACTCGGGGAACACCGGTGCGTTGCCCACGACCATCAGCACCGCCATGGTCTCGCCAATCGCACGGCCCATACCCAGGATGATCGCGTCGATGATGCCGATCTTGGCGGCCGGGACGAGCACCTTGTAGATCGTCTGCCACTGGGTGGCGCCCATCGCGTAGCTCGCCTCGCGGATGCCGGGCGGGATGGAGCGCAGCGCGTCCTCGGAGATCGCAGCGATCGTAGGGACGATCATGATAGCGAGGATGAGCCATGCGGTGACCGCGCCGAACCCGAGGCCGCCGGTCACGTCAGCCACGATGGGTCGCAAGATGATGAGTCCGAAGAAACCGTAGATGACCGATGGGATGCCGGCGAGCAACTCGACGGCGGGACGCACGATGGAGCGCACGCGTGGCGTGGCGATCTCGGAGAGGAAGATGGCGGTCCCGACCGCGAGCGGTGTACCGATGACGAGCGCGCCGAGCATGACCACGACCGAGCCGTAGATGAGCGGCAGGATGCCGTAGAGGCCGGCGGTGGGGTTCCACTCGCGGCCTGCGAGGAAGGCCCACGGGCCCACTTCGGCGAAGATCGGCCACCCCCGCACCCCGACGAACGCGAAGATGAGCACCACACCCGCGACCGCCACCCCTGCGCAGAGCAGGAAGAGGTTCTTGAGCGCGAGTTCTTTCAGGTGCGTACGCCGGGAGACGAGCTGCAGCGTGCCCGACCCCGCCTGAGCTCCGGGGGCCTCGGCCACTAGCGTTCACCCCCGGTGATCGGGGTGAAGCCGGCTTCCTGGATGATGGTGTCTTGCACTGCGGTCGAGAGGACGAAGTCGATGTATTCTTTGGCGAGGCCCGTTGGTGGTCCGGCGGTGAAGAAGTGTAGGAGCCGCTGGACGGGGTATTCCCCGGTGACGACCGCCTCGGCCGTTGGCATCACGCCGTCGATCGTGACCGCTTTCACCTCGTCGTTCACGAAGCCCAGCGAGATGTAGCCGATCGCTCCCGGTGCGTTCGACACCACCGATCGCACCTGCCCGGTCCCCGGCAGGACCGCAGCCGTCCGGTCGAAGGGGATGTCTCCCATCACGATGTTCCGGAAGGCCTCCCGGGTGCCGGAAGCCTCATCGCGGTTGACGAGCCCGATCTCCCGGTCACGGCCCCCCAGCTCGGACCAGTTCTCGATCTCGCCGGAGAAGATGGCTCTGACCTCGTCGGTCGTCATCTCGCCGATGGGGTTGTCGGGATGGACGATCACCGCGATGGCATCGAAGGCGATGGGCGTGTCGTGGAGTCCGAGTTGCTCCTCTGCCGGCTTGAGTTCGCGCGACGACGTGCCGATGTCCGACGACCCCGCCGCTACGGTCTCGATACCCGCCGAAGACCCCAGCCCCGACACGAGCACCTTCTTGTCCGGGTAGCGGTCGTGGAACATCTCGCCGGCGATCTCGGCGATGGGCAACATGGTCGTCGAGCCGGTGACCACGATCTCGTTCTCGGCGGCAGCATTGTCGGCGCAACCGGCACTCATCGTGGTCGCTGCCACTACGACAACGGACGCGAGCGCGACGGCACCGGCGAACGTGCGACGGCGCGTACCTCGCTGTGTTGTATTCGGCCGCACGAGGCGGTTAAACATCTACTCGCCCTCTGTGATCGCAGCGAGCGCACCATGCCTACCGGTCTTCGGTGCCGCACGGTACGAGAAGTATCGGTCCGTATGGTCCCGCGTACACTCTCCGAGCTCCGCCACGCGCGAGCGTCTCACGCCAGCGGCGGCCAGACTCTCACGAACGGCGGCGGCCAGATCGAGCCGCCCGTGAACCGCGCCGATGGTATCAAACTTGTTTCCGAAATGCGACACCAATGCTTCATCGACCTCGTAGCAACACTCTCCGATATGTGGGCCCACGTATGCAAGCAGTCCGGATGGGTCGCAACCGGCGTCCTCGGAGAGCGCGACCGCAGCCGATCCTGGCAGTGAGGCGAGTGCCCCGCGCCATCCCGCATGCACGACGGCGACGGCCGTGACGGGGCTGAGCGCCACGAGTACGACCGGGACACAATCCGCATAGCACATGAGGAGCGGGATACCTGACCGGGAGGTGACGAGCGCGTCGGTACCCGGCACGGGCGGCGCGCCGGCGGATGCGCGAGCGCCAGAGCCTGCGTCGCCGATCCCTACCACCGCGATACGGTCACCGTGCACCTGTTCTGCGGTCACGAGGCGGTCACGGAGTGGCGCGATGCCGAGGGAGGCGAGCAGCCGTCCACGATTGGCGTCGACCGCCGCCGGCTCATCTCCGACGTGGCTGGCGAGGTTGAGGCTCGCATACGGGGCTGCGCTCACCCCGCCCGTGCGCTCTGAGAAAGCAACGACGATGCCGTGATCGGCGTGCAAGGCCTCGTCCGTGTGGACGACGACGTCGTCCACCTCGCGCCGGCAAAGACGAGGGCGGTTCGCGTCCGGATGTGTGTCGCGCTCACTTTTCATCGAGTGCAATGGTACCGTGTATGGTGACCGACATCCCGCACCGCATAGCCGGCGCATCATCGAGGGAGGGGATCGATGGATATCGGCAGAGGATTGGGCGCGCCGTTCAGAGACGACGCATGGCTCGCGAAGGCTGCGCTCGGAGGAGTGTGGGCCGTCATACCGTTCACCGGTTTCGCCCTGTTCGGCTACTACCTCGATTACACACGCAACGTCGCCCACGGGCGCGAGACCCCGTTGCCGGAGTGGAACATGTTCGGCCGCTACTGGGTCCGTGGAGTGCTCGCCACGATCGCAGTGCTCATCTACCAGCTGCCCGCTCTCCTGCTGTTCGCTATCGGCGTGGCGCCGGCGATCCTCGCGAACGCCATCGATGGCGGCACGGGATCGGATGTGGCGGGCGCTCTAGGTGCAGGCACCATGTGTCTCGTGTTCATGGTCGCGGTCGTCTACGCGATAGCCGTGTCGATCCTCGTGTTCGCCGCGCTCGTCAACTACGCGCTATACGAGGAGTTCGCGGCGCTCTTCGCGTTCTCCGAGATACGCGCACGTCTCTCCTCGAACGCGGGTTACTTCACCGCGTGGGTCATGTATCTCGTCATCGCCATCGTCAGCAGCATCATCGGCGGTACGATCGGCGGGGTACTGGTCTTCATCCCGGTGCTCGGATGGATCGCGTCGGTGTTCCTGTCCGGAGCGATAGGGTTCGTAGGGTCGCTGATGGGGGCCCACATCTTTGGACAGTACGCTGCTCGAGCGTACGGGCTGCCCGGTCCGCCCGCAGCCGCTTCTGTCGCAGCGCAGCCTGCACCATACTCGGCCCCACCGCCACCGCCTGCCGCACCTGCGCCGCCCGCGCCTCCGCCACCTCCGGCGCCGCCTGCCGCACCCGAGACACCGTCCGGCCCGCACTCCGACGACGAGCAGCCCTGACGGAATGTTCGACCCGAACGACGCACGAAGGCCCGCCGGTCGTGACCGGCGGGCCTTCGTCTTATCAGTCCCGTGACGGGGCCCGGAGGCCACGGGGTCTACCGCCGTGACTCCCGGGCCCACACCGAAACGTCGCTTCCGTCGATACCTTTTAGAACGAGCGCTTCTTGAGGAACGCGGGGATGTCGAGCTCCTCCTCGGCGATCGGCTCGAACGTGGGGAGCCCAGGCCCCTCGTCTTCGGCACCCTCGAACTCCATGGACTCCTGCTTCCGACGCCGCCCCTCGAAACCGGTAGCGATGACCGTGACCCGGATCTGGTCCATCATCGAGTCGTCAATCACAGCGCCGAAGATGATGTTCGCGTCGGGGTGCCCTGCAGCTGCGACCACCTCGGCGGCCTCGTTCACCTCGAAGAGCCCGAGATCGGATCCGCCGGCGATAGAGAGAAGCACGCCGTGCGCGCCCTCGATGCTCGACTCGAGCAGCGGGCTCGAGATCGCTGCCTTCGCCGCATCGTGAGCGCGATTGTCGCCGGCGGCAAGACCGATACCCATGAGCGCTGAACCGGCATCCGCCATGATGGTACGCACGTCGGCGAAGTCCAGGTTGATCAGCCCCGGCACGGTGATGAGGTCGGTGATGCCCTGGGTTCCCTGGCGGAGGATGTCGTCGGCGATCCGGAACGCATCGAGGATCGATGTCTTCTTCTCCGCCACCTGCAGCAGGCGGTCGTTCGGGATCACGATGAGCGTGTCGACCGACTCGCGGAGACGCTTGATGCCGTCCTCGGCCTGGAGTGCACGTTTGCGGCCCTCGAACGCGAACGGACGCGTCACGACACCTACGGTCAGCGCACCGATCTCCTCTTTTGCGATCTCAGCGATGATCGGCGCGGCGCCCGTCCCGGTGCCGCCGCCTTCGCCGGCGGTGATGAACACCATGTCGGCGCCTTGGAGCGCTTCTTTGAGCTCGCCCCTGTTCTCTTCGGCCGCTTGGAGCCCGACGTCGGGGTCAGCCCCAGCGCCCAGGCCCTTCGTGAGGCCGACGCCGATGTGCACTTTGTAGTCCGCGTCAGACATCAGGAGAGCCTGTGCATCGGTGTTCACCGCGATGAACTCGACGCCTTTGACGCCTGCCTCGACCATACGGTTCACCGCGTTGGTGCCGCCGCCGCCGATGCCGACGACCTTGATGACTGCAAGGTAGTTCGCTCCGGTCTCGAGCATGTCTCCCCTCCCGGGTCGGTGCCTGAGGCGCTACACCCTAAACCTCAACTTTACACTTACTCTTGGAATTGAACGCTCAATCTTCGCATAAACCTTATGGTGAGTGCAACCCTCAGTTTGGAAGAAATCTTCGATCCGTGCTGCGCTGTGGTGGGTGAGGGTCAGTCGTCGGTATCGATGCCCCGCCACGTCGGTCTGTCGGGTGTGCGCACGTTGATGTGGACGACCCTCCCAGCCTGCTCGACCAGGATGGTGCGAGCGACCACGTCCTTGCGTTCGATGTCCTCGGCTGACCCGAAGAGGATCTCGACGTCGTCGGTCGTGATGAGCGCGGTCAAGTCGACAGACGGTGCCGACACGGCGCGAGTGGACGAGGCGAGCGCCTCGCTGATGTCGTCGAGTATCGCGAGGACGTTCTCGAGTACCTCGTTTTCGACGACCTCCCCCACGACCGGCTCGAATTCAGGAAGGTCGCGGATCACGATGAATGAGTCCTCGGGTGCGGGTGTCCGTGATTCGAGGACGCGACCCTCACCATCGACGACCCACAGCTCGGCCCCGCCTACATCCACGAGCGCGGCGGGCACCCGCTCCTCGATCGCTATGATCATCCCATCGGGTACCTCACGGGAGATCCTCACATCAGCGATCCACGGGTGCGCGAGCAGACGCTCCTCGACCTCGTCCGCAGGGAACCGAAGGAGCGTGGCATCTGTGGGTACTGCCGCGAACTCGCGTACCTCGGCCTCCGCCAGGTGGGTGGCGCCTGTCACGACCACCCTCTCGACGGCGAGCACGTCCGAGAGGTAGACCGTCCGCGCAGCAAGGACGATGACCACGAGTAGCGCGAGCGCCCCGAACGACCGGAGTATGGCCAGCCTGCGCTGCTGAGCAAGACGCCGCTCCCTCGCGATGCGCTTCGGGTCCGCGGGGCGACGCGTACGCGTTCCGCGATCGGGGCGCTGTGTGGCCGCCCCGGTTTTGGTCGACGACTTCGGATCCGCGCTCCCGCGCCCGACCGGTCTGCCTCCGTCGCGTACGCGTTGCGGCGAGATCACGACACGCTTGCGGCTATCCCGTCCCGAGGAGCCGGATCTCCGGCTCGAGCCTGACGCCATATCTGCCCATCACCGCCTCCCGCACGTCCTCGACGAGTCCGAGCACGTCGGCGGCGGTCGCCCCGCCCGTGTTCACGATGAAGTTCGAGTGCACGCGTGACACCTCTGCGCCGCCCTTCCGCATACCTTTCAGTCCGCACGCCTCGATGAGCCGCGCGGCGGAGTCACCTGGGGGATTCTTGAACACGCTGCCCGCGTTCGCCGTCCCTACCGGCTGCGACGTCCTACGCATCCTCAGCCGCGTGTCGATCGTGCGCCTCACGCGTTCGACGTCGTCCTCGGCAAGCCTCAAGGTGCACTCGAGGGCCAACCCTCGCTGCGCGATGTCACTCTCGCGATACCCCCACTCCACCTCGTGCCCGTGAACGACGGTCAGCCCGGCACCCGGCACCCAAAGCGTGATGGTCTCCACGCGCGACCCGATCCACTCGTCGCGTGACCCGGCGTTCATGGCGAGCGCCCCGCCAACGGTGCCCGGGATGCCGGCCGCGAACTCCAGTCCGGTCAACCCTCGCGAGTACGTGTCGCGCAGCGCCGCGGCGAGTATCACTCCCGCTCCGGCCCTCAGCGTTTCCCCGTCGACCCCGTGACGCTTGAAGTCGCGACCGAGCACGATCACCGCACCGTCGTATCCCCCATCAGCGACAAGCACGTTGCTGCCCTTGCCGAGGACGACCCACTCGATGCGCTCCTCGGCCAGGGTCTCGATCGTGCGAGCGACGTCTGAGAGCGTGTCGCACTCCACGTACAGCGTCGCCGGTCCGCCGATGCGATACGTCGTGTGCCGCGCGAGGGATTCCCGGCGCCGGACCGGACCGGAAACGGTGTCGCGGAGCGTGTCGTATGCGCGCGTCACCGACACCGGCGCACTCCCGCATCGCCGATCGCCTGCAGGATCTCCGGGCCGAGAGCGGTGACGTCGCCGGCGCCGAGTGTCAGGACCAGATCGCCCTCACGAACGTTGGACGCAAGGTACGGGACGACCTCGGGCCGATGCGGCAGGTACGCGACCTTGCGGCGCCCGTCGTGTGCGAGCAACGTGTCCACGACCGTCTTGCCGGTCACACCGGGGATGGGGGTCTCGCCCGCGCTATAGACGCCCATGAGTACGACACCGTCGGCGTCGCCGAACGAGCGCCCGAACTCCTCGCCGAACGCCTCGGTGCGCGAGTAACGGTGGGGCTGGAACACCGCCCAGACACGGCGGTAGTCGAGAGCACGGGCAGCTGCGAGCGTCGCCTTCACCTCGGTGGGATGGTGCGCGTAGTCGTCGACGACGGTCACGCCGCCGGCGGTGCCGATGACGTCGAACCGGCGCTTCACGCCTGCGAAGCCAGCGAGCGCGTCAGCGGCTGCGGTGACGTCGAGGTCGAGTACGTGAGCGACGGTGAGCGCCGCCGTCGCGTTGAGCACGTTGTGGTCTCCGGGCACCGTCACACCGGTCTGGACCGTCGAGCCGTCCGGGAACGACACGCCGAAGCGGTGTCCTCGGCCAGCAGGGACCAGGGAGTCACACCGCACGTCGGCCCCCTCGACGCGCCCGTACGTCACCGTGCGCACGCCGGTCCGGGCGAGTATCTCCGTCGCGCGCACGTCTTCTGCGCACACCACCGCCACACCGCCTGCCGCCGTCTTGGCGACGAAGCGCTCGAACGTCTCCTCGACGGCGGCGAGCGTCCCGTAGTGATCGAGATGGTCGGCCTCGATGTTGGTCACCACCGAGACGTGCGGGTCGAGGTAGACGAACGAGCCGTCCGATTCGTCGGCCTCGACCACGTAGTGCGAGCCCGTGCCGCTCGCTGCGTTGGTGCCGTACGCGCACACCTCCCCGCCGATGAGGAAGGTCGGGTCGAGTCCCATGCCGGCGAGCATCGTCGCAACCATCGAACTGGTCGTCGTCTTGCCGTGCGTGCCCGCCACGGCGACGGTCGTGCGGCCATCCGCGAGGTGCGCGAGCATCCGCGCCCTCGGCCACACCTCGATCTCGCGCTGGCGCGCCTCGACGAGCTCCGGGTTCGACTCCGGGATGGCCGAGGACACCACGACGACCTCGGGCATGCCGAGGTTCGCCGCGTCGTGCCCGATCGCCACCGGGATCCCCATGTCCTGCAGCGCCGTCGTGTAGCGGGACTCTTTGAGGTCCGAGCCCGTCACGGCAACGCCGCGCTCGTGCAGCACACGTGCGAGCGCGCTCATCCCCGCGCCGCCCACACCGATGAAGTGCGCGTACACCCCGGCGCTCATCGCGCGGTCCTCGTCCTGCGCTGGTGGGCGCACGAGAGCAATACGGCGGTCAGCCTGCGTGCGGCGTCAGGTCTGCCGAGGGACTTCGATGCGACGGCCATCTCCTCGCGGGCGGGGCCCTCGTCGACGAGATGTAGCACCGCCTCGGCGAAACGAGGCGTATCGAGATCGCTGTCGGCGACGACGGTAGCGCCGCCGGCCGCCTCGACGTCCCGGGCATTGAGCGTCTGGTGGTCGTCGGTCGCATACGGGTACGGCACGAGGACCGCGGCCCGTCCTATCGCGGTGATCTCGGCGATCGAGGTTGCGCCTGCGCGCGCGATGACGACATCGGCCGCTGCGAGCGCCGAGCCCATGTCCTCGAGGTAGTCGAACACCCGGTAGCGCGACTCGTCATCGGCACTCGTGTCGCCCGCGTCGATGCGGGCCCGCACGTCATCGACCTCCGTCGGACCGGCGACGTGGACGACGTGTACCTCAGGGCGATCCAGCAGCAGCGGTCGCGCGTCCACCATCGCCTCGTTGAGGTGACGCGCGCCCCTGCTCCCGCCGAACGCGAGAACGAGTACGTCGCTCTCCCCCACAGCGAGTGCCGCCCTCGCGCTTGTGCGGTCGGCCTCGACGAACCCCTCTCTCACCGGGTTACCCGTCACCTCGGCGGTCACACCCTTCCTGACCGCAGGGACCGAGTCGGGATACGTGACCGCGATGGCGCACGCCCACCGGGCAAGCAGTCGGTTCGCCATGCCTACGACGGAGTTCTGCTCGTGCAAGACGATAGGCACGCGCCGCGCGACCGCGGCGAGCCCGACGGGGATCGACACATATCCGCCGAACCCAGCGACTGCCGAGGGACGCAGGCGGCCGAGGAGCACGGTCGCCCTGATCGTCGAGACGGCCAGGACCGCGACCGCGCCAAGAAGCGAGAGCGGGCGCGACCTGTCGAAGCCGCGCGCGGGAAGGACATGGAACATCAGACCCGCCTCGCGTGCGAGACGGGCCTCGGGGCCGGTCGCCGTTCCGACGAAGTGGACCTCATGCCCGTCGTCGCGTAGACGATCGGCCACCGTCAATGCCGGATAGATGTGACCGGCGGTCCCCCCGCCGCTCAACACGATTCGCACGTTCTTTCTCCTCGCTCACACGGCTCGTGCGTACACGGGCCCCGTATGTCGATACGGACAGTATCATGCCGATGCACAACAGCGTCAGGGTCATCGAAGAACCACCGTAGCTCACGAGCGGCATCGTGATGCCCGTGACCGGCATCAGCCCGGTGACGGCGGCCATGTTCATCACCGCCTGCAGCACGATCATCGACGTGAGACCGCCTGCCAACAGTCGTCCGTACGCGTCACGCGACCCGAGCGCTATCCGTATGCCCGCGTACGCGATCGCGCCAAAGGCGAGCAGCACCGACAGCGAGCCGATCAGGCCGAGTTCTTCCCCGATGATAGCGAAGATGAAGTCGGTGTGCGCTGCGGGAAGGTAGAAAAACTTCTGTCGCGACAGCCCCAACCCCACGCCGTCTATCCCGCCCGAGCCGAACGCGTACATGGCCTGGATCGACTGGTAACCTGAGCCCAGCGGGTCAGCCCATGGATCGACGAACGCGGTGATGCGAGCCGCCCGGTACGGTGCGATGGCGATAAGCGCGGCGAACGAGGAGACCCCGCCGATCGCCACGGCTCCCAGCACCTTGAGGTTCATGCCACCGATGAGCAGGACGAGGAACACAGCGCCGACGAGCGAGATCGTGGTACCCATGTCCGGCTGGAGCATGATGAGGGCGGCAGCAAGCCCCACAGCCCCGGCCACGCGCACCCAGAAGCGCTCTCCGTCGATCCTCCCGCTGCGATACTGCTGTACGAGCAGCGCTGTCACGAGCACACACCCGATCTTCGCGAACTCTGAGGGCTGTACCGTCACCGGACCGAGCGCTATCCAGCGAGTGGCGCCCCACTTCCCCACGCCGAGCACGAGCACCGCGCCGAGACCCACGATCGAACCGGCCCACAGCGCAGGACCGATCCACCGCACCCTGCGGTAGTCGAGCGCCATCGCCACGAGCATGATGACCAGCCCCACCCCAACGCCTGCAGCCTGGCGTTTCAGATGGTATGCACCGTCCCCCAGGCGAACGACGTCCGCCGCCGAGGAGGCCGAATACACCATCAGCAGACCGCCCGCGACGAGGAACAGGGTCGCGAACATGAGGAGGTAGCGTGCACCCGGCCCGCCCGCGTATGTGGCTCGGCCGCTCACCTCATGCGTCCTCTCCCGTTCGTGACGTTACCGCGTCCTTGAACGCGCGACCACGCTCGGCATACGAACCGAACTCGTCGAAGGATGCGCACGCGGGCGACAAGACGACCACGCTGCCCGGTTCGGCCACCATCGCAGCAGTGCTGACGGCCTCCAGAAGACCGCTCGCTCGCTTGGAGGCGACCCCCGCGCGCGCGAGCGCGTCCTCTATCTCCGAAGCGGCCTCACCGAACACGACCGGGGTCACCGCGCGCTCCTTCACGACGTGCGCGAGTTCGTCGAAGGAGAAGCCTTTGTTACGACCTCCAAGCAGCGCGACCAAGGGAACGTCTTCGAACGCCGCGAGCGCCTTCATCGCCGCATCGGGGTTCGTCGCCTTCGAATCGTTGTAGTACTCGACACCGCCGAGCACGCCGACCGGCTCCAGTCGGTGCTCGAGGGGCTGGAACGTCTGCAATCCGACACGCACTGCTTCCGGGGCCGCGCCGAACGCAAGAGCTGCCGCGGCAGCGGCGCATGCGTTGCCGAGGTTGTGGGATCCCTTCATCGGCAACTCGTCGCGGTGTAGGAGCCGGACCGGTCCGCTCGCCCCGGGTGCGACGATCGTCCCCTCCGCGTCCACGCCGGCACCTCCCTCCGGGACCGTCGCATGACTCACCGGCACGACGCGGGCGCCACTAGTGGCCACCGGCGCGACGTACGCAGCCGAACCCGCGTCGTCGATGCATATCACTGCGGTGTCGTCTGCGTCCAGCCGGGCGAAGATCCTCGCCTTGTCCGCGGCGTACGTTGCCATGTCTCCGTGCCAGTCAAGGTGGTCGGGGGTGATATTGAGAAGCACCGCGACCCGTGGATGAAACGTATCGGTGAGGGCGAGCTGGAACGAGGAGAGCTCGGCCACGAGAACGCCGGCGGGCCCGGAGTCGGCCACAGCGGCGATCGCGGGATCTCCGATGTTGCCAACGACACGGGCCGGCATCCCGGCACCTGCCAGCAGGTGTCCGATGAGGCTCGTCACGGTCGTCTTGCCGTTGGTACCCGTGACCGCTATCCATGGGGCGACCGAGCGGCGGTACGCGAACTCGATCTCCGAGACGGTCTCCAGCGCAGCCCTGCGTGCCGCTGCGAACAGCGGCGCCGACGGAGGGACGCCCGGACTCATGACGGCCAGGTCGAAATCTCCGGCCACGTCATCGGCGCCGAGGAGTACCGTCGCACCGAGCGCGCGCAGCTCCTCGGCCCGTGTACGCAGCGAGGAGGAGTCGTCGGCATCGACGACCGTCACCTCGGCACCGAGGTCGTGCGCCTCCAGGCAGTAGCGGGCACACGCCTCGCCCGACGCTCCGAGGCCGACGACGAGGATACGTGTCGTGGCGGCAATCACGCTACCTCCTCACCGATTCCACGAAGTAGATCGCGAACCCTGCACCGGCCGCGATCCCCGTCACGATCCAGAACCGGACCATGATCTTCGTCTCGGACCACCCCTTCATCTCGAAGTGGTGGTGGAGCGGTGCCATCCGGAAGATGCGCCTGCCCGTGAGCTTGAAGCCGGTGACCTGGAGAATCACGGACAGCGTCTCGGCGACGTAGATGCCCCCGATGAGTACGAGCAAGAGCTCCGTCTTGGTGATGATCGCGATCGTTGCGATCGCTGCTCCGAGGCCCAGAGAGCCCGTATCCCCCATGAAGATGTCGGCCGGGTAGGAGTTGTACCAAAGGAACCCGATACACGCGCCAGCGATCGCGGCGGCCAGCAGGGCTACTTCGAGACGGTCCTGCCGAAACGCTATGCCCGCGTAGGAGAGCATGACTATCGTCACCGTGCCTGCGGCGAGTCCGTCGAGACCATCGGTGAGGTTCACGGCGTTCGAAGTGCCCGTGATTATGATGAACACGAGTCCGACGTAGAGCCAGGGCACGACGATCCCGTACTCGCCGATGGTGAAGATGTGGTTCGGCGAGCCGAGGTCCACGCTGATATCGGTCAACGGGAGTGTGACGACCGTCGATAGACTACCCCAGTTGACCGCGAGTAGGCCGAAGCTCAGCGCCACGAGCGCCTGACCGGCGATCTTCGCACGCGGCGTCAGGCCGAGCGATCGTTCCCGGACGACTTTCGCCCAGTCATCGACGAAACCGATCAGCCCGCATGCCGCCGTCGTCGCGAGCGCCAACAGGCTCAGGCGCCCGAACTCGCCGAGGAACACGTAAACCCCGGCGACCACGAGTAGGATAAGGACGCCTCCCATCGTCGGCGTGCCCTGTTTAACGAGATGGCCCTGCGGGCCGTCGGCACGTATCTGCTGGCCGATGTTGCGGAACTTCAGGAGCCGGATCCACAGCGGGAACAGCACGCCCGCGACTACCAGAGCTATCACCACGCCAAGGAATACCTGATATGACGGGTACTCGGCCAGTCTAAACACGCGGCTCCACGATCCCTTCGACCACGTGCTCCAGACCCATCACGCGCGACGCCTTCACGAGGACGACGTCACCCGGCTCGAGTAGATCATCGAGTACCCCGCTCGCCTCTTCGACGGTGGCGCACGGGCGGACCGCGGAAGTATCCATCCCCTCGGCCCGGGCTCCATCGGCGATGCGCTTCGCACGCTCGCCCACGGTGACGAGCACCGAGATGCCCGCACGCGCGACGTGTTCGCCCAGCTGGAAGTGAGCGAGCTCCGTGAGCGAGCCGAGTTCGGCCATGTCGCCGAGCACGGCTATCGAGCGGCGTGCGGACTCCATCTCGGCAAGGGTATCGACGGCTGCGCGCATCGACGTGGGACTGGCGTTGTAAGCATCGTTGATGACGTGCACGCCCACCGCGCTCGTGAACGACTGCATACGCATCTCACCCGCGCTCGCGGTCGCGAGGCCGCGCGCGATCGCTGCGTTATCGATGCCGAGGTTGGCAGCTACGGCCGCCGTCGCGAGCGCGTTGTAGACGTTGTGGCGCCCCGGGACACCAAGGCTGACCCGGACCCGCTCGCCCGGCAGGACGAGTGTGAAGTGTGCGCGACTATCAGCGTCCACCGTGACGTCGTCGGCACGGACCTCACATGTCTCCGACAGACCGTAGCGGACCACGGGCGCGTGCGCGCGCTCGGCGATGACGTCGGTGTAGGCGTCGTCGCCGTTGAGGAAGACGGTGCCCTGCTCGGGGATAGCGTCGACCAGCTCGGCCTTGGCCGAAGCGATGGCCTCCTGGGACCCGAGAAGCTCGATGTGGCTGACGCCGACGTTGGTCACGAGCCCCACAGTAGGTCGAGCTATCGCTGCGAGCTCGGCGATCTGCCTAGGCCCGCGCATGGCCATCTCGACGACGAGCACATCGGTATCGGCGCCCGCGTCGAGGATAGTGAGCGGGACGCCGATCTCGTTGTTCCGATTGCCCTTGGTGGCGACCACCTTGTCCCTCGTGCCGAGGACCGACACCAAGAACTCCTTCGTCGTCGTCTTGCCTGCTGAGCCCGTCACGCCTACCACCGGACAGAAGAGACGCGAGCGGTGAGACTCCGCGAGCCGCTGCAGGGCGCGCGTCGCATCGTCTACCTGGATCACCGCAGCCCGGCGCGCGCTCGCCGACTCGATGATGCTCGTGAGCTCCTCCGGCGGACGCGTCACGACAAGTGCCCGGGCACCCGCTCCCAGAGCCTCGAGGCAGAACGCGTGACCATCGACGCGGTCGCCGGTGAAGGCAAAGAACGCAGCACCTGGTTCGACAGCGCGTGAGTCGATCGCGACACCATTGACCATGACGTCACCGGCGCCCGTCACGACATGGCCGCCTACCGCCTGCGCAAGCGCCTCCACCGACAGCGTCAGCACCAGCGATCCAGCTCCTCTCGAGCGACCTCGCGGTCGTCGAAGTGTATGGTGCGATCCGCGAAGATCTGGTAGTCTTCGTGGCCCTTCCCGGCGATGAGAACCGCATCGCCGGGCACGGCCTGTTCGAAGGCGCGCGCGATCGCCGCCCGGCGGTCGACCTCGATCTCGTAGGCTGCGTCGAACTCCCTGATGCCGTCTTCGATCTGCAAGATGATGCCCACCGGGTCCTCCGAGCGCGAGTTGTCGCTCGTGAGGATGGACAGGTCCGCGGCCCTGCCCGCGGCCGCTCCCATGAGCGGGCGCTTCTCGGGATCGCGGTCCCCGCCGCACCCAAAGACCACGATGACCCGGCCGGGGGTCACGTCGTGTACCGCGGAGATAGCCTTCTCGAGACTGTCGGGCGTGTGAGCGTAATCGACGAAGACTGAGAACGACTGTCCGCACTCGACCCGTTCGAGTCTTCCGGGCACCTGCGGTGCGCCTGCAAGCCCCTCGGCGATGCGGTCGAGCGGGACATCGAGTGCGAGAGCGCATCCCACGGCTACGAGCGCGTTGCTCACGTTGTACTCCGCAGCGAGCGGCAGCTCCACCGGGACCGAACCTGCTGGTGTCGCGAGCGTGAACGTGGCCCTATCGGCATAGAGCACCTCGCCGATCGCGCGTACCTCGGCGTCGTCCGCCCGTCCAACGGTCAGCACGCCCGGGAGATCGAGTGCCATCCCGGCACCGTACGCGTCATCGACGTTGATGACGCGTACCCTGACATCGAGATCGGTGAACAGGCGGCGTTTCACGGCGAAATACTCCTCGACCGTGTGATGGTAGTCGAGATGGTCCTGTGTGAGGTTCGTGAAGGCTGCGACAGCGAAGTGCAGGGCGTTCACGCGTCGCAGGTCGATGGCGTGCGACGAGACCTCCATCGAGGCGATGTCGAGACCGGCATCCCGCATGCGCGCGAGGACCTCCTGAAGGTCTGCGGACTCCGGCGTGGTGCGTCCGGCGGACAGACGCTCATCGCCGATGCGTGTCTCGACGGTGCCGATGAGTCCGGTGCGACTTCCCGCCGCACGCGCGATGCTGTCGAGAAGGTACGTCGTGGTCGTCTTGCCGTTGGTGCCGGTGATCCCCGCAACCCTCACATCGCGACTCGGATGTCCGTAGAACACCGCGGCCGCCTCGGCGAGTGCGGCCCGCGTGTCGGTGACCACCACCTGCGGAACGTCCGCGAGGCCCTGTAGGCGACGCTGCACCACGAGCGCCCGAGCGCCGCGCTCCACGGCCTCTGATGCGAAATCGTGACCGTCAGCGGCGAATCCGGGAATGCAGAAGAACGCATCACCAGGGCGGACGCGGCCGGACCGGTATGCGATGCCTGTTATGGTGGTGTTCGGGGCGACGGACGCGCCTTCCACACCTGCGAAAAGATCGTTGATGTCGTGTGTCGTCACTACTGCCCTGCCATGGTCGGACGGTCGATTCTATCACGCTCGCCTAAGCCTCATTCGTCTTCCGGTCCGGGTGTCACCGTTTCGATGACCGAGGTGTCCCGTCTACTCGACGGAGGAATCTTCAGATGCGCTACGGCGAACGCCGCGACCTCGCGGAAGACCGGCGCGGCGACAACGCCGCCGTAGATCGCGCCCCGCGGTTCGTCGACCGTGACCACAATGAGGATCTGCGGGTCGTCCGCGGGAAGGAACCCGGAGAACGACGAGATGTACGCGCCCTGCGCGTAACCGCGACCGTCCGTCCGCGCCTTCTGCGCCGTACCCGTCTTGCCGGCCACATCGTAGCCGGGAACGACAGCCGTCCCACCAGTGCCATCGGTGACCGATGCCACCATGATGTCGCGTGTCTCCGCGGCCGCCTCTTCGGATATCGCCCGCTGCGTGGGCCACACGAACTCGACGTCCTCACGGTCGGGCACCCCTAAGATGAAGTGGGGTGACGGAAGGAACCCTCCGTTGGCTATCGCTGAGAGAGCGCGCGCGAGTTGCAGCGGGGTCATCGACAGACCCTGCCCGAATGGGATGTTGCCGATGGACGAACCCGACCACTGGTCGACCGGAGGGAGGTAGCCGAGGGCCTCGCCGGGAAAGTCAACGCCGGTCCGTTCGGTGAGACCGAAACGTGCGAAGTAGTCGTAGAGCAGTTCCGGGCCCAACGCCTGGCCGAGCATGACCGACCCGACGTTCGACGAGTTCATCACTATCTCGCCGAGCGTCCACTCGACCGTAGGCCGCGGGTGCGCCTCCTTGATCGTGCGCCCGCCGACCGAGATCGTCGGCGGCAACGTGAAGACATCGTCCGGGCCGTGCAGACCAGCATCGATGACGGCGGCCGCGGTGAGGGACTTCACGGTCGATCCGGGTTCGTAGACGTCAGTGATCCCACGGTTGCGGCGCGATCCCTCGTCGGAGTCCGCGAAGTCGTTGGGGTTGAACCCGGGTACCGAGGCGATCGCGAGGATCTCTCCGTTCCGTGGGTCCATCACGACGATCGACGCGGCTTTCGCCTGCCACGTATCAACTGCCTCCTGCAGGCGGAGCTGGGCGACGTACTGGATGTCTTTGTCGATCGTGAGCACGATGTCGTCACCGTGCACCGGCTCCTCCGCGTGGACGACGCCACCCGGCAACACCCTGCCGAACGGGTCACGCTCGGCAAGCACGTGGCCCGCCTCACCTGCGAGCAGGTGATCGTAGTGCTTCTCGATGCCGGCGAGCCCCTCGTCGTCGATGCCCACGAAGCCGAGGAGTTGCGACGCAAGTTCACCGCACGGGTACGACCGCCGCGAGTCTTTGAGCATGCCGATGCCGGCGAGTCCGAGGGATTCGAGCGCGGCCGCTCGCTCCATGTCCACTTTGCGGCCGATGTAGACGAAGCCGGAATCTCGCTGCAGCCTCTCGCGATACCCTTCGACCTCGCCTCCGAGCACGCTCGACAGCGCCTCGGCGGTCGCCGTCGCGTCGGCCACGAGTCGCGGGGTCGCATATACGGTGCGGGCCTCGATGGAGACCGCGAGGGGATCTCCGCTCCGGTCGAGGATCGACCCGCGCTTCGGCGCGAGCTCGAGCTCCCGGGTACGCTGGTTCTCGGCCTTCTCGGCGAACGCAGGAGCCATGTGCACCTGCAGATAGCCGACGCGCACGATGATGATGACGAGCAAGAACAGGAGTCCGCCGAGGACGAACCGGTGACGCTCGGAGCCGCGCTTCCGGTGCGTCCGCTTCCCCACAGGCACACCTCCACGTCGCGTGGTGCGTCTCATCGGGACGAGGTGAGTCCCGCATCACCGACGAGCAGTACCTGCGCCTCGCCCGCGGTCATCCGCATGATACCGGCCAAGACGCCGGCGACCGCTTCGGCACGATCCGAACGGTCTGCCTGCTCGACCTCGGTGCCATCGTCGCCTACAGCCGCCGCCGTGTCCACCAGCTCGAGGTAGTCGACCTGGCTTGCGGCACCCATCTTCATCGAACTCTCGGCGAGACCTTGGATCCGCGGAGGCGCGACGAGGGCGCTTCGGTCCGCCTCGAGCTGCTCGATCGCGATGCGCTCGGCTTCGATGTCCGCCGTGAGCGAGCACGCGGCGACCGCGGCCTCGGTGGCCTTGACGGTCAATGCCACGCGACCCATACCGATCGCTGTCAGACACAGCAGGAACACGCTGGCGCCCACGAACAGGCGTCGGCACTTCTCAGCAGAGCGAGCGGTGGGCCGCCGAGGGGTGGAGCGGCCCTTCCCGCCACGGAGGACTCTGAGGGTGGCACCGACCTCGCGGTCTCCCCGGCTCACCCGCGCAGTCAACGCCATCCCTCTCACCTCCTCGTTCCGTACCAGTCGGTCACGTGCCCTTCCCCCTACACGCGTTCCGCGGCCCGCAGCTTCGCGCTGCGGGAACGCGGGTTGCGCTCGATCTCCTCTGTCGTCGGAACGACAGGTCTTTTCGTGACGATCCGGACTACCGGTTCACGTCCGCAGGTGCACATCGGCAGACCTGGCGGACACTCACACCCCGATGCGAGCTCAGCGAACACTTTCTTGACCAGTCGGTCCTCCAGCGAGTGGTAGCTGATGACGACGACGCGTCCTCCCGTGGTCAACCACCTCACCGCCTGCCGCAACCCGCGCTCGAGCACCTCGAGCTCGCCGTTGACCTCGATCCGCAGCGCCTGGAAGGTCCTGCGCGCCGGGTGCGGCCCGCTCCTCCTGGCCGAGGCCGGTATCGCGTCTTTGATGACCGAGACGAGGTCACTCGTGGTCTGGAGCGGTCGGCGGCCCCGCGCGGCTACGATGAATGCTGCGATGCGCGAGGCCCACCGTTCCTCACCGTACTCGCCGATGATGCGCGCGAGCTCGGACTCGGAATATGTGTTCACCACGTCAGCCGCGCTCATGGCGCCGCCTGCAGGGTCCATCCTCATGTCGAGCGGAGCATCGTCGTGATACGAGAAGCCCCGCTCTGCCTGATCGAGTTGCGGTGAGGAGACCCCCAGGTCGAAGAGGAACCCGTCGGCATATGCGATGCCCGCCTCGGCGAGCACGGCGTCGAGATCGCCGAAGTTCCCCTTCTTGAGGATGATCGTGGTGATTTGCCGGCCGAGGCGGAGTGTGGCTGCTGCTGCGTCTAATGCTGCGTCGTCTTGGTCGATTCCCACCAGCGTACCGGTGGGTGCGATCGAATCTGCTATCCGCTTCGCGTGTCCTGCCCCGCCTAAGGTACAGTCGACGATAGTCGAACCGGGGTGCAACGATAGGTACTTCGTGACCTCGGCCGGCAAAACTGGGGTGTGCCGATATTCCATTCTCAAAGCCTTACAGCAAGCCGAGCGAAGAGAGCTCCTCGGCGTCGTGCTCGATGTTGTCGGCGGTCTCGCCGTTGTACTCGGCCCACTTCTCGGTGTCCCAGATCTCGATGCGATCGCCGTTACCGGTGATCGAGACCTCTTTGCCAAGTCCCGCGTGATCGATGAGGACCGGCGGCAACTTGACGCGACCTGCCGAGTCGAGTTCGGTCTCGGCGGCGCCCGAGGTGAAGAAGCGGCGGACCTTGCGGTACTGCGGATTGAAGTCGTCGCGGCTCATGAGACGATCGATGAACTCGCGGTACTTGTCCGCCGGGTACACGTAGAGACATCCCTCGAACCCCTTGGCGACGACGAGCTTGCCCGTCATCTCCCCTCGGAACTTGGCGGGCAGCGAGACACGACCTTTGGCGTCCAGCGTGTGCTGATAATCGCCGAGGAACATCGGTCGCGTACCCTCCCCCGCCTCGTCACGGTCTCCTCGCGGGAACCCTCAGCCCCCACGTCTGGTCTCTTGCATGTCACACTCTATGACACTTCATCCCACAATTCAATACCTTTGTGGGATTTTAACCCACTACATCCCTAATTGAGGGCGAGACGGCCTACGCGGCCCCCCAGCCGATGGTCTCCGTGACGTCATCGGGCCCGTTGCACCGCAGGCGGACACCCTGCAATACGCATGCTCGCGAACCACACGGAACGGCGGCACGTCTTACCTACGTATGACGGGTGAGCGACCCGGTTGACAGCGGAACAGAGACCAGCATCCGGGCGGTCCGCGGTCTGGAGCGCCGAGATCGATGGCTGTTGCCTGCGCTCCTGCGTGCGGGTAGAATCGGCCTGTAAACCCCAGTGGGTGATACGGAGGTGACCACTCCCCGATGACCGCAAATATCGCTGCATCGATCTTCAACGTGCTGGTGCTTGCATTCTTCGCCGTCGTCGCGATCGGCGTCGCACTCGGTGCGTACGCTGCGACCCAGATGAAGAAGCTTGAGGAGAAGATCCAGGAGTAGCTCCTCGACTATCATCCGCGATCCATCCGAACGCCCTCCCGCGCACAGTAGGTGTCGAGGGCGTTCGTGCTTCATCGAGCCGGCGTCCGTGACGATGGGAGGCACGAGATGCCCGAGTCAGTAGGTTCAAGACGCACCCACGCGACCGGAGGAGCGCTCTTCTTGCTGCTCCTCGCCGGTGTGATAGCGGTCGCTCTCGCGGCTTGCACGACGTTCCCCGGTACCGAGACCACCGACGAAGCGATGCCCGACGTCGCTCCCATGGAGCCGATGTACGAAGAGGACGCCATGATGGCCGAGCGTGGCATGACGGAAGACATCGGCATCCCGGTACCCCCGCCCGACGGTGCAGGCCCGGACGCAGCCACTATCCCGCCCGACGAACGTTACGTCATCAGGACCCTCGGGATCCGCCTTCAGGTCGAGGAGGTGGAGCCTGCGGTCGAGCAGGTCCGCGACGCGGTCGACGCCGCCAACGGCATGGTCATCGCGGTGCAGGTCTCGTCCGACGACGCCCCCATCTATCGCTACGAGGCCGGTGACGCCTTCTCCGACGGCACCCCGCTCAAGGGCTACGTCACCGCTCGCATCCCGCCGGAGGAGCTCGACGGCTTCGTCGAGGCCGTCGCGGATCTCGGCACCGTGGTCAGACAGGCGGAGGACGAGAGCGACGTCACCCAGGAGCACCTCGACATCTCCGCGCGACTCGACAACCTCCGCGCCCAGGAGGAGCGGCTCCGCCAGCTCTTCGACCGGGCCGAGGAGGTGGAGGACATGCTCGCCATCGAGCGCGAACTCGCACGGGTCAGGGGTGACATCGAGTCCTTCGAGGCGCGACTCGCCTTCATCGAGCGCCAAGCGGCGATGGCGACGGTGACCGTGGAACTCGTCGGACGGCAGGCGGTAGTAGCGCCACCCGGCGATGACTGGGGCTTCGTGTCGGCGATCCGGACCGGCATCCGGGGGTTCGTGCACACGATCAACGCCATCATCGTATTCTCGCTGAGCGCGGTGCCGATCATCGTTGTCGCTCTCATCGCATGGCTCGTGGTCCGGACGATCGTCCGAGCGCGGCAGAGGCAGCGCGATCGACGCGGCGGCCACACGCCTGCAGATGAGAGCGGGGGCGAGTGATGCCCGTATGATCCGTCCTCGAATCAAGCTGCCGCTGTGGGCGGCGGTCGCGCTGCCGGCCGCCGCCTACGTGGTCCGCTCGCTCATCCGGGGAAGCTTCGCGCCGGATCTCCCGACGGACCTCGTTGCGTACGGACTACTCGCGTTCGTCGTCGTCGTAGTCGCCATCGGACGCGCGCGTCTTGCGGAAGACCCCGACGACGAGCGAGCCGGCGAAGTGGACGACGGCGACGAGCGCCCCCACGATGACCGGGAGCACGACGAGGTCGGTCATGAGGTCAGGTGACTCGAGACCGACCACACCGGAACCCGCGATCGTGAGCCAGCCGCCCGCCGCTACACCGATCGCCACGCCGGTTCCCCACGTGAGCGCCCAGAACAACCGTCTACCTATCGACCGCACAGCTCCCACTCTCCCCTGACCCTTCTCGTACCGGGTGCCGCACGCGGCGGCACCGCGGCGACCCTACGCCCGTCCTATCGTATCCTCGCACGCGGGTGTGTCGAGAGATACTCCTCCCTCAAGTGGCTCATGTCCACATGGGTGTATACCTGTGTCGTCGAGATGTCTGCATGGCCGAGGAGTTCCTGGAGAGCGCGCAGATCAGCTCCGCCCTCGAGCATGTGGGTAGCGAACGAGTGCCGCAACGTGTGTGGATGCAGGTCGAGTCCTGCCGCACGCCCGTAACGACGAACGATCCCGAAGACGGCCTGACGCGAGAGACGCCCTCCCCGGACGTTGATGAAGACCGCGCTCGGATCGGTGCGCAGCGTGGCCTTCTTGGGCTTAAGGTGTCCTCGGCCATGGACGAGGTAGGCATCGAGCGCCCGCGATGCTTCGCCCGCGAGAGGCACGAGCCGTTGCTTATCGCCTTTCCCGCGGACCCGCATGACGCCGCGGTCGCTATCGACGTCCCCGAGGTCGAGGGCGGTCAGCTCACTCACGCGGACACCGCAGCCGTACAGTACCTCGAGGATGGCCCGATCTCGCAGGCCCGCGGGCGTGTCGGAGAACGGCTGGCCGAGCAACCGTTCGATATCGTCGATGCTCACGTGGTCCGGAAGCCTGGTCGGCACTTTGGGGAGAGGGACCCGCGCGGCGGGCTGTTCGACGGCAAGCCCCTCCCTCACGAGGAAACCATGAAAGCTCTTCACGCACGCAAGCGAGCGCTCGACACTCGACGGAGCGAGCCCGCGCTCGCGCTGGGCCGCGACGAACGCGACGACGTCGTCCTTCGAAGCAGTCGCCGGGTCGTCGATGCCGCGTCGGGCGAGTGTCGCCATGTAGCGCTCGAGGTCGCGCCGGTACGCGGAAAGCGTGTTGCGCGACGACCCGCGCTCCACTGCAAGATGCGAGAGGAACTCCTCGGCCACCGGATGGATGGATGCTCGACTCATATGCCGATGATACCCTTGCGAGATCTCCGGGTCAGACCGCCGGGTACCCGATGATCTCCTCGAGCGGCGTGTAGGCCATGTCGTGCGCCTCGGCGACCGGCTTGTACGTGATGGCGCCCTCGAGCACGTTCACGCCCTTGGCGAGCGCCGGGTCGTCGAGCACGGCCCGCATCCAGCCTTTGTCCGCGATCGCCAGTCCGTAGCGCAGCGTCGCGTTCGTGAGCGCCTGGGTCGAGGTCACCGGGACAGCGCCCGGCATGTTCGCCACTCCGTAGTGGAGGACGTCGTCGACGACGAACGTAGGGTCGGCGTGGGTGGTGGGGTGGGTGGTCTCGATGCAACCGCCCTGGTCCACGGAGACATCGACCACGACCGCACCTTTCTTCATCGTCGAAAGCATGTCCCGCGTCACGAGCCACGGCGTCTTCGCCCCGGGCAAGAGGACGGCACCGATGATGAGGTCCGCCTCCCTGATCATGTCGTCGATGTTGTGGCGGTTCGAGTACAGGGTCCTGATGGTGTTGCCCCAGACGTCCTCGATGTAGCGCAGGCGGTCGATGTTCACGTCGAGCACGGTCACGTGCGCGCCCATGCCCTTGGCAACGTACGCCGCGTTGAATCCCACGACTCCCGCGCCCAGCACGACCACGTTGGCGGGGGGCACGCCGGCTACGCCGCCCATGAGCGCTCCGCGCCCGCCGTTAGGTTTCTGCAGGTACGCCGCGCCGACCTGAGCGGCCATGCGGCCGGCCACCTCGGACATGGGTGCGAGCAGCGGCAGGAACCGATCGGGTGACTCGACGGTCTCGTACGCGATGCACACGGCGCCCGACGCCACGAGCCCTTCTGTCTGCGGGAGGTCGGGCGCAAGGTGCAGGAACGCATAGAGGATCTGACCGGGTCGCAACTTCTCGATCTCGACCGCCTGAGGCTCCTTGACCTTGATGATCATCTCCGCGCGGGCGAAGACCTCATCGGCGGTGTCGACCATCTCGGCACCTGCGGCGACGAACCGGTCGTCGGCGAAGGAGGAGCCCACCCCCGCGCCCTTCTCGACCAGTACGTGATGACCGTGCGCCACGTACTCTGCAACGCCACCCGGCGTCATGCCTACGCGGAACTCGTTGTTCTTGATCTCTGCTGGGATGCCGATTATCAACGTCTTGTTCCTTTCGAGACGCGCCGACACTGACATCTTCAACTCAGCCGAGGTGCCCCGATATCCGACCGATCACCGCACGAACAAGGGCGGCGAGGGCCTCGAGGTCATCGACGGCTATGCGCTCGTCGACGGAGTGGACGTTCTCCATGCCACACGACAGCACGAGTGTGGGAGTGCCGGTCGACGCGAAGATGCTTGCGTCGCTCCCGCCTCCCGTCGTGAACAGGCGGGACTCGATACCGAGGTCGGCACACGCGCTGCGCACTGCTTCGATCGCAGGCGCATCCGCCGGGACCATGAAAGCTCCATACTCCCTCGTCCACACGGTCTCGACGCGCCCGCCATGTGCCGAAGCCGCGGCGCGCATCGCGTCGTCCATCTCGCCGCGCACCGTCTCGACGCGCTCGTCGTCGAGGGAGCGGCACTCGCCGGTGACCGTGACCTCACTCGGCACTACGTTCGTCGCCGTACCTCCGCCGATGGTGCCCACGTTGGCGGTCGTCCGCTCGTCGAGGCGGCCGAGTCGCATCGCGGTGATCGCTTCGGCGGCCATGACGAGCGCGGAGACACCCTTCTCGGGAGCGACACCGGCATGCGCGGCAGTGCCGGTGAACATAGCCGAGAAGGTGTAGTGCGTCGGGGCGGCCACGACGATGCCTCCCGGCGGACCGTCGGCGTCGAGCACGAGGCAAAGGTCGCCCTCCACCTCGGCAGGGTCGAGCGCCTTGGCCCCCGCGAGTCCGATTTCCTCGCATACCGTGAGGACGACGCGGATCGGACCACGCCGCACACCGTCCTCGACGGCACGGTGCACCGCTTCGAGGATGGCTGCGATGCCCGCCTTGTCGTCAGCACCCAGCACGGTCTCCCCTGCCGAGGAGACGTGACCGCCGGCCACGACGGGCTCCACCCCCTCGCACGGCTGGACGCAGTCGAGGTGCGCCGAGAGCACGAGTGAAGGCGCGCCAGGGTCGAGCGGCGGGAGGGTCGCGACGACGTTGCCGGTGTTCGAGCCGGTGAGCGCTGCGGCGCCATCGGTCCTGACGTCGAACCCGAGGTCTGCGAGGAGCGCGGCACAGTACCCGGCGATCTGGGCCTCGCGCCGCGACGGGCTGTCGATCCGAGCGAGCGAGATGAACGTCGCCACAAGCCGCTCGGTAGACATCGTCAGCCTCGCATCTCGAGCTTGTGCGCCACTGTCGCACCGATGAAGTCGCGGAAGAGCGGAGCGGGCCGCGTGGGACGGCTCTTGAACTCCGGGTGTCCCTGGTTGCCGAGGAACCAGCGGTGCCCGGGGATCTCAACCATCTCGACGAGCCGGTCATCGGGGCTGACCCCGCTGATCACGAGGCCGGCTTCCGAGAGCCGGTCGCGGTACGCGTTGTTCACCTCGTAGCGGTGACGGTGCCGTTCGTAGATGACTTCCTCACCGTACGCCTCCTGGCCCTTGGTGCCGGGCGCGAGCTTGCACGGGTACGCGCCGAGACGCATCGTGCCACCCATATCGTCGATGTCGTGCTGCTCGCGCATGAGGTCTATGACGGGATGCTCGGTCACCGGGTCGAACTCGGCGGAGTTCGCACCCTCCAGGCCGGCGACGTGGCGTGCGTACTCCACGACCGCGACCTGCATTCCGAGACAGATGCCCAGGTAGGGCACGTCGTTCTCGCGCGCGTAACATGCGGCACGCACTTTGCCCTCGATGCCCCGGATGCCAAACCCGCCGGGCACGAGGATGCCGTCCATCTCCGCGAGGATCTGGTCGACCTCCTCAGGTGTGAGGCTCTCGGCATCGACCCAGTGCACGTTGACCTTATGGTCGTGGAAGATGCCCGCATGATCGAGAGCCTCGGTCACCGACAGGTACGCATCGGGCAGCTGCACGTACTTGCCCACGAGCGCGATCTCGACGCTGTCCGCGAGCGAGGAGGAGTGCGCCACGAACCGCTCCCACTCCGCCATGTCGTGCTCCCCACACTCGAGAGCGAGCCGGTCGATGACCATCTCGTCGAGCGCTTGCTCGCGCAGGCGGAGCGGCACCTCGTAGATCGAGCGGGCATCCTGGGCGCTCACGACCGCCTTGGGCTCGACATCGCAGAAGAGCGCGATCTTGCGGCGGATGCCCGCGTCGATGGGCCGATCCGAGCGGCAGACGATGAAATCCGGCTGGATACCGATGGAACGCAGCTCCTTGACCGAGTGCTGCGTGGGCTTCGTCTTGAGCTCGGAACTCGCTGCGATGTAGGGCACGAGGGTGACGTGGATGTAGCAGACGTTGCTCGGCCCGACGTCTTTGCGCAGCTGGCGTATCGCCTCGAGGAACGGGAGCGACTCGATGTCGCCTACCGTGCCGCCGACCTCGGTGATGATGACGTCGGGGGCGGTCTGCTCGGCCAGGCGGACGATGCGACCCTTGATCTCGTTGGTGACGTGCGGGATGACCTGGACGGTCCCGCCGAGGAAGTCGCCGCGCCGCTCCTTGGTGACGACCGTCTGGTACACCGAACCTGCGGTCACGTTACTCTCTCGCGCGAGCGATTCATCGATAAAGCGTTCGTAGTGACCCAGGTCGAGGTCGGTCTCGCCCCCGTCGTCGGTGACGAAGACCTCGCCGTGCTGGAAGGGACTCATCGTTCCGGGATCGACGTTGAGGTAGGGGTCGAGCTTCTGGATGGTGACCTTGAGGCCGCGGGATTTCAGGAGTCTGCCGAGGGATGCTGCGGTGATCCCCTTGCCGAGCGAACTCACCACTCCACCGGTCACGAATATGTGCTTCGCCATATGAACCTGTCAGCCTCCGTCCGCCTCGACCCTCGATGTCGTCCCTCAGCCATTCTAACCGTGCGGACCGACAAGCGCAGGGCGAGTTTCACGCCGATGGCGAAGATGCGGCCCGCTCGGCCCCGAACCGATACAATAGCGCCCGGGACACCCAAGGGGGACCCTGCCTGCGACCGACACCGAGGAGCCGATCATCTCGACGCCCGGCGTAGCCCGATCGACCGCCATCATGTCGTTCTCGACCGCGCTCTCCCGCGTGACGGGATTCGTCCGCATGTGGGCGACCGCGTACGCTCTCGGCGTGACGATGCTCGCCGCATCGTACGGGGTGGCGAACAACATCCCGAACATGATCTTCGAGCTCGTCGCGGGCGGCGTCATCACGTCGCTCTTCATCCCGATCTTCCTCGAGCGGCTCCAGCGCGACGGCGCAGACGACGCGTGGCGGTACGCGTCGTCGCTCTTCAACCTGACCGTGCTCGTCCTCGGCGTCGTCTCGGTCCTCGGCATCGTCTTCGCCGAGCAGGTCGTGCGCACGCAGACCTTCCGTATCTCGGTCGAAGAGGCGCGGCTCGCTACCGTGTTCTTCCGCTTCTTCTCGATCCAGATCGTCGCGTATGGCGCGGGGGCGGTCATCAGTGGGCTGCTCAACGCTCAGCGCAGGTTCTTGTGGCCCGCACTCGGTCCCGTGTTCAACAACCTCGTGGTCATCGTGACCTTGCTCGGCATCTACGTACCGCTCTACCCGCGCGACCCGGAACTCGCGTTCGTACTGCTCGCCATCGGAACGAGCGTCGGTGTTTTCGTGATGTTCGGCGTCCAGGTGCCGAGCCTCATCAGGGCCGGGGTCCGCTACGTGCCCACCATCGACCTCTCGCATCCGGCCATGCGCGCGATGGGGAGGATGGCGATCCCCACGGTGCTCTACGTCGTGACCAACATCGTCGCGGTCTCGTTCCGTAACGCGTTCGCCTTCGAAGTCTCCCCCGCCGGTCCGGCGACGCTCATGTACGCATGGATGTTCTACCAGCTCCCGTACGGCATCTTCGCGGTCGCGCTCGCCACGGCGATCTTCACCGAACTCTCCGAGAGCGCCGGCCGCGACGACTGGGAACGATTCACCAGCCGGTTCCGCGGTGGCCTTCGAGCGACCGCGCTCATCATCATCCCGATGGCCGCGCTGCTCATCGCGCTTTCCCGCCCCCTCATCACGCTCTATCGCGCGGGACGTTTCACCGCCGAGGACATCCCCGTCGTCGCCGAGGTGCTTGTGTGGTGGGCCGCGGGCCTCTTCTTCTTCGCGAGCTTCATGTTCGTACTCAAGACGTTCTACTCCCTGAAGGACACCAAGACGCCGGCGTTCGTGAACCTCGGCCTCACCGTGGTCCAGATCGCGCTCTACGCGGCGCTGACCACGGGAGTCGCGGGGTGGGCCGGTCTCGGACTCAAGGGCATCCCCATCGCCGACGGCATCTTCTTCCTCCTCGGTGTGACCGTACTCGGGGCCATACTAAGCCGCAGGATCGGCGGGTTCGACGCGGGGGGTGTCGTGTGGCTCGTCGTCCGGGTCGCCCTCGCCTCGGCCCTGGGCGCGGGAGTGGCCATCGGCGTGTCGGCGCTCGTGGCCAACCCCGATAACCAGCCCGTCGTCGCGGTAGCCACCATCGTCGGGGCCGGCCTCACGGGCCTCGTGGTCACGTACGCGGTCGCATGGATGTTCCGGGTGCCCGAGATCCCCACGGCGTTGGCCGTCGCGCAACGCAAGCTCGCCGCACGCTCCTGATCACTCCCGCGAGATCCGCGCCTGGCCGAGGAGTTCTGTCGCGTGCGCCCGGGACGTCGCCGTGTCCTCGCCCGCGAGCATGCGGGCGACCTCGGCGATGCGCCCTTCACCGGTCACCGGTTCTACACGCGTGACGGTCCTGCCTTCGACCGTCTCCTTGCGCACGACGAAGTGGTGGTCGGCATACGCGGCCACCTGGGGGAGGTGGGTGACGACGAGCACCTGATGGTCGCACGCGAGCCCGGCCAGTCGCGCACCGACCGAGAGCGCGGTCGCTCCTCCTATGCCCGCGTCGACCTCATCGAACACGAGCACCGGGACATCGTCGGCCGAGCCGAGCACTCCTTTGAGCGCGAGCATGACGCGGGAGAGCTCGCCGCCCGAGGCGATCTTGGCGAGCGGCCGTGCACTCTCCCCCGCTCCCGGGGCGAAGAGGAACTCGACGCGTTCTGGCCCTTCGACGCCCCACGAGTCGAACGCGAGCTCCTCGAACGCGACCTCGAAACGGGCATCGGCCATGTGGAGGTCTGCGACCGCGGCTGCGAGATCGGATTCGAACGCCTCCACTCGCTCCCGACGCACCACGCTCAGGCGGCCCGCCGCCTGCTCGAGAGTCTTGCGCGTCCGGTCCACATGCGCACGAGCCTCGGCAAGCTCCGCGTCGCTCGAGTCGAGTTCATCGAGGTGCGCACGGGCGTGCTCGCCGGTCTCGATGACATCGCCGAGCGTCGGTCCGTACTTTTTGGTCAGCCCGGCGAGCACCGCGAGACGCGCCTGCACCTCGTCGAGTACCGCCGGGTCGTGCTCGATGCCTTCGGCGTACGCGCGCAACTCCGCCCCTATGTCGTCGCACTCCGCGACCAACGCGTCCACGCGCGCGATGTGCGCGTCGAGGGACGGATCGAGCCCCGAGACCCGTTCGAGTGCCGACAGTGCCGCCGACAGTGCCTCGGAAGCGCCCTGCTCGCTCTTGAGGGAGTCGTATCCCGCAGCGCACGCGGCGGTGAGCTTGTCAGCGTGGGCGAGTCCGGGCAATCTCGCCTCCAGCTCGGCATCCTCTCCGTCCCTCACCTCCGCCACCTCGATCTCTCGCACGACGAACCGCAGGTAGTCCGCGGTCTTCGCGGTATCGGCGATCCGCGCTTCGAGTGCTTCGAGCGCGACTGCGGCCTCGCGGAACGACTCGCGCGCCTCCCGGTAGGACGCACGCGCATCGAGCGCCTCGGCGCCGACGTAGCGGTCGAGGTATCCCGCGTGACGTGACGGCTGGAGAAGCGCCTGGTGCTCGTGCTGTCCGTGAAGGTCCACGAGCGGGCCGAGGGCCTCGGCGAGCGACCCTACGGTAGCCATCGAACCGTCGAGCGCGCACCGGGAACGGCCGTCCGCGCCGAGACGGCGCCGCGCGACGACCTCGGAACCGCCCACCACGAACCGCCCTTCGACGACGGCCCCGTCGGAACCGGTCCGCACCATGCCCGAATCGGCGCGCTCTCCCACGAGAAGCTTGAGCGCGCCCACAAGCGCCGTCTTCCCGGCTCCCGTCTCGCCGGTGAGCACCGTCATGCCGGAGCCGAACTCGATCCACACGTCCTCGATGAGGGCGAGGTCTGAGACGTGGAGCTCCTCGAGCATCACTGCCCCCGCAGGAATTCGTCGCGAACGACCTCGTAGAAGTCCCTGCCGTCGAGCTTGACGAGAAGGACGTCGTGTTCGGCGCGGACGACCGAGATCGACTCGACGTCCCGCCGGCACGGCGCGAGCGCGCCGTCGACCGAGACGAGCGCATCGCGGCGCGCGGGGTTCGGAAGCACGAGGTCGACCCGGTCCGAGGAGCCCACGACGATCGAGCGCGCGGCGAGCGTATGGGCCGCGACCGGCACGACGACCGCACACGGGACGTCCGGCGCGACGATGGGGCCGCCCGCCGAGAGTGCGTACGCGGTCGAACCGGTGGGCGTGGCGACCACCATCCCGTCGCAGCGGATGCGCGTCATCATCGTCCCGTTGACCGACAGCTCGAGGTCGATCACGCGCATCGTCGTTCCTCGGCCGACGTGCACCTCGTTCAGCGCACGGTATCGGCCCACGTCGCGACCGCCCATCCGGACCGTGGCCTCGAGGGTCGACCGCCGCTCGATCCGGCCTTCGCCGGCGAGCGCCGATCCGACCGACTCACGAAGCATCTCGGCTCGCGCACCGGACATGAAGCCGAGTCTGCCGAGGTTCACGCCGAGGACCGGGGCTTCGACCCGCCCGAGCGTGTGAACCGCCTTCAAGATCGTACCGTCCCCGCCGAGGGCGACCGTGAGCGTAGGCTCTCCCACCGCTGATGGCGCGATCCCGTGGGCACCCAGCTCGCACGCCTCAGCGTCCGCCGTGATGAGCACAGGCTCGATGCCCGTGGCCGACAACCACGTAGCGAGCTCGATCGCGGCGCTCACCGCGAGCGGGTTGGCGGTGTTCGGTACCAGTAGCACACGCATCGGTCATGCTCCCAACGCCGCATGGGCTTTCTCGACGACATCTGCCGGATCCACCGTGACCGCCTCGCCAAGACGAGACGCCCACAACCAGAACTCGATGTTACCGTGCGGACCCGTAAGTGGCGACCACGTCAGCCCCCGGACCGCGAGCCTGTTCTCCGATGCCGCACGGACCGCACCTTCGAGGACCTCGACGTGCGTCGCCGGGTCGCGCACCACACCTCTTTTTCCCACACGGCCCTTACCCGCATCGAACTGAGGTTTGACCAACGCCACGAGCTGCCCGTTCTCTCCGAGGAGCGGCGCGACATGCGGGAGTACTTTCGCGAGACCGATGAACGAGACATCGACCACGGCGATATCGAAGGGTGCGCCCAGCTGTTCCGGTGTCGTGTCACGGATGTTCGTGCGCTCCAAGACGGTCACCCTCGCGTCGTTGCGAAGCGACCACGCGAGCTGTCCGTACCCCACATCGACGGCGACGACGCTCTCCGCGCCCCTCTGCAGAAGGCAGTCGGTGAAGCCTCCGGTCGACGCCCCGACGTCGACCGCACTCATGCCGGTCACGTCCAGCGAGAACGTGTCGAGCGCGCCGGCGAGCTTCTCTCCACCGCGAGACACGTAGCGGGGCGCCTCGGCCACAGAGATGACGGCGTCTACATCGACGAGTTCGCCGGCTTTCCGTACGACCTCGCCGTCGACGCGGACCTCGCCTGCCATGATCGCGGCACGGGCGCGCTCCCTCGACGGGTAGACGCCGCGCTCAGCGAGAAGTACGTCTGCGCGACGCCGCACCATCGGCCACACCCTCATCCCGCACTTCGCCGAGGACGACCGGACCGGCAGAACGAGCGAGGACAGCACCTCTGATGCCTTCCGCAGTGAGCCCGACCTCGGCCAGCAGGATGCCCATCGCCCCGTGGGTGACGAAACAGTCGGGGACCGAGAGCCGCATGACGGGCGCGGTCCGCCCCATGTCCGACAGCGCCTCGAGCACGGCCGAGCCGACCCCGCCCACTCCAGTGTTCTCCTCGACGGTCACGATGAGCGGGTGCGAATCGGCCACCTCGCTCACCATCTCGAGATCGAGCGGCTTCATCCACCGCAGGTTCACCACGGTCGCCTCTACGCCATCGGCGACGAGCAGCTCGGCGGCGGCCTCGGCGGCACCGACCATGCGGCCGGCGGCGAGCAGCGCGACGTCACGGCCGCGCCGCCGTACCTCGGCGCGACCCAGCTCCAGCACGTGAGGAGATTCCGGGAGCGGGACGCCCGGACCGGCACCGCGCGGATACCTGATCGCCACCGGGCCGTCGGCAGCGAGCGCCGTGTGCAGCATGTGCGCCAGCTCCGCCTCGTCGGCGGGTGCGAGGACCGCGAGCCCAGGGACGCTCCGGAGATACGACAGATCGAAGACTCCGTGATGGGTCGGGCCGTCCTCACCCACAAGACCGGCACGGTCGAGGCAGAACACCACGGGTAGCTCCTGGAGCGCGACGTCCATGATGATCTGGTCGTAGGCACGCTGCAGGAACGTCGAGTAGATGGCGACCACAGGTCTGCGGCCACCGGCCGCTAGTCCGGCAGCGATGCCGACTGCGTGCTGTTCGGCGATGCCGACGTCGAAGAAACGGTCCGGGAACCGCTCCGCGAACGCGTCGAGCCCGGTGCCGGAGGGCATGGCTGCGGTGATGGCGACGATGCGCTCGTCGGCTTCCGCCTCGGCCAGAAGCGACCTGCTGAAGGCTTCGGTATAGGATATCGTCGCGCTCGACCCGTTGACCTCGCCGGTCTCCACCTCGAAGGGGCTTATCCCGTGGAAGGTGTCCGGCTTGTCCTCGGCATGGGCGTAACCCGCGCCCTTGCGGGTCACCGCATGGATGATGACCGGTCCGTCGACCTTGATCGCTCGCTTCACCGCGGACTCGACCGCCTCGACATTGTGACCGTCGATAGGGCCGACGTACTTGAGGCCGAGTTCCTCGAAGAGCATGCCGGGGACGAGGAGCTGCTTGACCGACTCCTTGGCCGCTTCGCCCGCCGCGACCATCGCCGCACCGAGCCGGGTGCGTGCGAGCGCCCCCTCGACATCGTCGCGCAGGCGGTTGTAGCGCGGGTCGAGACGGACTCGAGCGAGGTAGCTCGCGAGCGCCCCGACGTTCTGCGCGATCGACATCTCGTTGTCGTTCAGCACGATGACGAGTTTGGTGCCGAGGTGGCCGATGTGATTGAGCGCCTCGAACGCCATACCACCGGTCATCGAGCCATCGCCGATGACTGCGCAGACCGTCTCGGAACCCCCCTCGGCATCGCGTGCCACAGCCAAGCCGAGGGCGACCGAGAGGGAGTTCGAGGCGTGACCCGTGTCGAAGACATCGAATTCGCTCTCGCTGCGCTTGGGGAAGCCGCACACCCCGCCGTACTGGCGCAGCGTGTCGAAGTGTTCGCGCCGTCCGGTCAGCAACTTGTGCACGTAGGACTGGTGGCCCACGTCCCACACGATCTTGTCGCTGGGGCACTCAAGGGCTCGGTGCATGCCGATGGTGAGTTCGACGACGCCAAGGTTAGGTGCGAGATGACCGCCGGTGGCAGCTACGGTCGAGATGAGGGTCTGTCGGATCTCGTAAGCGAGTCGCTCGAGTTGACTTTCGCTCAACCCGCGCACGTCGCACGGCGTGGAGATGGTCTCCAGGATGCTCTCATCACTCAACGATCGGTCAACTCCAACGTCGGTGGCGGTCGCGGTCGGCAAGCCGCCCATCCCTCTCAGCATAGTACCGGGTGATGGTCGGGTAAAGCCGCACGCACCTCCGTGAACGAGGCGTTACTCGCTGTCGCGCGGCGTTCCGGGCGCAGGTTCTGCCGTCTCGACGTCCTCGACATCATCTGAAGATCCGACATCCCCCGCGCCCGCGCCTTCGACAGCCTCGGAGGACCCGGCTCCTTCGACGCTCTCGATCCCCTCGGCCGCTTCGCCGCCCGACGCTTCGGACTGCTCCTCGGCAAGGACCGTCGGCCACTCGGCGTGGTCGGAAAGCTCGGTGCAGGTGTTGGCGAGACGTACGCCCTCTTCGAGCAGATCGAGGCTCTTCTCCAGCGAACAGTCCTTCTTGCGCACATGGACGACGATCTCTTCGAGACGCGTACGCGCCTGTGCGAACGTGTACCGCTCGTCAGCCATCGAGATCCTCCAACGTCCTCTCGCCCTGATCTTCACTCTCGTCATCGTTAGATTCGGCGATCTTGCCGAGGACACCGTTGACGAAGCGCGAGGAATCCTGTCCGCCGTAGACCTTCGCCATCTCGACCGCCTCGTTGATCGACACCGAGGAAGGGATGGATTCGGCGAACAGTATCTCATACGTAGCCAACCGTAGGATGTTGCGGTCGACCAGCGGCATGCGCGAGACCACCCAGTGCTTGGAGGTCGTTCCGAGGGCGTCGTCGATAGCGTCGATGTGCTGTTCGGTACCGAGCGCCAGTTCTCGGCAGAACTCGGAAGGTTCGCCGTCCTCGGTGTTGTACGCACCGCTTTCGAGGATATCCGCGACACTCGCGCCGGTGATGTCGCTCTGATAGAGGATCTGGAGCGCCTGGCGCCGCGCCCTGCGGCGTTCCTGCATGGGTCCCGCCGGTCCGTCGGATTCGGCCTTCATCACGCCGGGAACTCGATGCCGTCGACGTACACGTTGACGGCCGCCACCTGCGCACCGATCTGGGAGACGATCGCGTCCGCGACGGCCTCCTGGACCTTTGCCGCCACCGTTCTCAGCGGGATCCCGTAGGTAACGGTTATATGCACGGTCACGGTGATGGCGCCGTCGTCGTCGGTCCTGAAATCGACCGCCTTGCCCGACGCGCGGTTCACGATGCCTCCGATACCCTGACCGCTCGAGGAGAACACGACCCCGTCAACGCCCTTGACGGCGAGTGTCACGATCGTGTCGAGCACGGCAGGGGCGACGCCGAGCCCGTCGAGACGGATCTCATCGGTCATCTGTCGTCCTTCGCCTCCTTCACCGGCAGCAAGACGTCCATGTGCGTGTCCACGAAATCAGTATAGACCTCACCGGTTTGGAACGCTTCGGTCTCTATCACCGCCTGGTGGAACGGGATCGTCGTGGGGATGCCTACGACGATGAACTCGTCGAGCGCTCGACGGGCACGGGCGACTGCCTCGTCGCGAGTCTCCCCCCACACGATGAGCTTGCCGAGGAGCGAGTCGTAGTATGGCGGCACGTCGTAGCCGGAGTACAGGTGGCTGTCGACGCGGACGCCGAGTCCACCGGGAGGGTTGAAGACGCTCACATGACCCGGATGCGGACGGAAGCCGTGCTCGGGGTCCTCGGCGTTGATGCGGAACTCGATGGCGTGACCGCGCAACTCGATGAGATCCTGCGACGCGTGCTTGAGGGGCTCGCCCGCCGCGATGCGGATCTGCTCCTTGATGATGTCCACACCGGTGACCTGCTCGGTCACGGGGTGCTCGACCTGCACGCGGGTGTTCATCTCCATGAAGTAGAACGAGCCGTCGGTGTCGAGCAGGAACTCGACGGTCCCTGCGCTCACGTAATCCACCGCGCGCACCGCGAGCAGCGCCGCATCGCCCATCGCCGCCCGGAGCTCAGGCGTGAGCGCAGGGCTCGGGGCCTCCTCGATGAGCTTCTGGTGTCGGCGCTGGACCGAGCAGTCGCGCTCGAAGAGGTGGATGGCGTTGCCGTGGGTGTCGGCGAGCACCTGGATCTCGATGTGCCGCGGGCGAAGGAGGTACTTCTCGATGTAGACGGTGTCGTCACCGAACGCCGCCGCTGCCTCGTTCTTCGCCGCGACGAAGTTCTTCGCAAGCACCGAGGCGTCCTCGGCCACGCGCATGCCCTTGCCGCCGCCTCCGGCCGACGCCTTGATGAGGACGGGGAACCCGACCTCCTCGGCGAACGCGAGTGCCTCTTCTGGCGTGTCGACCGCTCCCTCGGAGCCGGGCACGCACGGCACGCCGGCAGCCATCATCGTCTCGCGGGCAACCGATTTGTCGCCCATCCTCTCGATCGCCTCGGGCGCCGGTCCGATGAACGTGATGTTCGAGTCCGCTACCGCGCGCGCGAACCGCGCGTTCTCGGCGAGGAACCCGTATCCGGGGTGGACCGCCTCGGCGCCGGTCGTAAGGGCGGCCGAGATGATGTTGGGCATGTTGAGGTAGCTGGCCGCCGAGGGTGGAGGACCGATACACACGGCCTCGTCCGCCATGCGCGCATGGAGGCAGTCGCGATCGGCCTCAGAGTACACGGCGACGGTCGCGACACCCATCTCCTTGCAGGCTCGGATGACGCGCAGCGCGATCTCTCCCCGGTTCGCGATGAGTACCTTCGAGAACATCCGTGCTACCCGAGAGGTTCGTAGTAGAACAGGACAGTGCCGAATTCGACCGGGTCGGCGTTCGCGATGGGGATCTCGCGGATGATGCCCGGCTCCTCGGCGGTGATCTCGTTCATGAGCTTCATCGCCTCGAGGATACAGAGTCCCTGCCCCTCCTCGACGGTGTCGCCGACGTTGACGAACGGGTCGGCCCCGGGCGAGGGCGCACGGTAGAAGGTCCCGACCATCGGCGCGATGACCTGCTTCCAGGTAGAGGGACGTTCGGCATCGTCACGCACCGCGACATCTGCCGGAGCGCCCTCTGCGGCCGGCGCTGCCTGCGCAGACGCAGAGGGAGCGGGGCTCGACTCGGCCACCGCGACGGCCGCGCCTTTCCGGACGACGACCTTGGTCCCCGCCTCTTCGACGGTGACCTCGTTCACATCGCTCGTCTCGACGATCTTGATGAGCTCACGTATCTGGTTGACGTCCACGGATTCTTCCTCCCTGACGGTATCGAACTCCTCGCCCATCATGAACACGGCGCTCTCTGCACCCTCCTGGTGGGTGGTGAGGTACGTGCGGGCCTCGTTCGGGAAGAGGGCATACATGAGCACGTCCTCTTCGCTGTGCGCGAGGTCGCCGATCTCCGCCTCGACCTCTGCGTAGGTAGTGGTGACGAGCGAGCCGGGACGCACGTCGGGCCCGAGCGGCTCCTCCTTGCCGAGGACCTTGGCGACGATCTCGGGGTCCATCGATCCGGGAGCCTTGCCGTACCAGCCCCGGATGTAGTCCTTCATCTCCTGCGGCACGACCGCCCACCGCTTGCCCGTGAGCACGTTGATGACCGCCTGGGTGCCGACGATCTGCGAGAGCGGCGTGACGAGCGGCGGGAAGCCGACTTCCGCGCGAACCTTAGGGATCTCCTTGAGAACATCGGGCAGGCGCTCGCTCGCGTTCTGAAGCTCGAGCTGGCTTATGAGGTTCGAGAGCATGCCGCCGGGCACCTGGTGACTGAAGACCTCCATGTGCATCAGCGAGGTCACGCCACGCTTGAGCTTCTTGCGCTCCCGGACCTCCTCCCAGTACTCGGCGATCTCGAAGAGGAGGTCGAGATCGAGGCCGGTGTCGTACGGGCTCTCCTTGAGTGCCGCGACGATCATCTCGACCGCCGGCTGGCTGTTGCCGAACGCGACAGCGACAACGGCGGTGTCGATGATGTCGGCCCCCGCCTCGGCGGCCTTGAGATAGTTCATCGGAGCCATGCCGCCGATGTAGTGGCAATGCACGTGGACGGGTAGCCCGACCTCATCTTTCAGCGCCCGCACCATCTTCTCGGTGCGAAACGGGGTCAGCATACCTGCCATGTCCTTGATCGCGATGGTGTCGGCGCCGAGCTCTTTGAGCTGCAGCGCGTAGTCGATGTAGGAGTCAAGCGTGTGCACGGGGCTCACCGTATAGCTGATGGCGCCCTCGAACAGTCCGCCGCACTCCTTGACGGCCGCCGCCGAGACCTCGACGTTCCGGATGTCGTTGAGCGCATCGAAGATCCGGAAGACATCGATGCCGTTGCGCTTGGACGCGTGCACGAAACGCGTGACGATCTCGTCGGAGTAGTGACGGTACCCGACGAGGTTCTGCCCGCGGAGCAGCATCTGGAGCGGCGTCTTGGGGCAGTACTTCTTGATGACGCGCAGCCGCTCCCACGGGTTCTCGTTCAGGAACCGCAACGCGGCATCGAACGTCGCCCCGCCCCAGACCTCGAGCGACCAGTAGCCCACCGCGTCCATCTTGCCGAGGATCGGCAGCATGTCGGCGACTTGCATCCGGGTCGCCCACAATGACTGGTGGGCGTCTCGTAGGGTCGTATCCATTATGTGGACTGGTCGCATACCGTCGTCCCCTCGGGTCGATACGGGTAGGGCGGAAGCGGCCGGCAAGCCGACGCTGTCGTAGTCAGGACAGTATACAGACGTCTACACGCGGGTGATATAGCGCCCGTCACGCGTGTCGATCTTGAGCGTGTCACCAGGCTCTACGAACATCGGGACCTGAACGACCGCGCCGGTCTCGAGCGTGGCCGGCTTGGTGCCGCCCTGCACGGTGTCGCCCTTGAAGCCAGGGTCGGTATCGGTGACCCCAAGCTCGACGAACATCGGCGGTTCGACACCGAGCATCTCGCCTCCGGCGATCATGATCTGCACCTCGTCGTTCTCCTTGAGCCACTGGGCGGCGTCGCCGACGAAGTCCTTGTCGAGCTCGACCTGCTCGTAGGTGTCCTGATCCATGAAGTGGAACGCTGCGCCGTCGTTGTAGAGGTACTGCATGCGCTTCGTCTCCACGCGCACATCTTCAAGCTTCTCTCCGGCGCGGAACGTCACGTCGAGCACACGGCCCGTCTTGAGCTCCTTGAGCTTGGTGCGCACGAACGCCCCGCCCTTGCCGGGCTTGACGTGCTGGAACTCCACGACGATCCACATCTTGCCGTCGTGCATGACGCACATGCCGTTCTTGAGGTTGTTGGTAGAGACAGCCACTGCGAGACCTTCCTGCCGTACCGACGCGTCAGAGTTCGATGAGGTCGCGCGGAGCGCTCGTGAGCACCCGGCAACCCGCATCGCTTAGCACAACGGAGTCTTCGATTCTAACACCGAACCGGCCTGCGAGGTAGACACCCGGCTCGATCGTCACGACCGAGCCGGCTCTCAGGGTCCGCTCCCCCCGCGTCGAGAGACTCGGCAGTTCGTGGACATCGAGGCCGACCCCATGACCGAGGCCGTGTCCGAAGTGCTCGGCCAGACCCGCTTCGGCCAGCACATCGCGCGCAAGCCGGTCCGCCTCGATCCCGGTCAAGCCTGCCCTGACACCCTCGCGAGCGGCTGACTGGGCACCGAGGACCACGTCGTATATTTCGCGGAACCCGTCAGGGACGTACCCGACCACCACAGTACGTGTCATGTCCGAGCAGTACCCCCCCACGCGCGCGCCGAAGTCCATCGTGACCGGGTCGCCCCTCTCGATGACGCGCGTCGTCACGGTAGCGTGAGGGCGCGAGGAGTGCGGACCGGAGGCGACGATCGTCGGGAATGCGAGCCCCTCAGAGCCGTTGCGCCGCAGGAAGACCTCGATCTCGAGCGCGACGTCGAGCTCGGTCATCCCGGGGGCGAGGACGCCGAGTACGTGGTCGAACGCCCGGTCGCCGAGCTCGCACGCCGCCTCGATGCTCGCGACCTCCTCGGCGTCCTTGACCTCCCGGAGCTGCTCGACGAGGTCGTCGACGGGTCGCACCCGTCCCGCGAACGCCTCTTCGATAGCGCGGAACCGGCGGTGGGAGACGGAGGTCTCGACGGCGACGGACGTCACCTCCGCAGCATCGAGATGCTCGAGCGCCTCGCCGTGCAGGGCCCGCGTCGCGACCCGCACGTCCCACTGGGTGCCGTCGGCGGCGACCTGGGCCGCCTCGCCGTACCGCGAATCGGTGTAGAGGACGGCCGAATCGGGGCAGACCGCCGCGAGGGCCGCCGCTTCAGGGTCGAACACGCCCACGAATCCGGTCAGATACCGCACGTTCGAGACATCGGTGACGAGCATCGCATCGACCGACTCCGCGGCGAGGCGCTCCCGGAGCCTCGCGAGTCTCGCGGCGACGGTCACTCGCCACCCCCGACCGCCGCCATAGCGGCCTCGAGCCCGAGCACGTAGGAGAGCGCGCCGAACCCGGAGATCTGCCCGACGCACGCCGGAGCGATCACGCTGTGCGCGCGGAACTCCTCGCGTGCGGCGATGTTACTCAGGTGCACCTCGACGACGGGCGTATCGACGGAGGCGACCGCATCCCGGAGCGCATACGAGTAGTGGGTCAGCGCCCCCGGATTCATCACTATCGCGTCGACGACGCCGGCCCTGCGATGGACCTCGTCGATGATCTCGCCCTCGTGGTTCGACTGGAAGAAGGTGACATCCACTCCGGTCGCAGATGCCCGGGAGACGACGAACGTCTCGACCTCGTCGAGCGTCACCGATCCGTACACGTCGGTCTCGCGCGTGCCGAGCATGTTGAGGTTCGGACCGTTGATCACGAGTATCCGCACGAACATCAGCCCCTCTCGGAATCGCCATCGAACCACAGGTCGAGCGCGTGAGCGATAGTCGCATCATCGACAGGCGTGACGATGTGGTGTCCCGGCTGGGGAACGAACACGAAGCGCACCGTGCCCGCACGCGCCTTCTTGTCCGCGTGCATCGCGTCGAGCAACCGACGGGCATCCCGGGGATACAGCGGCCGTTCTATACCGAGGGTATCGAGGAGACGTTCCTGCAGTGCCCTGGTCTCCTCGGACGCGCCGACGACCACCTCGGCCAGCAGCGCGGCGAACCGCATCCCCTCAGCGATCGCGATCCCGTGCGGTATCACGCCGTAGCCCGCGACCTGTTCGATCGCGTGCCCGAGGGTGTGACCGTAGTTGAGGGTCTCGCGCTCCCTCGTCTCGTGCTCGTCTGCCGCGACCACGGCGGCCTTGTGCCGGACCGCCGCGAGGACCACGTCGACCACCCGCTGCTCGTCCCTGCCGAGGATCACGGATGCCGCGTCGATAAGCCCGTCGACCATCTCGCGCGACTCCAACATGGCGACCTTCGCCACCTCGGCGAGCCCGCTCGCCCACTCGCTGCCGGAAAGCGTCCCGAGGACGGCGGTGTCGGCAAGCACGAGCGACGGCTGCTTGAAAGCGCCGGCGAGGTTCTTGCCTGCCGCCAGGTCGACCCCGGTCTTGCCGCCCACCGACGAATCGACCTGCGCGAGCAGGGTCGTGGGCACCTGCACGTAGTCGATGCCTCTCAGGTAGACGGCGGCGCAGAATCCGGCGAGGTCGCCCACGACCCCACCGCCGAGCGCGACGACCGCATCCGTGCGGTCGAGCCGCGCCTCGGCGAGCCGGTCGCAGACCTCCCCGGCGCGCTGCCACGACTTCGTAGCTTCGCCCGCGGGGACCACGACCTCCACGACCCGTACGCCGCTGTCGCGCAAGAGCCTCGCGACCTTGGGGCCGTAAAGTGCCCACACGTTCTCGTCCGTGACGAGCGCCATCGTCTCGGCTGGTGTGGCGGCACGTATGTAGTCGGCCGTCCTGTCGAGGAGCCCTGGGCCGATGAGGACCTCGTAGTCGCCGGTCGGCGTGTTAACCGGGAGCCTGACATGGGACACGCTATCCACCCGCCTCTCCGAACGACCGCGCGATCGCGACCACCTCTTCTGCCACCTCGGACGCGGACGCGCCTGAGGTGTCGACGACCGCGTCGGCAGCGGTACGGTAGAGGGTCTCGCGGGCGGCGAGCAGGGTCGATGCCATCGCCACGGCGTCACCGTGGGCAAGCAGCGGGCGGCCCGACGTGTCCCCGATGCGGGCGAGCGCTTCGTCGGCCTCGACCCTGAGGTGGATCACGCGACCGAGTTCCTTGAGCACTCTACGGTTCGCATCGTCCTCCACGACGCCGCCGCCGCAGGCGATCACCGCAGGCTCGACGTCCTCGAGCGACGCGAGCGCGGCGGACTCGGCGGCACGGAAAGACTGCTCTCCGTCGGCAGCGAAGATGTCGGCCACGCTGCGACCCGTCGACCGCTCGATCTGTTCGTCGAGATCGATGAAGGGCATACCGAGCGCGTCGGCGACACGTCGGCCTACCGTCGACTTGCCGGCACCCATGAAGCCGATGAGGAACAGATGGCTCACGGCACCAACCTCGCTTCGTACGCACGCACGGCGGCGAGCATGTCCTCGAGGCAGTCGCCACCGAACTTCTCAGCGTACGCGCGTGCCAGCACGAGCGCGAGCTCCGCCTCGCCCACCACCGCCGCCGCGGGAACGGCGCAGACATCGGAGCGCTCGGTCGAGGCATCGATCGGCTCGTGCGTCGCGATGTCGACGCTCGCGAGCGGACGCATGAGGGTGGGTATCGGCTTCATCGCCACGCGGACCACGACCGGCTCGCCGTTCGTCATCCCGCCTTCGAGGCCGCCCGCGTGGTTGCTACGCCGGTAGAAGCCCCGCGGCCCGTCATAGACGATCTCGTCGTGCACGGTGGAGCCCGGACGCGCGGCGGCGGCGAACCCGTCCCCTATCTCGACGCCCTTCATCGCGGGTATCGACATCATCGCGGCCGCGATCCGTGTGTCGAGCCGGCGCTCCGCCTCGGCGTACGTGCCGAGTCCGGGCACGATACCCGACGCGGTCACGTAGAACGTCCCGCCGAGGCTCTCGCCCTGTCCACGAGCCGCGTCGATCGCCGCACGCATCCGAGCGGACGCTTCTGTGTCGGGACAGCGCACGTCGCTCTCCTCGACCAGTCCCATGTCCACCGCGGACGGGTCGACGACCGGTTCCATCTCCTCGGCGCCGATAGAGTGGACGAAGGAGCCGATCGAGACCCCGAACTGTCGCAGGAGCGCCCGTGCGACACCGCCTGCCGCGACCCGCGCGGCCGTCTCCCGTGCGCTCGCACGTTCGAGGATGTCCCGGCAATCGAGCGCGCCGGTCTTCTGGGCGCCCGCAAGGTCGGCGTGCCCTGGCCGAGGAGCCGTCACCCGAGCGGAGACGACCTCCTCGCCCTCGGCAGCCATGACGTCGGTCCAGTTGTCCCAGTCGCGGTTGGCGACCGTCAGGGTCACCGGCGAGCCGATCGTGCGACCGAAGCGAATCCCCGAGAGGATGAGCGCGCGATCCTTCTCGATCCGCATGCGGCCACCCCGCCCATACCCCGACTGACGGCGTGCGAGATCGGCGTCGATGGCCGCTGCGTCGATCGGGACACCGGCGGGCACACCGGTAAGGATGGCCGTGAGTGCTCGACCGTGGGACTCGCCTGAGGTGACGTATCGCATGCTCGCCTCCGGTTGGATGTCAGTGCCGCGATTCTACCACCGAGACCAGCTGTGCGCGGGTCACTTGATCGCAGTCACGACGCCCTGTCCGACGGAGAGAGTGACCTGTACGTCACCATAGAGCATCACGACGCTGCGCCCGCTGATGCTCTGCACCCGCCACGGCGTGCCGGGTATCTCCCCGCCAACAGCGAGGGTATACGTCTGGCCGTCCAGGTAGAGGACGGCCGCAGTGACGCCATCGACGCTCACGATGTCGCGCAGGAACAGCGTGTCGGGCGGCAGCGTCACGCCAGGATCGTCCGGATCGACACCCGGCTCGCCCGGGATGCCCGGCACACCCGGCGCCAGCGTGTCGACCTCGGAGGGCTCGGGCTCGGGGATCGGCACGATGAGCGGGCTGAAGATGTCGCGGAAGGTGAAGACGCGGGTCAGCTCTACCGGAGGCGGCTCGACGACTTCCGCATCTCCGACGGCGACGGGGGTCTCGACCACCTCGCCAGGGACGGTGGCGATATCTTGAGCGACGCGATCGGTCAGGACGAACACGAACACCGCAGCGGCCACGAGACCAGCTACGATAAGGAGCGCCACGACGGCAAGGATCACGAACACGAGACGCCTCGTGTTCGACCCCGCAGCAGCCCCTTCGGGCGCTGCGGGAGCCGTCTCGGGGTTCGAGCCGATGTCGCCTTGCGGTGTGAGATCGTCTACCACGGTACTCTCCCTCGGCTCCTACTCGGTCTCTTCGGGCGTCGCGGGTACGGGCGGCGCAACATCGGAGGGCATCGTGTAGACTTGCAGGCTGATCGCGCTCTCGACCCGGCCCGGAGCATCCTCGTCGGCATCGTCGCCGGAATCCAGCCGCGAAACCGAGAAGCTCACCACTCTGACTTGCCTCGTCAGCGAGCGGAAGCGGTTCAGCAGGTCGACCGTGTCCTGCCATGTGCCGCGCACCGTGATGGCGATGTCGATAGCCGAGTAACGACCGTCATCGACGGGCGTCGGCGTGTTGGGAGCTATTGATGCGAACTCGAGTCCGGACGCGTTGATCGTGTCCTGAAGCTCGACGATGAGTGACGGGAGTTCCGGCGTCTCGGGCATCTGGTTCGCAAGCCTCATGCGCGTAGCCTCGGTCTGGGCCGATCGCGCCTTGATCTCCTGACGCTGTGCAAGAAGTGTCTGCGCCTGGGAGACCCCCGCATCCGCATCGCGGATCTGGGATTCGAGGTCGGACAAGGCCGAGAACTGGGGCAAGACCAGCACCATGAACAGGACCACGGCCAGAACGACGACGAGCGCCGAGGCGATGATGAGCTGGTTACGATACGAAAGCTTCATGGTTATCCATCGCCTCCTCTCACTGTGCCGACGAGGGCGGGGCAGGCACGGCGGATGTGTCGTCTGCTTCTGGCTCGGCTCCTGGCGTCTCCACCCCTGTTGTCACAGAGAACTCGATCGCAGGCTGTTCGAGGAATAGGGTCTTTGCGGATGTGTTGAGCCACACGCTGCGCACCTGCTCGAGATCGGCGAGGCGAATCAGCGTCTTCGCGACCGCCTTGTGGCCTACATCAGGGATCTCGTCGGGGTTGTCGAGCGCGTACGCCTGGAGCGACAGACCCATATCCTCGCCTCCCGATAGCTGCGTGAGCCATACATCGGCAGGAAGGACGAGCGAGAGTTCGTTCGCGAGGCGGCCCCAGTGTACTCGCCCGGCTAGTGCGGCGTCTGCGAGTTCTTGGCGAGCGCGCAATTCGCTCTCCTTCTCTTCGAACACGCGGAACGCCTCGGCCTGCGCGCGAAGGTCGCTCTCGAGCTGTTGGCGGTCCTGAAGCTCGCCACGCTTGGCGTTCACCTGGAACATGAGTACGGCGTACACGCCGAGGATGAGCACGATGACCACGACTCCGGCAAAGGCAACGTAGCGGATGCTCTGCTCGAAGCGGCGCTTCTCGATTATCTCCCTGGGGAGCAGGTTGATGCGCACCACGTCACACCACCCCCCCGAGTGCAAGGCCGATGGCCGGTGCGGCACCCATCCTGTCCGCGGCCACCGCGGCTTCGACCGACCCGCTCACCTGTACGAAACGGAGCGGATCGCTGAGCATGACCTCGGCCTGCAAGCCTTTCTCGAGGTAGGCCGGCATATTCTTGAGTTGCGCACCGCTGCCGGTCATGAGGATGCGACGGATCGTGCGCACCTGCGTGGTCTGGGTAAGGTAGTAGTCGAGCGAGCGACGGACCTCGGCGATGAACTTGTTGACCTCTCGCTCGAGGGCGTCCTGCGTGACCTGACGCATCTGCGCGTCCTCGCTGTCGGCCGGCTCGTCGGGAGCCGCTCCCGATATGTCCGGAAGGCCGGATTCGATCTTCAGTCGCTCCGCCTCGTCGAAGGTGAGATTGAGGACGTTGGCTACGGCCTGCGTGAACTGGTTGCCCGAGAGCGACGAGACGCGCGTGAATCGAGGGATACCTTTCTCGACGACGGCGATGTTGGTGAGTCCCGAGCCGATGTGGATGACCGCGACGGCCTCGCCGGGCTCCTCGTCCGAATCGGGCAGTACGCTCGAGCCGCCGCTCAATACCGCGCGCGTGATCGCGAACGACGTCACGTCGATGCGGCTCAGTCGCAGACCGGCGGCCTGGACGGCGCTGACCGCCGAGTCGATCATGTCGCGCTGGGCGGCGACGAGCAGGACTTCCATCATGTGCTCGTCGGCAGGCGTCATGTAGTCGCCGATGATCTGGAAATCGAGGATGGCGTCCTCGACAGGTATCGGGATGTAGTCCTGTGCCTGGTACTGGATGGCTCCCTCGAGTTCGGCCTGCTCCATGAAGGGCAGGTCGATGAGGCGGACGACGACCTTCTGGTTCGAGACCCCGATGATGACGTCCTTGCCCTTGATACCGGGCTGTCGCCACAGGTCTTTGATCGCTGCGGTGACGGCGGGCGGATCGACGATCTCACCATCCACGACCGCTCCGATGGACATCGGGACGCGCGCGTAGCCGGAGAGGGTGATTCCCGAGCCGGAGGGTTTGAGGATAGCTGCGCGCACCTGATCGGTTCCGATGTCCAGACCGATCTGGGGTACACTCGAGCCCATCGAAACGAGGCCCACGGAGTCCTCCCTACTACGTTGCTACGTCAAGACTGCTTCTACAACTGCTGCATCGGCTCCGTTGGATTGCGAGCGACTTCGCGGAACTAGGTTCCCTCGGCGCACGAATCCCGTCTAAATGAAAGCGCACATTCCCTACATTTGCAAGTATCGGCACTACCGTGTGCCCACATGAACGCTCCCTAGTTCCTGACCCAGAGACCTGGCACGAGCAATCCGCCTCCCGAACCGGGCAGCGAGTCGGGCAGGTACTCGGGCAGTCGCGGGTTGGTGATGAGGTAGTTGTTGTTGTGCTCGAATTCCATCCTGCCCGAAAGCACCGTCCCCCTGAGCGAGAGGTTGTTCGAATTAAACGTCGCCTCTGCTCCCGTGTAGAAGGCGCCGGCATAGATGGGCGTCGCTTTCCGCAACTCTTCGCGGCTCATGTTGTTGTAGCTGTTGTCCCCGCCGCCGTTGAAGTTGATGTTTAGCGGGGTCACGATTCCAAGAGCCCACCGGTTGTACTCACCCTGCGCGTTCCCATGCCCGTGGCTCGAGTTGGTGCTGTACGGGCGCAAACTTCCGTTGATGTTGACCTCACCGTTGGCCACGATGGTACCGTTGCCCACGTACGTCATGTTCTCGGTGAAGGTGACGGGTCCGTCCACGAAGACGGTGCCGGCGATGTAGAGGATCTTGTTGACGTGGTCGTAGGCGAAGTCATCGTGTGTGTTGGTCGGATATCCCGACGAACCGGCGGGCCCCGCCGTCAGGCTCACAGCCGGGGACACGTCCCCGTCTTCCGTGACGCCCTCTGGGAGCGATATCGCCCCCCAGGCCCCGAACGACGATCCTCCGATCGTCAGATGGGCCTGCCCCTCGCCGATGGTGGAGATCGTCCCGTCCTCCGCGCCGAAGAACTTGTAGTTGGGATTGTGGTCGTTGGTCGCAGATGCCTCGGTACGACTCCAGTCCGTCGTGTTCGGCGGGATCATCGTCTTGTAGGTGTGCGCTCCGCCCGAGCTCTCCAGGTTTGCGGTCGGCGATTCCTCTGACTCGGGATCGTGGCTCCCGAGTTGGTTGTCGATGGACTCGTGTTGCGCCTTCGTAGCCCACTCCTGAAGCTCGCCCGGGGTCAGCGGCGGCAGGATGATGTCCGGGACGGACCGGGAGATGCTCGCGACGTAGACGCCCCTACCTCCCGCCTTCTCGACGTTGGTCGGGACTGAGGGGCTACCGTCTCCGTCACAGAAGACGTCTATCGGCATGTCCGCCGAACCGAGCCACGAGTTATCGTGGACGGAGATGTTGCCGCCTCTCACGAAGAGCGGACCCTCGAACATGCCCATGTTCGCCTTGATATCGAAGTTGCCCTTCATGTAGAACGGGCCGATGATGTTGGAGGTGCCGTTGAATCCGCTCGAGCCGGTGAGAAGCGATTGAGGCCCGATGCCCGCGAAGTTCATCTGCCACAGGTTCAGGTAGAAGAACTCCTGACTCACGAGTTCGGTCGTCCCGTCGAGACCTTCGCCAAGCGAGTCGAGTCTGAACCTGCCGCCTCCGAGGTTCTCGGTGGTGACCTCGTAGGTCCCGTCGAGCGTCGCGTCCCCGAGGGTGATGGGCTCCCCTTCGAAGATCGAGAGCGCATGCTCCAGCCCGCTAGCTGCGGCCCGAAATGCGCGGGACTCATCCTCGACGCGCTGGGACTCGTGCAGGGTCTGTCGCGCGAGCGCGAACGACCCCACCGCAAGCACGGTCACGATGCTCATGATGCCGATAACCACGAGCATAGCGATCCCACTGTCGTCTCTCGTCAGTGCGCGCATCATGCGGTACATCGCTGTAGGCCTCCTCGGCTGGTACTTCATCAGTTCCTGAAGAAGATGGTGCGACTGTCGGAGAACTGGCGTCCCTGATGCATGGTCACGATGGTCACGATCACGTAGCGGGCGTCGTAGTGGACGTTCGACATGTCTGTGATCTCGACTCCATCGGCATCGAAGTAGCGGAACAACGGTTCGTCCGCCTGCCTGTTGAAGTTGGCGTCCGACCACACCCCGACATGGTACTCGGGATCCGTGACGTTCTGGCTCGAAGTGACGGCGAGCTCGTTGTCGGTCGTCGCCTCGATGACGTACCGTTCGCCTGCGCCGCCAGCACGATTGGTGAGAAACGCGATCCGGTACGGGGTGGCTTCGTTGGAGCCCGTCTGTATCTGGTACTGCTGGCTCAAGACGCGCTCGGCGAACTCTAGCGGCGCCGCAACCTCTCGAGCCATCCAGGCCTCCCTGCTGGCGGCGTTCGTGCCGATCTGCGTGATTTGCAGCAGCCCATACGCAACGGAGAGCACGAACCCGAGAAGCAGGAGGACGACCATGAGTTCGGTAAGCGTGAAGCCATCGTCCTTGCGCAGTCGGAACACCCTCACCACGTCCCCTCGGAGAAGGTGTAGGTTCCCGGGTCGCTCTGATACTCGGTCAGCACGGTGTTGGAACGGATCGTCGTCTGCGTGCCGCCTCCGTAACCGTCCGGGGTGTACGTCACGACGCATGCGTACTGCGTGAGCGGGTAGTTGGACTGCCTCGGATTGCCGTTGATCTGCACCGTGTGGGTGAACGTGTTGTCAGGACCGCTGTAGAGCGGAGGGTCGACCAGGTTCCCGTTATCGACCAGGTGGAAGCTATACGTGGTCGTACCCGTGGTCGGGAAATCGGGCGGGGTGACTGTTAAGTCCGATGTCACACGCCAGAAGTTGCCTTCTCCCCCGCCTGTTCCCTTCTCGACCCGGTACGTACCAGAGACGAGCGGCCTCGTCACGAACACCTGCCATGCGCAGAAGTCCGAGTACAGCGGGCGCGCACTGAACGAGCGTGCCCTCGCCGCGTACCTGCTGAATGTCGGATGTGTCAATGTGTACGAGTTGGTCTCGACCGTAGGGTTCGGATCGACATCGATCGGCCAGGTCGTTGGACCGACCTGTCGCCGTATCTCCAACTCGTAGCCTGCCGCCGGAGCGGTACCGTCCTGCACGGTCTGCCACGTGATCACCGTCGTCGAACCCTTCTTGTCGGTGAAGGAGAGTGGCCCAGGGACAGGCGGGATCTCGTTGTCCACGATGAACGTACGATGTATCCGCGTGCTCGCTCCCCTGTCGTCGGTCACCTCGACGATGATCGTGTGGAGTCCGTCTGCTGCGACCCGCCGTACCGTGCCGTCGGCGTCGGTCTGCGACTGCAGCGTGTACCAGTAGAACGGGTTGGGCGAAGAGGCGAAGTTGGAGTTGAACGAGGGATCGTTGACGGTCCACTGGGCGAGAGCGCCCCCTTTGTTCTCGAGCGGCGTGTTCCCATACTCGAGGTAGTACTTGACCGTCGCTATCTCCCTGCCCTCGGCGGCGTGAGCTTCGATCTTGATATCGAGCTTTCCACCCGCCCAGTCCTCCTCCCACACGACTTCACCGTCCGGCGGCGTTCCGGGCAAGAACGAGACCGTCGGCCGATCGGCGGGGTCTACAGATGCCTGTGTCATGAACTGCGTGCGGTCTCTGATGATCACGCTCGTGCTTATCTGCTGCGACCAGCCGTCCACACGGATGATCTCGACATCGATGTGCACGTCCTTGGTCGCCGTGGGATTGGCGCCCGGTGTGACCGTTGGCCGGAAGATGATCGTGTACGGCGGCTCTTCGATCGTGTGCTCCGGCTCGAGCACCCCATCATCGGTGTGGCCGACGAGATCCACCTTCTCGAACGGCAACGTGTTCAGCCACTCGGTATACGAGCTGATGGCGTTCGTGAGCACGTTCTGCTGCTTGGCCTGTGCGCTGGTCCTCGTGGTCTGCAGAACGAGCCCGAGGACCCCTGTCAGGATGATGAACAGGATGACCGACGCGACCACGATCTCGACGAGCGTCATGCCGTCTTCATCGTTCCAGATACGGCTCTGTATGCCCCTCATCGGCTCCACTCCTACTGCGCGCACTACCGGGCGCACGATCGCACGCCTCTATCGGGATATCGGCACCATTCTAGCTGCGCTTAAGAATCGCCGCTCGAAGTAGGCGGCCCGCCACGGAACCGCAGCCATCACGCCAGCCCGGAGAGCGGGTGACGCCTATCCGAGTGCGGCGATCGAAAGGTACCCCTGTACGATCACGGGGCCGAACAGTGCGGTTACGATGCCTCCGAGAGCAAGGAACGGACCGAAAGGGATCTTGTGCGTGAGGCCGGCAGATGCGCGGGCGGCCGACACGACTCCGTACACCGCACCCACCAGGCTCCCCGCCATGAGCGCGAGCAACACGTAGGGGCCGATGAACAACCCCATCGCGCCGAGCAACTTCACGTCGCCCATCCCGAACCCGGAACGCCCGCGGATGAGCGCATAACCGCCGGCGACCGCGCCGCTGAGTCCGCCGCCGAGAAGCAGGCCCAACCCGGCCATCACTAGCGGAACATCTCCATCGTAGGTGAGGGGCACCGCCGTGACCGCGGTGAACTGCGCGATAGCGGCTGCAACAGCGCCAAGCACCGCCAAGCTGCCGACGATCGGGTTTGGAAGTCGCATCGTGTCCAGGTCGATAAAGGTGAGTATCAGCAGGACCCAGAAGAAGATTGCGGCGAGAAGCGCACGCGGGGTGAGCCCGAATGCGATCGCCGCAGAGAGCCACAGCAACCCAGAGAGGGCCTCGACGAGTGGGTAGCGGGCAGGGATCGCTGCGCCACAGTCACGACACCGTGCGCGCAAGAGGACCCACGACAGGACCGGGATGTTGTCGAACCACCGGACCGGGGCATCGCATGCCGGGCAGTGCGAGCCAGGGGACACGACCGACTCGCCCCGAGGGAACCGCCAGATGACGACGTTGGCAAAGCTGCCTAGTAGCAGACCAACGAGCAGGAAGATGGTGATCGCCGCGTTCTCGAGCAACGTGCGTCCTTTCCATCGGGGTCGCCGAGTGCTCTGTCCAGCAGCAGCTTAGAGCATGCAGTCACGCAGACGCCACCCGCAATGTGCGTGACGGAAAGACGAGAGAGGGACCGGCCAAAGCCGGTCCCTCTCGGCAAGAGCAGAGATGATGTCTGACTCGAACTTAGCTGCCGAAGTGGCCGTGGGTGGTAGCGGCCTCATCGGGGCAAGCGGTCACGCCGTCGGTCAGCACGTACGGACCCACGCCGTTGGTCGGGCACTCTGGAGACGACTGGATGAAGCCGTCCGTGACGAGCGTTTCGACACCGGCAGTGTCAAGGTCCGCAAGGTTCCTCCCGACCTCACTCGCTACCCACGTCTGCGCAGCGCCCTCGATCGTGCGCTGGTTCGCGTGGCACGTGCGCTCCTGGGCGCTCCCACGAGCTGCGTTGAAGACGGGAATGGCAATGGCGACAAGGATACCGATAATAAGAACGACGACCATGAGCTCGACGAGGGTGAAGCCCTCATCCTTTCTGTGGAACATCCTCATGCTCCGCACCTCCTTCTCCCCTCTGCGGGGATTCCGGACCCGGCGAACCAGGCCAATACTGCTCTTATGCAGTCGTATCGGCATCATTCGATCTCGGCTTTAACACGATTCGCCGCGCGCATCGATCGACGCTAGCGGATCAGTCGATCAGCGTGATGATGTTGAACATCGGCAGGTACAAAGCCACGACCATGCCGCCGACGATCGCGCCGAGCGACGCCATCATGAGAGGCTCGATGAGGGACGTCAGGCCGTCCACCGCCGCTGAGACCTCTTCGTCATAGAAATCAGCGATCTTGTTGAGCATCGCGTCGAGCGCACCGGTCTCCTCTCCCACCGCGATCATCTGTACGAGCATCGAGGGGAACACGCCCGACTCGGCAAGCGGCTTGGCGATCGTCTCCCCCTCCTTGATCGCGGAACGGGTGTTCTTCACCGCTTCCGCCACGACCGCGTTCCCGGCGGTATCGGCAACGATATCGAGTGCGGACAGGATGGGTACACCCGCGGACACGAGCGTGCCGAACGTGCGCGTGAACTTGGCGAGAGACATCTTCCTGATCATCCCGCCAAAGATCGGCATGCGCAGTTTGGCGGAGTCCCAGATGTAGCGACCGGACGTCGTACTGGTCCAGAAGCGGAATCCGAACACCAGGGCCACCATGCCCAGGAGCAAGAACACACCTCCGATGCCTGCGACGAAGTCAGATAGATCGACCAGGATCTGGGTCATGAGCGGCAACTCCCCGCCCATCGATGTGAACATCCCTTCGAACACCGGGACGACGAACACCATCATGGCAGCGAGCACGATGAGTACGAGGCTGCCCATCGCTACCGGATACGTCATCGCGGACTTGATCTTGCCCTTGAGCGCCAGCTCCCGCTCGAAGTGATCGGCGACTCGCACGAGCACCTCGTCGAGCACACCACCGGTCTCACCGGCCCGCACCATGTTGACGAATATCGGCGGGAACACCTTGGGGTGTTTCACGAGGGCGTCCGAGAGTGACTGGCCCGCCTCGACGTCCTTGGATACCAGCTGGATGACGTCTCTCAGTCCATCGCTCTCGGTCTGACCGGCAAGGATGCTCAGGCACTTGGTGAGCGAGAGACCGGCGTTGATCATCGTCGCGAACTGACGAGCGAAGACGGCGACGTCCTTGACCTTGACGCCCGTGCCGAACTTGATCTGCCCCATCGCAGCGAGCTGGGACTGCTGGTCGAGCTCGAGGATGATATAGCCCATCTGGCGGAGTTTCGCACTCACCGCCTCGCGGCTGTCGCCCTCGAGTGATCCCTTTACGACCTTGCCGGCCTTGTCGCGCACCGAGTAGTTGAATACCGCCATCTGACACTCTCCTCGCGTCTATCTACATCGAGCCCACACCCGACGATGGATCAGACGATGACGCGCAGGACCTCCTCGACGGAGGTCTGACCCATCCGCACCTTTTCGAGACCGTCCTGCTTCAACGTCCGCATGCCATCGGCGATGGCTACCTTCTTTATCTCTTCGGCAGTTGCCTCGGCGACCGTTAATCTGCTGATCTCTTCGCTGAGGAGAAGAACCTCGTGTACGCCCATGCGGCCGCGGTATCCGGTGTTGCCGCACTTCTTGCATCCGACCGCCTTGTAGATGCTGTCAGGCAGGTTGTCCTCGGGGAATCCCGCGTCGATGAGTGCCTTGGAGCTCGGCGAGTACTCTTCCTTGCACTCCGTGCATAGTCGCCTACAGAGTCGCTGCGCGAGAACGCAGTCGAGGGCCGATGACACGAGGAAGGGTTCGACCCCCATCTCGACGAGACGCGTGACGGCGCCCGCGGCGTCGTTGGTGTGGAGCGTCGACAGCACGAGGTGTCCGGTGAGCGCCGACTCGATGGCGATCTGCGCCGTCTCCTGGTCGCGGATCTCGCCCACGAGGATGATGTCGGGCGAACACCGCAAAAACGAACGCAGCGCTCGGGCGAACGTGAGGCCTGACTTCGTGTTGATCTGACACTGGTTCACGCCGGGAAGGCGGTACTCGACCGGGTCCTCGGCGGTGAGAATGTGGCGGTCGGGCGAGTTGAGCACGTTGACTGCGGCGTACAGTGAGGTCGACTTGCCCGAGCCGGTGGGACCGGTCACGAGGATGGCGCCGTACGGCTTGCGGAACGACGACTCGAACCGCCCGAGGGCGTCGGGCAGGAAGCCGAGGTCCTTCAGTTCGAGCAGGATCGCGTCTTTGCGCAGGATACGGAGCACGACCCGCTCGCCGTACACGGTCGGGAGCGAGGACACCCGGAAGTCGATCTGGTGTCCGCCGATGGTCACCGCGCAGTGGCCGTCCTGGGGACGGCGCGATTCGGCGATGTCCATCTCGGCCATGATCTTGAAGCGGCTGATGATCGATGACTGCACGGCCTTGGGGCTGCGCATGACCTCGTGGAGCACGCCGTCGACGCGGAACCGCACGCGCATGTCAGTCTCTTGCGGTTCGATGTGGATGTCGCTCGCCCTGTCTGCGACCGCTTTGTTGATGATGTAGTTGACGAGCTTGACGATCGGCGCGTCGGAGGTCACGTCGGTGAGCTGCTCGAGGTCCGACTCGTCGAGCTCTTCGACGGGAGTCCCAGCGTCGAGCTCGGTCTGCTCGGCGACCTTGTAGTACTCCTCGATCGCCGAGATGATGTCGTCTTTCGTCGAGATGGCAGGCTTGATCTCGTGCCCGGTGATGATACGCAAGTCGTCGAGCGCGAGCACGTTCTGCGGATCCGCCATCGCGACTACGAGTTCGCCGTCGACGATCTGTACCGGCATGAGCGTGTAGCGCTCGGCTAGGTCACGGGGTACCGCTGCCACCGCGTCGGGCGTGGGCTTGCGCGCGGAGAAGTCGATGTACTCGATGCCGATCTGAGCGGCCATGACGGACAGGATGGCGCCCTGCGTCGCATAGCCGAGGTCGACAAGGACGCGACCGAGGGGCGATCCGGTCGCCTTGTGGACCTCAAGCGCATCGTTGAGCTGTCGCTCTGTGATGATCCCGGCCCGCATGAGGAGCTGACCGAGTCGGTGTCCGGCTTCCGCCACGTACGCTGACCTCTCCCGGATCTGCGGCTGTGCCGCGTGACGACCCGATGGCACGGCTCACACTCGGCCTAATGGTACGACATCGACAGCAACGCTGGCACGGTGTTGTTGCTCAGGAACCTTCGCGGGCCCGCGACAGCTCCTCCAAGAGCGACGATGCGTAGCGCTGGAACAACTCGAAGGTCTTAGTGCCCTCTTTCACTCCCACACGAGTGTCACCGAACCACATCTCGACAGGCGACACCGGGTCGAACTCGGGTGCGTCACGGCCGGGCGCGGGCTCTGCGGGCGGCTCCGCCTCGCCGACGGCGACCTGTGGCATGACCGTATCGAGCCACGAGTCATCGATCGGCGTTGCGACCGGAGGAGCAGGGGGCGCCTCTCCGGCCCTGTGGGCGACTGGGGGCTCGGGTACCACCTCGGCTACCGGCTCGACCTCCGGCAGCAGGTCGACCTCCGGCAGCGGTTCGGGTTCGAGCAGCGGTTCGGAATCGGGTTCGGGCACGACCTCGGAGACGGGCTCGGGCGCGATCCCTGAGGCAGGCCCGAGTTCCGGAAGCGGTTCGGGCTCCGGTGCAGGCTCGGGCTCGGTGAGCGGACCGGGGGCGGGTACGGTCGGCTTAGGGACCTCTCTCGCAACAGGCAGCGAGCCGGGCGTCTGCAACAGCTCCGGCTTCGGAGATGACACCGGTTCGGCCGGAGCTACGGTGGGAGTCTCTAGCGGGGCGACCGGCGCCGGTGGCGGCTTTGGGGGTTCCAGGGTCTCGGGCACGCGCTCGACCTCGGCGACGACCGCCGGTTCCGGCGACGCCTCGGGCTCCGCGTCGGCGGCATGCGCTTGCTGCTCGTCAGGGACGACCGGGGCAGACGGACCGGTGTACCCTGCTGGCGATCCCTCGGCAGAAGGCTCCGGTCGCCAGTCCCCGATGCGCAGCGGAGCGGAAAGGACGTCCTGCGCGGCGGGCGTCCCCGACTCCGGCCAGTCGATCTCGACAGGTTCGCCAGCCTCACGATCCGTGTCGCGTTCCTCGTCCCGACCCAGGCCCACGAGTACCGCGCGTGCCGCCTCATGCTCTTTGCGCGAGCGCGATGCAGCAACGAGCAGGTACACCAGCGACCCCAGGAGCAGGATGAAAGTCCCGGCCACGATGTACAGCCGAGGATCCATCGGCTACCCCATGCTCTCGAGGATGCGGTAGAGCAGGCCGAGGAGCACGGCCTTCACCGAATCCTTGTCGCGCGCGTCGACCGGCAGCAGCGGGACACTCTCGTCGATCGCGAGGGCCGCGCGTACCTGTCGCAGCGCATCGAGGTCATCGGCTGCAACCTTGTTGGCCGCCACGACGAACGGCACGTCCGACATGTCGCGGAAGAAGGCGATCATGTTCTTGGCATCGGCGATGGAGTCCTCGGCCGTTGCGTCCACGAGGAGCACGAAGCCAAGCATGCCTTCCGAGAGCGTCTCCCACATGAAGGAGAAACGCTCCTGACCCGGCGTGCCGAAGAGGTAGAGGACCACGTCGTCGGAGACGGTGATCCGGCCGAAGTCCATGGCGACCGTCGTCTCACCGGCTGCCTCGTTGGAGACATCGCTCACGTGGCGCTCGGTCGAGAGCACGGTAATCTCGCTCACCGCCTTGATGAACGTTGTCTTGCCCGCGTTGAACGGTCCGGTCACGACGACTTTAACCGACTGCATCAGGCCGCCTTCTCATCCGTCATAGCTTCTTCACGCCCTCTATGATCTTGAGCACAAGATCCTTGTCCACCGTCTGGTCCCGCTTCAAGCCGACCTCCTGGCCGGGCTCCGGGATCTTGTTGACGCTCGCCTGCGGACGAGAGCGCTCGACACCCGTCAGCGCGTTGAGTTCGTCTCCGAGTCCGCTTCGGATGCTGATGTCGAAGTCGCCGTCGTCGAACTCGGCCAAGAACGAGTCGGTGGAGATAACGCCCTCCGTGGGTACCGGCTCGTCCCGGAACGTGTCGCTCTGGATGCGGCCGACCGGCTCCTCTACGGAAAGCTCGTTTAGGGATTCGAGGATCTCGCCGAAGTCCGTGGAGGCGGCGGGAGCTTCGGTCTCCGGTTCCTCCGCGACGACATCGGCCTCCGAGGCCGGATCCGCGACACCGGCAGGTTCCGCCACCTGTCGTGTCGGCTCCTCCGAGAGGTCCAGAGCTCCAAGCGAGACCTGCGGGCTTGCCGGAGGCTCCGTCTCCGGCTCGGGCTCGACTTCGGGCTCGGACTCTGTCTCCGGCTCGGGCTCGACTTCGAGTTCGGGTTCGGGTGCGATATCCGGCTCAGGCTCAGGCTCCACTGCCGCAGTTTCCGGCTCCAATAGGTCCGAGCCGGGGAACTCGCCGAGTCCGAGCGCCATGAGATCTCGCTCGAGGTCCGGCTCGAACTCCTCTTCGGGTTCCGGCTCCGGTTCCGGTTCCGGTTCGGGTTCGGGTTCCGGTTCCGGCTCCGGTTCCAGTTCCGGTTCCGGTTCCGGCTCCGGCTCCGGTTCCGGTTCCGGCTCCGGTTCCGGTTCCGGTTCCGGTTCCGGTTCGGGTTCCGGTTCGGGTTCGGGCTCGGCAGTCGGGGCCATCGGCTTTTCGAGCACCCCCATCATCTGCTCGAACACCGCGATGTCGTCCGATGAAGGCGACTCACTCCCACCGGCCGACAGGAACTCGGGGACTTCGGGCACGCGATGGGGCTCGACCGTCCCGGGTCGCGCTTCGGGTTGGGGAGCGGCGGGCTCGACGAGCGGTTCGTCGGCGACGAGCGCATCTTGGGCCTGTGTCTCTTCGGGCAGTGTAGCCACTTCTGGCTCTACGTCCGTCTCCTCGGTGACAGCAGGCTCGGGTTCCGGTTCCGGAAGCTCCTTCGCTGCCTCCTCGGCCTCCCGCGCAACCTGCTCGGCGCGTATCAGCTCGGCCTCGGCCTCCCGCACAGCGCGTTCCTCGCGCAGGCGGGCGACCTCTTCGTCCGAAGCGAACTCGAGGAGGCCCGCGCTGAACAGTCCGTATACGATGCGAGCGACCTCGAAGTCGGTCCTGCTCGTCTCGACAGCGAGGTCGGCCACGCTGCGCGTACCATCGATGAGAAGGAGAAGGTTCCACTCGATCGGTTTGAGCGAGATCTCGAACGTACCCTCGCCGGGGGCGGTCGCCATCTTGAAGACGACATCCGTCGAGGGGATCTTTTTCTTGATGCGCGCCCACTCTTCGAGCCGGCGACTGCCTTCCATGATGACGTTCTCGATAGAGACCGACAGCCCGATGTCTTCGTCTACGACCTCGGGCAACAGCTCGAAATCGAACTCTCCCTCGTCCCACCGCATGAGGTCGAAGATCGTGTCCTGGATCTGCTCCTGGACGAACGCCTCGAGGATCTGCTCGGTGATGTAGCCCTCATCGACGAGGATGCGGCCGAGGCGGCGCGCGCCCGGGCTCTCTGTATCCCGGATCTCGAGTGCGCGGGAGAGTGCGCTCGGGGTGATCTTCTGAGCGGTGACGAGACGTTCCCCGATCGGCGCGTGGTGCCAGTTGGACTGCGCGAAGAATACGTCGCCCTCCCGGAACCAGACGCTTCCCTGAGCACCGTCCTCGCGCGCGATGCGCAGCACCCCGGTCTTCTTGCTGAACGTCACCAGCTGGAAGACATCGGGAAGGCTGAAGTCTTTGAGGTTACCTCTCAGCGCCATCTGCCGCGCACGTACCCTTTCCGCTC
>SKMN01000067.1 GCA_007121015.1 Coriobacteriia bacterium
CGCGCCGCGTGGTGCTCGAAGAGGGCCGCAAGCACGAGCGCGCCGAGATCCTCGGCAAGCTCGCCAAGGGCCAGATCCTGCCGGGTCACGTCTCGAGCATCGTCGACTTCGGCGCGTTCGTCGACCTCGGCGGTATCGACGGTCTCGTGCACATCTCCGAGCTCTCCTGGAGCCACGTCAACCATCCGTCGGAGGTCGTCAAGGTGGGCGACGCCGTCGAGGTCAAGGTGCTCGACGTCGACTTCGACCGCGAGCGTATCTCGCTCGGTCTCAAGCAGACCCAGCCCGACCCGTGGCAGGAGCTCGTCCAGAAGTATCCGGTCGGCTCGATCATCGAGGCCACCGTCACCAAGCTCGTGCCGTTCGGCGTGTTCGCCGAGCTCGGCGACGGCATCGAGGGCCTCGTGCACATCTCCGAGATGGCCAAGGTCCACGTCGAGACCCCCGAGCAGGTCACCGCGGTGGGCGAGAAGATCATGGTCAAGGTCAAGGAGGTCGACCTCGATCGGCGCCGAATATCGCTGTCGATGAAGGACGCCGCCGACGCGCTCGGCCAGGTCATCGAGGTCACCCCGCTCGAGACGAGCGCCGAGGTCGAGACCGAAGAGGACATCGTCGACATCGAGGCCGAGGTGCCCGCGACCGACGAGATCGTCGACGAGGAGGCCGGCACCGTCGAGGACGTGCCCGCCGAGGTCGACGAGATGGTCGAAGACGTGATCGAGGAGCACGCCGAGGCGGGTGCCGACGCCGAGGTCGGCGTCGAGGAGGAGGCCGTCGCGGAGTCGCCCGAGGAGGAGGCTGTCACCGAGGAGGTCGCCGAAGTCGAGGCTGCCGAGGACGAGGAAGTCGTCGCGGAGGCCGAAGAGGTCGCGGAGGCCGAAGAGGTCGCTGCGGAGCCCACCGCCGAGGACGAGACCGAAGAGTAACGCGGCTTCGTACGTCACCGATCCGAACATCGGGGCCGGGCAGTGGCGGTAACGCCGAGCCCGGCCCCGAGTGCTAGGAAGCGCCGGAGAGCAGTGCGAGAGAAAGGTGCCCGCCGATGTACGTTCTGGCTGTGACCGGTGGTCTTGGTGCCGGCAAGACGACCGCGACCGACTTCCTGCGTTCGCGGGGCGCCGTCGTGCTCTCGCTCGATGACATCGCCAAGCACCAACTCGCGCCGGGGACGCCCGTGTTCGATCAGGTCGTCGCGGCGTTCGGGCCCGTCGTGCTCGACGAAGACGGGCGGATCGACACCGACGCGCTCGCTCGTGAGGCGTTCTCCTCGGCGGAGCGCGCACGCGAGTTGAACGCCATCGTCCACCCGGCGGTGTTGCGCGAGGTCGCACCCGGCCTCACCGAGATGGGGCTGTTGCCCAACCCGCCGCGCATGGTCGCCATCGATATCCCGCTGCTCGTGGAGGCCCCGGTCTTCGGCGAGCTCGTCGACGAGGTGGTCACGATATCGGCGCCCGAGGAGGTGCGCATCGAGCGTGCCGTGTCCCGCGGGATGTCCGAGGCCGACGCCCGCGCCCGTATCGCGTGCCAGGCGACCGATGCCGAGCGCGAGGCGGTGGCGGACCACGTCATCGTCAACGACTCCACGCTCGAGGAGTTCCACGAGCGTCTCACCCGGTTCTGGGACGACGTGATCGACGATGCCTCGTAGCCACCCACTCGCACCGCACCGGGTCGCGATCGTCGCCGTCGTGGCGGTGCTCGCCGCCCTCGCGTTCCTCGCGTTGCGTGGGCCGGAGAGCTTCCAGCGGCTGTTCTACCCGCTCGATTACACCGCCGAGATCGCCGACTCGGCCGAGCGGCACCGCATCAACCCCTACCTCGTGGCCGCCGTTATCAACGAAGAATCAGGCTTCGACGCCGGGATCGAGTCGCGTGCCGGAGCCGTCGGGCTCATGCAGGTCATGCCGGCGACCGCCGACGAGCTGAGGCTTCGCGGATTCGTCGACGACGAGGTCGTCGTAGCGGGCGACCTCACGCACCCGGCGGTCAACATCGAATACGGCACCGCGTACCTGCGCCTACTCGTCGAGCGGTACCACGAGGTCGAGACCGCGCTCGCGGCGTACAACGCAGGCCTCCGCCATGTGGACACGTGGGCCGCCGAGGGAGGCGACATCCGCGAAGCGATAGCGTTTCCCGAGACGCGCCACTTCGTCGTACGTGTGGTGAGGGCCAAGGAGCGGTACGAAGAGTTGTACCCTGACGCGTTCGAGTGAGAGGCCCTGAGCGTGGAGCGTGAGCGGAGCGAGAACCGGTTCGTCGTCGAGTCGGCGTTCGAGCCCGCGGGCGACCAGCCTGCGGCGATAGAGGCACTGGCCCGGGGCGTCAACGACGGGCGGCGCTACCAGACACTCCTCGGCGTGACGGGATCCGGCAAGACGTTCACGATGGCCAAGACCATCGAGGCGGTCCAGAAGCCGACCCTCATCATGGCCCCCAACAAGACGCTCGCCGCCCAGCTCGCCTCGGAGATACGCGACTTCCTGCCGGAGAACGCCGTCGTCTACTTCGTGTCGTACTACGACTACTACCAGCCTGAGGCGTACGTGCCCACGACCGACACGTTCATCGAGAAGGACGCCTCGATCAACGAGGAGGTCGAGAAGCTTCGCCACGCCGCAACGGCTGCGTTGCTCTCGCGCCGCGACGTCGTGGTAGTCGCGAGCGTCAGCTGCATCTACGGCATCGGCTCGCCCGAGGACTACGCCGGCATGGCCGCGTTCCTGCAGCTCGGCGCGGAATACGACCGCGACCGGCTCATCCGCGACCTCATCGAGATCCAGTACGACCGCAACGACTACGAGCTCCAACGCGGCTCGTTCCGCGTGCGCGGGGACGTGCTCGACGTCTTCCCGCCCTACGCCGACCACCCGGTGCGTGTCGAGTTCTTCGGTGACGAGATCGAGCACATTGCCGAGGTCGACCAGGTCACCGGCGAGGTGCTCATGACCTACAAGTGGCTGCCGGTGTGGCCCGCGACGCACTACGTCACCGCGCCTGAGCGGCTCAAAGTCGCACTCGATACGATCGCCGCCGAGCTCGAGGTCCGACTCGGCGAACTGAAGGCCGAGGGAAAGCTGCTCGAGGCCCAGCGGCTCGAGATGCGCGTCAACTACGACCTCGAGATGCTCGAGACGATGGGGTTCTGCTCGGGGATCGAGAACTACTCACGCCACCTCGACGGGCGTGCGTCCGGCGAGCCCCCCAACACGCTCATCGACTACTTCCCCGACGACTTCTTGTGCGTCATCGACGAGAGCCACGTCACCGTGCCGCAGGTCCGCGGTATGTACGAGGGCGACCGTTCGCGCAAGCTCACGTTGGTCGAGCACGGCTTCCGCCTGCCGAGCGCGCTCGACAACCGGCCGCTGCGCTTCGACGAGTTCGAGAAGCGGGTGTCGCAGTTCGTCTACGTCTCGGCCACGCCCGGCGACTACGAGGGGCGCGTGTCCGAGCAGGTCGTCGAGCAGATCATCCGGCCCACCGGACTCGTCGACCCGGAGGTCGTCGTGCGACCGGTCAAGGGGCAGGTCGACGACCTCATCGAGGAGGTGCGCGCGCGTGTGGAGCGCGACGAGCGCGTACTCGTCACGACGCTCACCAAGAAGATGGCCGAGGACCTCACCGACTACCTCTTCGAACAGGGCCTCAAGGTCCGCTACCTGCACTCCGACATCGGCACGCTCGAGCGCGTCGAGATCCTGCGCGACCTGCGGATGGGCACCTTCGACTGTCTCATCGGCATCAACCTCCTCCGCGAGGGACTCGACTTGCCCGAGGTCTCGCTCGTCGCCATACTCGACGCCGACAAGGAGGGGTTCCTCCGCAACCACCGCAGCCTCATCCAGACGATCGGCCGGGCCGCCCGCAACGTATCCGGTCAGGTCATCCTCTACGCCGACACCGTAACAGGGTCGATGCGTCTCGCCATCGACGAGACGAACCGCCGCCGTGCGATCCAGGTCGCCTACAACGAGAAGCACGGCATCGAGCCGCAGTCCATCCGCAAGGCGATCGCCGACATCGTGCAGTACGCGCGCGAGGGTGACGCACAGCTCACGACGGCCGCCGAGACCGCGCGCGAGCTTGCGAAGATGCCGCGAGACGAGGTGATGCGGCTCATCTCGACGCTCGAGGAGGACATGGCCGTCGCCGCCGACGCGCTCGACTTCGAGTCTGCCGCGCGCCTGCGCGACCAGGTCGTCAAGTTGCGTGCCGAGGTGGAGGCGACGTCGGCTGACGAGGTCCTCGGCAGGCTGAAAGAGGGGGCGCGCAAGGGGAGTGCGTATGGGAAGCGTAAGCGGCGCAGGTGAGGATGTCGCGACGGTAGGGAATCTTTGTGTCACGGAAGGGGCGTTGCGGATGCAGGTGGTCGAGACGCGCGGACTGACGAAGTTCTATGGCCGCGATCGCGGCGTGGAAGATGTGACGCTGGCGGTGGAGGCGGGGACGACGTTCGGGTTCCTCGGCCCCAATGGCGCCGGCAAGACCACCACCATCCGCTGCCTCCTCGGCATGCTCAAGCCCACGTCGGGTGAGGCCCGCGTACTCGGCGAGCGTGTGACGCTTGACGGCGCGGCGCTGCGAGGCCGCGTCGGCTACGTTGCCGGCGAAGTGCGTGCGTTCGAGCGGGAGACCGGTGCGTGGCACATCGACTACATCGCCCGGCTGCGCGGCGCGCCCGCGCCCTCCGCGCTTGCGCTCGTCGAACGGCTCGAGTTCGACCCGTCGCGCAAGGTCCGCGAACTCTCGAAGGGCAACAAGCAGAAGCTCGCGCTCATCCTCGGGCTCATGCACGATCCGGAGTTGCTGATACTCGACGAGCCGACGAGCGGGCTCGACCCGCTCAACCAGGAGACCGTCTTCGAGGTCGTGGGCGAGCGGGTGTCGCGCGGCGCGACGCTGTTCCTGTCGAGCCACATCCTCTCGGAGGTCGAGCGCCTTTGCGAGCGGGTCGGCATCATCCGCGACGGGCGCCTCGTGGCCGAGGAGGATGTGGGCGACCTCATCGCCAAGCAGCTGCGGGACGTGTCGGTGACGTTCGACGGGCCGGTCCCGACAGGCGTGCTCGACGGCCTCGACGGGTTGAGCGACGTGGTCGTCAGTGGCGAGGCGACGCTCTCCGGCCGCATCCGCGGCGACGCGATCGACGCACTCGTGAAACGCCTGGCGCCTCACACGCTCGTCGACCTCACGGTCGCTCACGCCAGGCTCGAGGACGTCTTCCGCGAGTACTACGCCCACGACACGGAGGTCCGCTCGTGAGTTGGACGGTGCTCGTGGCGACGCTCCGCCAGCGGCGGTGGATGCTCCTGTGGTACTCGCTGGGACTCGTGTCCTACTCGTGGGTCATGGTGTGGTTCTGGCCGCAGTTCCAGGGCACCGAGTACGTCGACCTCATCGAGCGTCTGCCCGAGGAGCTCACCGCGATCCTGGGCGGATCCGCAGCCGACATCGGCACGTTGGGCGGGTACTTCGAGACCGAGTACCTCGGCCTCATGTGGATGCTGATCGTCTCGAGTGCCGTGATCCTCTACGCGATGAAGGCGGTCGCGACCGAGGTGAGCGCGGGCACCATGGAGCTCGTGCTCGCACAGCCCATATCGCGCATGCGATTCATCGTGACGCGTGTGGTAGGCCTCGTGATCGTATCCGCCGTGCTCACGGTGGCGACGTTCGCGCCCATCCAGCTCTTCGGGCCTCGTTACGATATCGACCTGCCCGGCGAGACGTACGCGCTGCTCTACGGGCTCGGCATGTTGTTTGTGCTCTCGATAGGCGGCATCTCCCTGGCGCTCTCGGCGGGCGCGCGCGAGGCGGGGCGTCCCGCGGCGATCGTCGGTGGCGTGCTCGGCGGTATGTGGATACTCCACATCCTAGCCGAGGTATCTGACATCGCCGGGTGGTTCGAGCCGTTCAACCTGCTCAGGTATTGGCGGCCGGCCGACATCATCAACGACGGTACGGTCGCCGCCGAGGTCTGGTGGGTCTATGCCGGGGTAGCAGCCGCCTCGCTCGCGGTCGCGGTGGTGCGGTTCGTGAGGCGTGACGTCGCCTGAGCTGCCTGGGACGGTCCACAGCTCTCATGCACGGGTCCCGCGCTACGGTAGGTACTGCTCTTCGATCGCGACGACCACGCCGTCTTCGAGCGTGATCCAGTATGGCACGTGGCGCACGACCTCCATGCCCGGACTCATGCCGATGAAGCGGTCCTGCCACTGGCCGAGCGTGATCGTGTAGGCTTCGAGGTTCGGATCGCCCTGATGCACCTGGACCATGCTCCCTGCTTGCACTGGGAACGTCCGGAGCCGGGGGTTGTCGTTGACGATGTAGTAGTCGTTGGGCGGCGGGGACTCGTCCCCGCGGGCAGCCGCCGTGGCCGCAGCCTCATCGCCCATCAGGAACTGCGCGTAGTCGACGGTGATGAACGTGTCCTCGGCGGTGGTCTCGATGTTGGTGACGTAGCAGAACTGCCGCCCGGACTCGGTCGCGTCGGTGGTCGGCGTCTCGGACTCTGGTTCCTCGGCAGGCGGCTCGTCGGGCAGCGCGGCCGGTACCTCCGGTTCCTCGGCGACCGGCTCGACGGTCGGGGTCGCCTCCGCCTCGGCCAGGCGCTCCTGTAGCTCGGCCACCTCGGCAGAGCGGGCCGACCAGCCGATCAACCCCCCTGCGAGCAGCGCGACCAGCGCGATGGCGAGCGGCACCATCCACTTCTTGGCCTGTGTCATGTCCGCCATGGTATCCCCCTTGATACGAGCCCCCGATGCGCCCCAGTATGCTCCCGGAAGCGGCGGATGTCACCGCCCGTCATGCGTTTCGAGCGCTGCGATGCGTCGCTTGACCTCGGCGAAGAAGGGGAGCGACACGCCGATGGCGTCGTAACCGGCCTCCACGAGGTGGCCGAGGAGCGCCTCGTCGCGCGCGCTCTCGCCGCACGCGCACGTGAAGACGCCCGCCGCACGCGCGGTCTCGGCGATACGTGCGATCACCTCGATGACGGCGGGATGGCCGGGCTCGAACAGGTCCGCGATGCGCTCGCTTTCCCGGTCGAGCGCGAGCACGCACATCACGAGGTCGCTCACGCCTACGCTCACGAAATCGGCACCGAGCGCGAGTACGTCGGCGAGGCGCATCGCGATGCCCGGGGTCTCGACCGACACGCCCACGTCGACGTCGGTGTGCGGCTCCAGCCCCGCACGCCTGATCGCGTCGAGGGCGGCAGCGTACTCCTCGGCGAAGCGCACGAACGGGAGCTTGATACCCACGCGTCCCGCACCGGCCTCGAGCGCGCGGCGCACGGCGCGCAGTTCGAGGTCGAGCAGGTCGGGCTCGGCGAGCTCCCGGCCGATGCCGCGCCAGCCGAGGAGGGGGTTGCGCTCGTGCGGTTCCTCGTCGCCGCCGTCGAGGCGGCGGAACTCGTCGGTGGGTGCGTCGAGCGTCTTGTACCAGACCGGCTTGCCCGCGAACAGTTCACTCGTGGTGACGATGCCGCAGGCTATCGTCTCCTCGAGCTCGCGGGACCTGCCGGAGCGCACCATCTTGGCAGGGTGCACGCCGGACTGCAGGAGGAAGTAGTCGTTGCGCAGCGAACTCACCCCGTCGGCGTGGGGGGCGAGCGCGGCCGCCTGCGCGGGCACGAGGACCGAGAGGAACACCTGCATCCGGGTCTCCGGCGCCACGCCCACCTCGGCGGGCCTGAGTGCGAGATCGCCCTCGTAGACGATGCCGCGGTACCCGTCGACGGTCACGACGTCACCGTCGGCGAGGACGGCCGTCGCCGAGCCGGTGCCGAGCACGCACGGCACGCCGAACTCGCGCAGGATGTTGGCGCCGTGGCTCGTGGCGCCACCCTCGTCCACGACGACGGCCGCAGCGCGGCGCAGATGGACCGCGAGGTCGTTCGTGAGGCGATGCAGCACGACCACGGTGTGCGGCGAGAGGATGTGGACCTGGTCGTCGCGGGCCCGCACGACCTCGCCCGAACCGACCGCCGGGCTCGCACCGATCCCGCGCACGAGCACGGTGTGCTCGCCGATCTGGGGGAAGACCATCTCGTCGTCGGCCGAGAAGACGAGCGGGCGGGACTGCAGCAGGTAGAACTCTCCATCGGCGTAGGCCCACTCGATGTCCTGAGGCTTGCCGAAGATCTCCTCGGCCGTGCGCGCCCAGCGTGCGAGCAGTGCGACCTCCCGGTCGGTCAGCTTGCGCGAGCGTGTTGCCGAGCCACCGGAGACGAGCGTGACGCGATCGTCGGCGGGGGAGAACTCGTAGCGCTCGGGCGTCACCTCGCCGGAGACGAGGTCGTCGCCCATGCCCTGGATCGCCTCGACGATGACCACGTCCGCTTCTTGCCTGGCCGGGTCGCGTCCGAACGCGAGCCCGGATCGCTCCGAGCGCACCTGACGCTGCAAGACGACCGCTACCTTGGTCGCGCTCGGGTCGTGGCCGAGGTCGAGCGCATACAGCACCGCACGCCGGTTGAACGCCGATGCCCAGCACTGCTTGACCGCGGCGTACATCTCCTCGGCGCTGCGAACGTCACCGATCGACGACAGCATCCCCGCGTAGCTCGCGGACGCGCTGTCCTCGACCGTCGCCGAGCTGCGGACCACTACTGCGTCCCCGCGCGCGGCGAGCGAGACGAATGTGCGCGCAAGTTCGGCCGCCAGTCCGGTCGAGAGCGGCGTGGTGGTGATGGTCTCGCGGACCGCGTCGGCGGCCCTGGCGAGCGCGTGCCGCGTGACGTCAGGCTGGCCGAGGAGGGCGATGGCAGCGGCCACCGACTCGTCGGCGCAGAAGCGCTCGAACTCTCCGACCGGCACGACGAACGCCTCGGGCACCGGGAGGTCCGTCGTGGCGAGGCGCGCGAGGCTCGCAGCCTTGCCACCCACTGCGGACGCGTCGAGCGCGGCCGCTTCGGCGAGCGTCACGATGGTCGGTCCGAACACGGGGCCTCCCTTCGGCGACGGGCGGTCACGGCGTGGAGAAGGTGCGCGGGTCGTCACTTCATCACGTATGCAGGAGTATTCCCGGTCGACAAGTTGACGGAACCCCCGGGTAGTGGGATATACATGAATATATGAGCAGACGTTCAGATGACATGCCCCCGCCTCGGTGCGCAGGGGACGAGTGTAGCGTCGAGAGTATCGACGCCGCTGCGGTGGGCCGTGCTGCGGCGGTCGTGCCCGACGACGTGCGCCTCAAGACGATGTCCGACATCTTCTCCGCACTCGCCGATCCGACCCGTTTGCGCATCCTCACCGCGCTCACCGCGGGCGAGTTGTGTGTCTGCGATCTTGCCGAGGTGACCGGCGTGAGCGCCTCGGCCGTGAGTCACCAGCTCCGCGTCTTGCGCGACCGTGACCTCGTGACGTTCACGCGGGTGGGCCGCCAGGCGATCTACCGGCTCTCCGACGAGCACGTCGCCTCCCTCCTCGAGCAGGGATCCGAGCACGCCGGGGAGCACCGATGAGCGCCGGGCCCGCACAGGCCACCTACCGTCTCACCGGCCTCGATTGACCGGATTGCGCGCGCACCGTGAGTGCGTCGGTCGAGCAGATACCCGGCGTCATCCGCGCCGAGGTGAACTTCGCGAGCGGCGTCATGGTGCTCGACTACGATCCCGCAGCCGACCCGCGGGAGCGGGCGGTGGCCCTCGTGCGTTCGACCGGGCACGGCGTCGAACTCCTCGCCGGCGCGGGCGCACCCGCCGAGGGGCTCCGTACAACCTGGTGGGTCGAGCGCGGACACGCGGTGACGACCGCTGCGGCCGCCGTGCTCATCGTGAGTGCCTGGCTGCTCGCGCGCAGCGGCGTGGAGTGGGGTCCCTCGGCCTCCGTCGCCCTCTACGCGGCGGCGATCGTGTCGGGCGGCTGGCTCATCTTCCGCCGGGCGATCGTGTCCGCGCGAGCCCGCTCCCTCGACATGAACGTGCTCATGACTGTCGCGGTGATCGGTGCGATGCTCATCGGCGAGTGGGCCGAGGGCGCCGCGGTCGTCTTCCTCTTCTCGGTGGGCGGCTGGCTCGAGTCGCGCTCGCTCGCGCGCACGCGCCGCTCGATCCGCGACCTCATGGACCTTTCGCCGCCGGTCGCGCGCGTGCGCGAAGCCAGCGGCATCGAGCACGAGCGCCCGGCTGCAGACGTCGAGGTGGGCCAGGTCGTGGTCGTACGCCCCGGCGAGCGCCTCGCGCTCGACGGCGAGGTCGCGCGAGGCGAATCTTCCGTCGACGAGAGTCCTATCACCGGCGAGTCCGTGCCCGCCGCCAAGGCCGCGGGCGACCACGTCTGGGCGGGCTCGCTCAACACGACCGGCGTGCTCGAGGTCCGCGTCACCGCGCGCGCCGCCGACTCGACGCTCGCGCACATCATCTACCTCGTCGAGGAAGCGCAGGCCTCCCGCGCTCCCGTCCAGCAGCTCGTCGACCGCTTCAGCTCCTACTACACGCCCGCCGTCATCGCGCTCGCGTTCCTCATCGCCACCGTCCCGCCCGCGGGCGGCGCGCTCCTCGGCGTGGAGTGGGGGACGTTCGAGACGTGGTTCTACCGGGCGCTCGTCATGCTCGTCGTCGCGTGTCCGTGCGCGCTCGTGATCTCCACCCCGGTGTCGATCGTCTCGGCGATAACGCGCGCCACCCGCGACGGCGTGCTCGTCAAGGGCGGCACGCACCTCGAGACCGCCGCGCGCGTCCGCGCCGTCGCGTTCGACAAGACCGGCACGCTCACGTGCGGCGCGCCCGAGGTCGTCGACGTACTCGCGCTCACCGGCACCGGTACCTCCGACATCCTCTCCGTCGCAGCCACGCTCGAAGCATCCTCGGCCCACCCGCTCGCCGCCGCCGTCGTGCGTGCCGCGGGAGAGGCGTCCCGCGTGCACCTCGACTGGTTCGAGGACCTTCCCGGTCGAGGCGTGTCCGGCACCGTCGACGGCGTGCTGCACTCGGTGGTGAGCCCCGCGCACGCCGAGGAGACCGGCGCGCTCGACGCCCAAGCTGCCGAGGAGATCGCTCGTCTCGAGGCCGATGGCCGCACCGTGCTCGTGTTGGTGAGCGACGGGCGGGCTGCGGGGCTCATCGGCGTGGCCGACGAGGTGCGTCCGGCCTCGCAGGCGACCGTGGCCGCGCTGCACGGCCTCGGCATGGACCACGTCGTCATGCTCACCGGCGACAACGAGCGCACCGCCGCGGCGGTTGCCGCGCGCGCGGGCGTACGCGAGTTCCTCGCGCGGCTACTGCCCGGCGACAAGGTCGACGCGGTCAGACGCCTCAAGGAGCAGTACGGCATCGTCGCGATGGTGGGTGACGGCATCAACGACGCCCCGGCGCTCGCCGCGTCCGACCTCGGCATCGCGATGGGGGCGGCGGGCAGCGACACCGCGCTGCAGACCGCAGACGTCGCACTCATGTCCGACGACCTGACCCAGGTGCCGCGCTTCCTCGACCTCGGCCGGCGGACCGTCGCCATCATCAAGCAGAACGTCGCGGTGTCGATCGGCATCAAGGCCGCCGTGCTCGTGCTAGCGGCGACCGGGCACGCGACGCTGTGGATGGCGGTCTTCGCCGACATGGGCGTGTCGCTGATGGTGACGCTCAACGGGATGCGCCTGCTAGGCGCGCGTCCCGGTGCAGGGGCGGCCGCGCAGGGGAAGAACGAAGGAGACATCGCCGCTCCGTGCGGCGCAGACGCGTGAGAGGTGGGAGCGTGGACACTCAGCAGTTCATGCGGTTCATGGCGGCGTGGGCGCTCGTGCACGAGACCGCCGACGAGGGCTGGAAGTCAGCGGTCGAGCGCGGTCGCGCGCAGGCCGCTGGCGAGATGGCCGACGGCGGTCCCGAGGCGTTCGTCGACGGACTCTCCGCGATGATCGCCGAGGAGACCGAGCGTCTCAAGGCCGCACTCGCCGAGGGCGGGGTGGAGGGCGCCTCGAAGGCCGAGGTCGCCGAGCGGCTCGACGAGCTCGCGTTCGAGGTCGGAGAGCTCCGCGGGCGCATCGAGACGCTGCAGGCCTCGATCGACGCCCTCGACGCGTCGCGCGACGCGTCGCACGACTCCGTACGCGACGAGTAGCTGGCGCCCGCCGTGTCGCGCCGCTCGCGCACCGTCGCCAGCACGTTCGTCCGTCACCTCGCGGGAGCATCCGTGCGCGCGCGCTTCGGGTTCGCGCCCCGCTCCCGGAGACGCGCCGCTTTCGCGCGGGGCACGCGGCTCGCGCTCGAGGACCTCGGCCCGGCGTTCGTGAAGCTCGGGCAGGTCGCGAGCGTGCGCCCCGACCTCGTGCCGCCGGAGTACGTGTTCGAGTTCGAGCGGCTTCAGGATGCGTGCGCGCCGGTCCCGGCGGCCGATATCGAGCGCGCCGTGACACGTTCGCTCGGTCGTCCGCTGCGCGAGTTGTACGCCGAGTTCGACCCGGTGCCGGTGGCGTCGGCCTCCATCGCCCAGGTGCATCGGGCGACCCTCGCTCGGCCCGTGCGCCCGGTGTTCGGCGACATGCTGCCGGCCGGCACGCCGGTCGCCATCAAGGTCGTGCGTCCCGGGGCCGCCTGCCAGATCGCCGCCGACATCGTCGAGGCGCGCCGCGTGCTCGGTCGTGCCCACCGGCTCGGGCTCGCCCGCTACCTCGACGCGCCCCGCCTCCTCGAGGAGTTCGCCGTCTCCCTGGGAAGCGAACTGGACCTGCGCACCGAGGGTCGGGTCGCCGACCGCTTCGCCTTCGACTTCCGCGACGACCCGCTCGTGTTCGTGCCGAGGATCGTCTGGCCGCTGTCGGCGCGCGGGGTGCTCACGATGGAGTTCGTCGAGGGGTGGCGGCTCACCGACCTCGACGATGCGACCCGGCGCGGGATCGACGCGTACCGGCTCGCGCTCCACGGGGCCGAGGTGTTCATGCGCCAGGTGCTCGTCACCGGCCGCTACCACGCCGACCTCCACCCCGCGAACCTCTTCGTCACCCCGGACTCGCGCATCTGCTACCTTGACTTCGGCATCGTGGGAACGACGGCTCCGGCGCAGCGTGTCGCGATCGCGCAGGTGCTCGCGGCCACCGTCTACGGCGACGCCGACCGCGCGCTGCGGTACTCGGCAGAGCTCGGACTCGTGGTCCCGCCGGAGCGCGAGGCGGAGGTGCGCGCGCGGGTCGAGGAGCTCATGGCGACCACGCTGCGGGTTCCCGGGCAGCCCGCCGACATCCGCGGGTTCGCGGTCGGTTTCCTCGGCATCATGGCCGACGTGCGCGTGGCGATCCCCGCAGGCTACGGACTGCTCGTCAAGGCGCTCGTGACGGTGGAGGGGGTCGCGCGGGCGATCTACCCCGACATCGACATCGTGACGGCGGCCAAGCCGTTCGCGACCCGACTGATCGCCGAGGAGATGGTGCGGCCGGCGCGGCTCGCCGAGCGTATCCCGGCCGCGCTGCGTGCGGCGATGGCAGAGCTCGCGCGGTAGACGTGTGCTAGTTCTCGGCGGCGATCGCCGGGAGCGTCTCGTTGAGGCTGCCGGTGCGGTAGCCGTCGAGATCCTGGGCGGCGAAAGCGAAGCCGGCCTCGCGCAGCGCGACGGCCATCTCACCGCGGCGGTCCCACGCGAACTGCATCTCGGGCGGATCGACCTCCACGCGCGCGACGTCGCCGTGGGCGCGCACGCGGAACTGGCTGAGCCCGAGGCGCCGGAGCGCGTACTCGGCCTCGGCCACGCGGCGCAGACCGTCCTCGGTGATCTCTTCGCCGTATGGGAACCGGGACGCAAGACATGCCATCGACGGCTTGTCCCAGTTCGGGAGGCCGAGCATGTGCGCGACGTCGCGGATGTCGTCCTTGGTCATGCCGGCGAGTTGCAGCGGGCTCACGACCCCGAACTTCTCCGCGGCGCGTTGTCCGGGGCGATGGTCGTCCAGGTCGTCGATGTTCGAGCCGTCCGCGACGTGCGTCAGACCGCGGCTGTGGGCGAGTGTGCGCAACAAGCCGAAGAGCTCGACCTTGCAGTGATAGCAGCGGTCCGGCGTGTTGGCGCGGAACTGCGGGTCGACGAGTTCATGGGTCTCGACCTGGTGGATCTCGAAGCCGAGGTTGCGGGCGACCTGGCGTGCCTCTTCGCACTCGGACTCGGGGTATGTGTCCGAGATCGCGAGCACGGACAGGCAGCGGGACCCGAGCACGGCGTGCGCAGTGAACGCCAGGAGCGTCGAGTCGACGCCGCCGGAGTAGGCGACGAGCACGCTATCGAGCGACCGCACGATGTCTCGCAAGCGGTCGTACTTGGAAGAGGCGTCCACCAACATCCCCTCGGAACGACAGGCTCCCAGTATAGCCCGATGAGCCTCGCCGATGGCAAGGAGTGTCGGATGAACTAGTCGTGCGGAGCGCACCGATATGCGAGCGGCGCGAATGAAACGACGAACGGCTACTTGATTCCCTCGAGGCGGATGCCGATACATGAGGTGTCGTCCGGACCGGTTCGAGTATCCTATACCGGATGCGTTCCCGGCAGGAGATCCATCACGAGAGGAGACGGTATGAGGGCACGTGAAGTATCGGAGTCCGGCGGACGGCTGAGGAGGGCGCTCGTCGTCACCGTGCTCGCCGCCGCGCTCCTGGTCGCCCAGGGTGCTCTGCCCGCAGGGGCGACCTGGCAAAGCTTCTTCTACCCGCAGCTCGTCTCTGTCAGCAGCGATGGAGTGCTCGGGAACCACGACTCGCGGAGCCCGGCCATCAGCGCGGACGGTCGCTACGTCGCGTTCAGGTCGCGCGCGAGTAACCTCGTGCCGGGTCTCCTCGGTACGAGCCACTATCGTATCTACCGCCACGACCGTCTGACGCAAGAGACGGTGCTCGTCAGCGAGTCGACGGTGCCGGACGAGATCGTCGACAAGGACTCCTACGAGCCGCGGATCAGCAGCTGCGGCAGGTACGTCGGGTTCATCAGCGATTTCTCGTTCGTCGCCGAGGACACGAACGACGCTTGGGACATCTACGTCCGCGACATGGAGACCGGCGAGTACGCGCTGGTCGACTTCTTCGGGGACGGTTCGCCACTTCCGCAGATATGGTGGGAGACCATCAAGTTCACCGGTGATGCAAGTTTCGTGATCTTCACGTCGTGGGGCCAAGACCTGCTCGGTACCGGGAGGACGAGCGCCAGCTACAACGTCTGGGGCTACGACCTCATGTCCGAGGAAGCCACCCTCGTGAGCGTTCCCACCACCGGCACCGCGGTCGCGACTCAGAACACCTACCACAACGACATCTCCAGTGACGGCAAGTACGCGGTCTTCTGGACTCACAACGACTGGGACCCCGCGGACACCAACAACGGCTGGGACCTCTACGTCAAGGACATGGAGACCGGCGAGCTTACCTGGGTCGACTTCTACGGGGACGGCTCGGCGCTCGAAAACAACTATGGGTACTCGCTGACCCTCAGCGGTGACGGGTCGCGCATCGCGTTCGACGCGTGGCACTCGCTTCTGCCAGGGGACACGTTGGCATACCGGGACGTCTACTCCTACTGCCTCGCCTCTGAAGAGGCAACCCTCGTCAGCGGTCCGCACATCACCGACCGCGGCTCGCGCACGCCGAGTATCACCGACGACGGGCGTTACGTCGCCTTCTTCACCGGTCAGCCGTTCGCCGACGACGACGTGAACGGTGACCAGGACATCTACATCAAGGACATGGAGACCGGCGAGTTCATCCGTGTACCGGTCATGGGGGTCGATGCACTGCCCGGCAGCGACGTGCGGGATATCGTCATGTCGGGCGACGGCGAGCATCTCGTGTTCAGGGACAGGAGCGGGCTGACCCCGGCAGATACGAACGGCCGTGACGACATCTACTACGCTCCCGTGGTGCGTCCGGCTCTCTCCGATGGGCCGACGCGCCTCGAGGGCGCGAACCGCTACCAGACAGCGGTGAACGTCTCCGAGGAGGCATTCCCGCTCGGTGCGCGGACCGTGGTGATCGCGACCGGTGAGAACTGGCCCGATGCGCTTGGCGGCTCCGCGCTGGCGGGTGCTGTCGATGGGCCCGTGTTGCTGACGCGCTCCGGCGCGCTCACCGGTGTGACCAAGGCGGAACTCGAACGCCTCGGCGCGCGGAACGCCTACATCCTCGGCGGCCACGATGCCATCTCGCCTGCGGTCGAACTCGAACTCGAAGCACTGCTGCCCGGTTTCGTGTGGCGCATCGGCGGACCCGACCGCTACGCGACCTCCAAGGCGGTCGCCAACCGCGTGGTCGAACTCCTCGGCCACCAGTGGGACGGCAAAGCGTGCGTCGCGACGGGCATGGACTTCCCGGACGCGGTGGGTGCGGCACCGCTCGGTGCCGGCTTGGGTTGGCCGGTTGTGCTCGTCTGGCCGAGCGACCCGTACGTGTTGCTGCCACCCGGTACCCAGAGCACGGTCATCCTCGGCGGGGAGAGCGCCGTGGGTCCGTCGATCGAGGCGTACCTCGAGTTCATCCTCGGCGCGGGGAACGTCGACCGTGAGGGTGGCGTCAACCGCTACGAGACCTCCGCGATGGCAGCCCAGTACGGCATCGATCACGGTCTGCTGTGGAACCAGGTCGGCATCTCGACCGGTGCCAGCTACCCGGATGCGCTGACAGGTGGCGTGGCGCTCGGTCTGCACCGCTCCACGCTGCTGTTGACGCCGTCGACGTCGCTGCACGGTGCTGCGGCCGCGAAACTCGAAGCCAACAAGGACGATATCGACACCGTGAACTTCCTCGGCGGCAACGCTGCTCTCGATGCGGCCGTCGAGGGCCAGGTGAAGATGCTCCTCGGCATGTGAACCTGAACCCGGGCAGCGGATAGCGCGAGTCATCCGTTGATCGATGGGCGGCTCCACTCCTGCGGGGGTGGGGCCGCCCGTGCATTGGCGCGACGGCACACCGCGGCGCGACTTCCGCAACGCCCCCGTCTGCTCCGTCGGCACGTGCCGCCCGCAGACGGGTATGTACCCCCGTGTACGCCGCCGGGCGTGTCGACTGCCATTCGCAGCCGCACGGGCGCTGGACCGAACCGCCGACCACGGGAGGCCCCATGGCCGAGGGAACCGCCGACAAGGGATTCGAGCACCTGTCCGTCGACGACGACGCGATCGAGCCGCCAGCCGAGTTCGCCTCCGCTGCCGTCATCTCCGGGATGGAGCGGTACCGGGAACTCCACGACCGCTCCGTGAGCGACCCCGACGGCTTCTGGCTCGAGATGGCGACCGAGCATCTCGAGTGGATGAAGCCTCCCACCAAAGGCCTTGAGGGCGGCTTCGAGGACCTCGACCATACGTACTTCGCCGACGGAACGCTCAACGTCGCGGCGAACTGCCTCGACCGGCACGTCCGCACGTGGCGGCGCACGAAGGCCGCGCTCATCTGGGAGGGCGATGACGGCTCGAGCCGCACCTACACCTACCAGCAGCTCCACTACGAGGTCTCGCGCTTCGCCAACGTGCTACGTAAGAAGGATATCGAGCGCGGCGACCGCGTTGCGCTCTACCTGCCGATGATCCCCGAGCTCCCTATCGCGATGCTCGCGTGCGCGCGGGTGGGCGCGATCCACTCGGTCATCTTCGGCGGGTTCTCCTCCTCGGCGCTGCGCGGGCGCATCCAGGACTGCGGCGCCAAACTCCTCATCACCGCCGACGAGGGCATCCGCGGCGGCCGCAAGGTGCCGCTCAAGGCCTCCGCCGACGAGGCGCTCTTCGAGTGTCCGAGCGTGGACGCGTGCATCGTGGTGCAACGTGGCGCGGGTGACGTCGACATGGAGCCGGGCCGCGACACGTGGTGGCACCACGAGATCACCGCGCCGGAGGTACGTAAGCCTTGCGTGCTCGAGGAGATGGGTGCCGAGGACCCGCTCTTCATCCTCTACACGTCCGGGTCGACCGGCACGCCCAAGGGCGTGCTCCACACGACCGCCGGCTACCTGCTGTATGCCGCACTCACGTTCAAGACCGTCTTCGACTACCGCGACGAGGACATCTTCTGGTGCACTGCCGACATCGGCTGGGTGACCGGTCACAGCTACATCGTCTACGGCCCGCTCGCCGCCGGTGCGACTACGCTCATGTTCGAGGGCGTGCCTACCTACCCGGACCCGGCGCGCTTCTGGGCGGTCGTCGAGAAGTACCGCGTCAACTCGTTCTACACCGCGCCCACCGCCATCCGCGCGCTCATGCGTCACGGCGACGGCTGGCCCGCTCGCTACGACCTCTCCAGCCTGCGCCTCCTCGGCACGGTGGGCGAGCCCATCAATCCCGAGGTCTGGATGTGGTACCGCGACACCATCGGCCGAGGAGACCTCCCGATCGTCGACACGTACTGGCAGACGGAGACCGGCGGGTTCCTCATCACGCCGTTCCCCGGCGCCACGCCGATGAAGCCGGGGAGCGCCTCGGTGCCGTTCTTCGGGGTCGAGCCGCAGGTCGTGCGCGAGGACGGGAGCCGCGCCGACGTCGATGAGGGTGGGTACCTGGTGGTCGACAAGCCGTGGCCGGGCATCCTGCGCGGCACGTGGGGCGACCCCGACCACGACCGCATGCGTGAGGTCTACTTCGAGCGCTTCCCCGGGAAGTACTTCACCGGAGACGGCGCGCGCGTGGACGCCGACGGCTACTTCTGGCTCCTCGGCCGCGTCGACGACGTCATCAACGTGAGCGGGCACCGGCTCGGGACCGCCGAGATCGAGAGCGCGCTCGTGAGCCACGAGGCGGTGGCCGAGGCGGCGGTCGTCGGGTTCCCGCACGACGTGAAGGGGGAGGGCATCCACGTCTACGTGTTGCTGCGGGACGGACAGCACCCCTCGGCAGACCTCGCGAAGATCCTCTCGGGGCACGTGCGCAAGGTCATCGGCCCGATCGCCAAGCCCGACCGGATCCAGTTCGCGCGCGACCTGCCCAAGACGCGTTCGGGCAAGATCATGCGGCGCATCCTGCGCAAGATCGCCGCGGGCGAGAAGGAGATGGAGGCGTTTGGAGACATCTCGACGCTCGCCGACCCCAAGGTCGTCAAAGAGCTCGTCGCGGGCGGGGAGACGTACTGAGGAAAGTGGGTGGTACGGGATGAAGACGAAGACCCTTGCGGTCGCCGGAGTGGTCCTCGTGCTGATCGGCATTGCGGGTCTTGCTCTCACCTGGGCCGTCACGACCGGCAACGGCGAGCGCCCTTTGTCAGCGAGCTGGTTCGAGATGATGTGCCCCGATTGACCCCGGTGGTTCGGTCCGGGACCGGGGCGTCCTGGCGAAGAGTTCGAGTCCGAGGGTGAGCGTATCTACTTCACGGGGATCAGCGAGCGGGGAGCCATCCCCCATACGACGCCGCGCGGAGTCGGGGGCATGATGACGGGCCGCGGATGCGCGGCGTGTCATGGGGCGGACGGTCGCGGCGGCGTGCTTCGAGGGCCGAGGAGGACGCTCATCGAGGCACCCGACATCCGGTACGAGGCGCTGACGAGGCCGGCTCACGGATGGACGGACGCCGACATCGCGCGTGCGATCCGGGAGGGCGTCGACCCTGAAGGCGAGCGACTCGATCCGGCGATGCCACGGTGGAGCATGACCGACGGAGAGGTTGGCGAAGTGATCGGATACCTGGAGGAGTTGAGCGCACGATGATGTGGGGCTGGGGACACGGTGGAGGCGATTGGTTCGCCATGGGGATCATGATGTTCTTCTGGGTGCTCGTGATCGTGGGGGTAGTGCTGCTGATCGTATGGGTGGTGCGAGCGGCGTCGGGACCGGGTGACGGGGGATATCAGGGTCGTTCCCGGGAGCCTGGCCGCGATTCCGCTCTCGAGATCGCGCGCGAACGTCTTGCCCGGGGCGAGATCGACCCGGAGGAGTACGAACGCATCAAGAACGCTCTCGGCCGCTGAGGTTCGTGGGAGGCGGTTATCAGCTAGGCTCGCGCGGCTCCCAGAAGACGTCGCCCGCGCCGCACGTGTGGTCGACGTAGCGCGCGGCGGTGAAGAGCAGGTCGGAGAGGCGGTTCACGAACGCCAGCACGTCTGAGTCGACCGGGTCTGCAGCGACGAGGTCGAGGACCCGGCGCTCGGCCCGGCGGATCACCGCGCGGGCGACGTGGAGGCGTACGGCGGCCTCGCACCCGGCGGGCAGCACGAAGTGGTCGATCTCCCCGATCTCGGCGGTCATCTCGTCGATGGCGCGTTCGAGTTCCGTGGTGTCGCCTGGAGTGACGCGCGGCGTGCGGTCCGAGGCTGCTTCGGCTGGGGTCGCGAGGTTGCTCGCGCAGTCGAAGAGGCGGTTCTGCACGAACGCCAGCGTCCCGTCGAGGGCTGCGAGGGCAGGGTGTGGCGCCGCAGCTTCCGCAAGGGCTGTGCGTGCGAGCCCGATCGCGCTGTTGGCCTCGTCGACGGTTCCGTACGCCTCGACCCGCACGCTGTTCTTGGGCACCCGGACGCCGCTCGCGAGCGACGTCTCGCCGCTGTCTCCTCGGCGGGTGTAGATCGGACCGCTCATCGCGGTGGCCTCCTCGTCTAAGGTGTGTGGCGCTCCCCGGTGTGGGAGAACCTGACCCGTTCATACCCCACCCGTCCGCAGGATGCCAGGGCGATTTGGGTATCGTCCGAGGTATGACCGGTCAATCGTGCAATCGGGAGTGCAGGCCTGTGAGTCCGACATCGGGGCAGAAGCGTTTCAGCGGCCGCCCGGCGTGGGCCGGTGCCGCCACCCGGTCGAACAGTCGGCGAGCTCTGCGCTCACGGGCACTCTTGCTCGCTGCCATCGTCGCCGTGCACTCGACCATATGGGTCCTCGGTCTGCTGGTGACCGACGCGGAGCTCACCCTCCGTCAGGCGGGAGCGGAGTTCGGCGCGACGCTCGCGCTGGTCCTCGCCTCGGTGAACCTGGTGCTTGCGGCACGGGTGCGGGTGCTCGAGCGCTGGCTCGACGGCCTGGACAAGCTCTTCATCACGCACCGGCTGATCGGGATCACTGTCGGACTCATCGTCATCGTGCACGCCTTCGGGATCCCGAAGTCCGACGAGTACACGCTGGCGAGACTCGGCGGGCTGGTCGTACTGATCGCGCTGGTCGGCTCGGTGATCGTCGCGGCCGCGCCCCGGGCTCCGTGGAGACGGCTCGTGCCGCTCAGGTACGACCTCTGGAAATCCGCTCACCGCTTTCAAGGGTTCATCATCGTTGCGGCTGTGGTCCACTCGCGCCTGCCCGAGACGATCGTCGGTGAGACGCCGCTGCTCATGGTGTACATCTATGGGTTCGCGGCCGTGGGGCTCGCCGCATGGGTGTACCGCGAGGTGCTGTTCGGTCGCCTCGGACCGGTGAGCACACACGCGGTCGAAGCGACGGGCCACCCGGCAGACGACGTCATCGAGGTGCGGCTCGACGCGGAGTCGGCACGGTTGGAGCGGGCGCCGGGACAGTTCGCCGCGATCTCGTTCGCCGAGGGGCCCTCGGCAGAGCAGCACCCGTTCACCATCAGCAGTCCGCCAGGCGAGCAGGTGCGCTTCTCGATCAAGGCCTCCGGGGACTTCACCGACCGGCTTCTTGGCGACGTGCCGGTCGGCTCGGCGGTGCGTCTCGAGGGACCGTACGGCCGTTTCGACCACCGGCGCGGTCTCCCGCACCAGCTCTGGCTCGCCGGCGGGATCGGCATCACGCCGTTCCTCGCCATGGCGGGTGATCTGGACGCGTCGCATGACGTCACGCTCGTGTGGAGCGTGAGCGACGCCAGGGAGGCCGAGGTCTACGCCGAGGAACTCGCTTCGCGCGTCGCGGGTGGCGCGAAGCTCGACGTCCACGTGCATCCGAGCTCGGAACGGGGCCACCTCGAGATCGCCTCCCTCGATCTCGACCCTCCGCTCGCCAGTCGCTCGGTCTTCGTGTGCGGGCCTGTCGAGATGCGGCGCTCTTTGCTCGAGCAGCTCTCCGAGGAGGGCGTTCCCGAAGAAGAGACCTACTTCGAGGAGTTCCGGCTGCGGTAGTCCGCGCTGGGAGGCACGCGTCAGGCCTTGCGCCTCGGTGCCGCAGTGCGTCAGAGCTCCCGCAGCCGCATCTGGAGCTGGCCGAGCGCGCCCGAGCCCGCCCCTTCCGCGAGCGCGAGGCGGAAGGTGTCCTCGGCCCACCCGGCGCGGGACGTGGCGGTCAGGCCGCGCACGTCGAGTCCGCTCTCGGCGATGGCGCGGGCGATGTCGTGCAGAAGGCCCACGCGGTCGGGCGCGCGCACGTGCAGCGTGGCTCCCGCACCGGTCTCCTCGATCCGTGTCTCCAGCGCACCAGCCACGCGTGGGGTGTAGTGCCGGCGGCGCTCGGCGAGTCTCACCGCGAGCGCGAACCGGCCCGCGAGCGCGGCGGTGAGCGTGCGCTCGACGCGGCTCCACGTCTCCGGGCCGATGGGAGCGAGCGTGGCCGAGGCGACCACGAACGTGTCGGCGGTGGTCCCTGCACGGGCGGGCACCGAGCGCGCCGTGAGGATGTCGAGTCCGGCGAGTGCGAAGGTGCCGGCAAGGGTCGCGAGGACGCCGGGGCGGTCGTGGGTGGCGACGGCGACCCGGAAGGAGCCGGGGACGGGACCGGGTGCTATGTCGAGCGCGTGCGCGCCGGGCGTGCGGTCCTCGGCGACGCGTGAGGCGAGGGCGTCGAGGCGCGGGTCGGTGGCCGTGGTGTCGGCGTCCGTGTCCGCGGGCGGTGCGGAGGGAGATCCCGCGAGCAGCAGTTCGCGCTCGAGACCCCGCACCAGCGTGGCCACGAGCGCTGCGTGCCACTCACTCCACGCTCCCGGGCCGGTCGCGAGCGAGTCGGCGATCGTGAGCACGTGGAGGGGGGCGAGGAGTTCGCGGTCGCAGAGGGTGTCGGCCGCCGCGGCGATAGCCGACGGGTCGTCGAGGTCGATGGTGGCGGCGGTCTGGCCGAGGAAGAGGTGGTGGCGAACGAGTGTGGCCACGTGCGCGGCCGCCGCTTCGCCGAGGCCGAAGTCCCGCGCGACACTCTCCGCGACGGGCGCACCGCGTTCGCTGTGGCCGGGTCCCGGCTCCATCTTACCGACATCGTGTACGAGCGCGGCGACGAGCAGCGCGTCGCGGTCGAGCACCCGGCGGTGCTCGGGCTCGGCGAGCAGGGCCGCAGCGTTCGTCGCGCACGCGAGCGAGTGGGCGCCCACGGTGCGGATGTGTGCGATGCTCGGACGCCGCAGCCACATGAGTTCGCGCATCCCGGGCACGAGGTGGTCGAGGCGGCCCGCCCACGCCGCCTCTTCGAGTTCGGGGAGCGCGTCGGGGCCGCGGTGGAGGAGTGCGAGCGCGTCGATGGCGGGAAGCGCGGTGTCGTTCGGCGCGTCGGAGGTGCGGGCGGGTGAAGTGCGGACCGTCGTGCGGCTGGGGTCGGTCGCGTCCGCTCCGGAGTTCCTGGCGAGCATCCCCCACCCACGTCGGCGTCTGCCCGCACCCGCACGCGCAGCGACACGTCCCCGCACGCGGAGTAGGAGGTGGTGGGTGTCGGCAAGCGCGCGCTGGACTTCGGTGGGAGCGACGGTGGTGAGGTCGTCGGCGGCCTCCTCGGCCATGAGCGAACCGCTCCCTCCTTCGCCTGCGAGCTGCAGCTCCCACCGCGCCGTCGCGACCGTCTCAGCGGCAGCATCGAGCATCGCGGACTCGTCGGGCTCGAGCATGCCGAGGGAAACGAGCGCCTGCGGATCGCGCTGCGGGGCGCCGGTGAGCACGGCGGCGGTCCAGGTGAGCTCGTCGTAGTCGCGCCGCCCGCCAGCGCCCTCCTTCAGGTCGGGTTCGAGCAGGTACGGCGAGCCGGGGCGGGGGCGTGCGTGGATCTCGGCGAGTATCCGGTCCCAGCGCTTCGCGGCGTCGCACGCGCACGCACGCAGCACCTCTTCACCGAGCGCCTCGTCCCCCGCGATCGCGCGCCCGGTGAGGGTGGCGGTCAGCGTGGCGAGATCGGCACGCACCGCCGCGACCTGCTCGCGACGGGAGCGCACCTGGTGGCCGACCGAGAGTCGCGCGTCCCACAGCGGGTAGAGGAGTGCTTCGACGAAGGGCCTGAGTGTGGCAGCCGATGCGTCGGACACCACGAGCAGGTCGAGGTCGGAGGCGGGCAGGAGCGCACCTGCGCCGTACCCGCCGAGGGCGACGAGCGACCAGGGTGTCCGGCGAGGGAGGCGTGCGGCGGCTCGTCCCTCGGCCAGCGAGAGCAGCATCTCGTCGGTGAGGCGAGCGAGCCGCCGCGCCGAGTCGGTCCCCGGCACGGCGGCTGCGATGAGCTCCCGCCGCTGTGTCTCGTAGCGGTGCATGTCGCGTATTCGCGCGTCCCGCGCTCTAGAGCGCTTCCGGACCGCGCTCGCCGGTGCGGATGCGCACCGCGCCTTCGCAGTCGTACGTGAAGACTTTACCGTCGCCGATCTTTCCTGTGCGGGCGAGTTCGACGATCGCCTCCTCGACCTTGGGAGCGAGGTCGTCGTCCACGACGACCTCGATCTTGACCTTGGGCCGGAAGTCCACGGTGTACTCCGCGCCGCGGTAGATCTCGGTGTGGCCCTTCTGGCGCCCGTACCCCTTGACCTCGTAAGCGGTGAGTCCGGCCACGCCCAACGTGCTCAGGGCGTCTTTGACGTCCTCCAGCTTGTGCGGCTTGATGATGGCCTCGATCTTCTTCACTTCTCAGCATCCTTCCTCGTGTCGCGCGGGGTGTATCGCGCGTCTCCTACAGCACGTACCCGGACTCGGCGTGCTCGGACAGGTCGCAACCGGCCTCCTCGGCCTCTTCGTCGACGCGCAAGCCGATGACGAGGTCGATGAGTTTGAGGATGATGAAGCTCGCGACGAACGAGAACACGATGGTCACGACGACGCCGATCGCCTGCTCGAGGATGAGCCCACCACGGCCAACGTTGGCGAGCGTCTCGGCGATGTCGGGATCGATGAGCGTGCTGGCGAACACGCCGGTCAGGATCGCACCTACCGTGCCGCCCACGCCGTGGATGCCCACGACGTCGAGCGAGTCGTCGTAGCGGAGCTTCTCCTTGAGGGCGACGCCGACGTAGCAGCCCGCGCCTGCGGCGAGTCCGATCGCGATGCCGGCCATCGGGGTCACGAAACCGGCTGCCGGCGTGATGCCCACGAGGCCCGCGACCGCACCGGAGGCCGCGCCGAGCGCGGTGGGCTTGCCCCGCTTGATCCACTCGACGGCGAGCCAGCCGAGCATACCGGAGGCGGCTGCGAGGTGGGTGGCGAGGAACGCGGTGCCGGCGAGTTCGTCGGCGGCGAGCGCGGAGCCCGCGTTGAAGCCGAACCAGCCGAACCACAGCATTCCCGCACCGAGCACGGTCATCGGCAGGTTGTGCGGGGTGAACGCGGTGGTGCCGTAGCCCTTGCGCCTACCGAGCGCGATCGCACCGGCGAGTGCGGCGGCGGCGGAGGCGATGTGCACGACGGTACCGCCCGCGAAGTCGAGAGCACCCCGCTCGGCGAGGAAGCCGCCGCCCCAGACCATGTGCGCCATGGGCGCGTAGACGACGACCGACCACACCGCGATGAAGATCGCGTACGCACTGAACTTCATGCGCTCGGCGAACGCGCCTGAGATGAGCGCGGCGGTGATGACGGCGAACATACCCTGGAACGCGATGAAGACGGGCAGCGGGATCGTGCCCTCCATCTCGCCGAGGGTGCCCGCGAGTCCGAGGTGCTCGAAGCTGCCCATGAACGAACCGAGCGCCCAGTCGGTCGAGCCGAAGGCGATCGTGTAGCCCACGAGCGCCCATACGACCGAGATGATGCCCATCGCGAAGAACGAGTGCATGATCGTGGAGAGCACGTTCTTGGAGCGCACGAGGCCCCCGTAGAACAACGCGAGCCCCGGCACCATGAACAGCACGAGCGCCGAGGACATCAGTATGAACGCAGTGTCCCCGTAGTCTATCTGTGGCATCCGCCCACTCCTCTCATTCCTACCGCACGGCGCCTGGTTCCCGGTCTGGGGCAGGCGGTGGATTCCCGTGCGCCTTTGCCAACGTGTTTCGTCGACGTTACGGGGAGCGTGTTTCGGAGGTGTTTCGGTGTGGTTGCGGGGAGGTGAAAGGTTTGGGGGAGGGGTGGGGAAGCGGCTCAGCCGATCAGGCGCACGGCCACCTCACGGATGGCCTGAGGTCTGCCACCATCCCGCATGCTCGCGCACGAAGAACTCGAGCACGCCTTCGTCGAGCAACTCGCCGAGGAACCCTTTGACCGTCGCGACCGCGAGCCAGTACGCCGGGGGCGTCTCACGCAGGCCCCGCTCGGCCGATACCATCGCGATCGCGGCCTCGGTCGTGTGCGGCTTCGTGAGGCGGTCCACGATGAGCTCGCGTATCTCGGCGAGCTGCGCGAGGTGGAAGTCGAGGTGCCCCTCGGCAGCCTCGCGCTCGACGGGAAAGCCGTGCCCGGGGACGAGCCACGTGAACCCGGTCGCCCGGATGCGCTCTAGCGACGAGGCGACCTTGCTCGGCTCAATGAGGTAGGGGAGCGGGTGCTGCTGCCAGATCTCGCGCTGGTAGAGGGCGTCCCCGGTGAACAGCACGCCGTCGCGCGTCAGGAATCCGTGGTGGCCGAGGGTGTGCCCGGGCAGCGGAATCGGAGTCGCGCGCGGGTCGTCCCACTCCTCGACCGAGCGGTCCACAGGGCACGGCAGGCCGCGGAAGAGCTTGGTCGTGAGGACATCGCCGGGCTTGGCCCACGAGAACATCCCGCGGATGTTGATGTCGGGGTTCTCCACGAGCGACGCATCGTCGCGTGCCGCCGACACGCGGACACCACGGGCGTGCAGCGCGTGGCCGATGGAGAAGTGGTCGGCGTGCCCGTGCGTGATGGCGAGGTGGTCGACGTCGACGAGCGCGTAGGGCGCCTCGTCGTCGCACGTGTCGATGACGAGGCCGTCGACGAACCCGCTGTTGGTGAGGCCCGGGATCACGTACGTGTCGCCTGCGAGGTGCCGGGCATTGTAGGGGAGCGCGTTGGACATACGCGTAGTATCGCACGCGTATCGCGCGTGGCCGAGGGGTCGCGGCGCGCTCGGCAACACCTCCGGGACGCATCATCGAGGGCTTCCCCCGGTTGCTGCATCACAGTACAGTGGCGGCATGCCCTGCGGCGAAGCGTCGGGCCTTAATGTCCGTCCGTCATCGCGAGGAGAGCACATGCTGTCGCTGACCATCCCCAAGGGCTCGCTCGAAGAGCAGACATTGCTCCTGTTCGCCGAGGCCGACATCGAGGTCCGCAAGTCGAGCCGCGCGTACAACCCGACCTGCGCCGACCCGCGGATAGAGCGCGTCAAGATCCTGCGGCCGCAGGAGATCCCGATCTTCGTGCAGGACGGCTACTTCGATCTCGGCATCAGCGGGCACGACTGGATCCGCGAGTCCGGCGCCGATGTGGTGGAGGTCGCCGAGCTGCCCTACGCCAAGACCGGCACCGGCGTGGTCAAGATGGTGCTCGCCGTACCACAGGAGTCCCCGATCTCCTCGGCCAGCGACATCGCGCCAGGCAGCCGCATCACCACAGAGTTCCCTCGCTCGACCAAGGCGTTCTTCGACGAGCTCGGCATTCCGGTCGAGGTCTTCTTCAGCTACGGCGCGACCGAGGCCAAAGTGCCGGAGATGATGGACGCGCTCGTCGATCTCACCGAGACGGGTTCCACGCTGCGTCACAACGGGCTCAAGATCGTCGACACCATCCTCACCTCGACGACGCGTCTCGTGGCGAACAAGGACTCGTGGGCCGATCCGGTCAAGCGTCGCGAGATCGAAGAGGTCCGCACGCTGCTGCTTGGCGTCATCGAGGCCCGCGGGCGTGTGCTGCTCTCGATGAACGTCGCAGCCGATCGGCTCGACAGCGTGGTCGCGGTGCTGCCGGCGATGAAGCGGCCCACCGTCAACCCGCTGTACGGCTCAGAGGGCTTCGAGGTAACCACGGTCGCCGACAAGTGCACGGTCAACACGCTCATCCCGGCCCTGAAAGCCGCCGGGGCCGAGGACATCCTCGAGATCCCTATCACCAAGATCGTGCGGTAGCGAAGCGTAGCGCATTGGGTCGCCCCTCCGGTGGCCCACAGTCAAAAGTGAAACCGCGAGCAAACCCTTAAGGTTTCGATTGTGACGGCCGATACAATAGCCATGACGGATGGCGCTGTCACGCAGCGGCGCTTCGTGCGTACGTGTGCGTGTTCCGAGGGACGTGGAGCAGTGGGGGGTTCTGGCAACAGGCGACTGGTCGGGGTGGCGCGCATCGTCATGGCGCTGGCTGTGATAGCTGCAGTCTACCTCGGTTCGACCGCAGAGACGGTCGCAAGCACCGTGCGGTTCGAACGCACGATCACCGATGGGGATTTCATCCTCAAGCCGTCCGTCGATGGGGACCGCCTCGTCTACGTCCGGCGGGACGAGAGCGTGAACGCGGTCTGGCTGAAAGACCTCGGCACTGGCGAGTCTCGCAGACTGTCGAGCAAGGAGAGCTTCGGTGCGTACGCTCCGGACATCCATGGCGATCGCGTCGTATGGGAGGAGACCTTCCGGCGCGGTAGCGTGATCACGCTCCACGACCTGGAGACGAAGGAGACCCGTGCAATCACCCTCGGTCCGCACGACTACGCCCCGTCGGTCTGGGGCGACACCGTCGTATGGACCCGCGAACGTCACTATAACGCCTGGTTGATGATCATGGACCTGCGCACAGAGGAGACCGTCTCTCTCGTGCCGGTGTCGTGCGGCACGACGTCGGACATCTTCGAGCACACGGTCGCGTACTGCAGCGGAGGCGACATCCACACGATCGACCTGCGCACTGGCGAGCAGGCGACACTGGTCGAATCACCGCGGTGGAGTGAGTTCCCCGCGCTCTACGGCGACGTCCTGGCGTATGCGCAGTGGGACGACGAGCTGAGCCGGATACACCTGCTCGATCTGCGGACGGGGGAGTCCGTCGTGGCGGCAGGAGGGCCCGGCTGCGCGTTCGCACCGGCGCTCTCGCACGACAGGCTCGCATGGGAGGCGTACGACCGACCGGCGTGCACCGAGGTGCAGGTCGCCCGGCTGCCTGCGGGCTTCGCGTCCGACGAGGTCACGGCGACATCGGGCTGGCTCGCGAACGCCGGCTTCGTGGTGCGCGACGGATTGGGCCGGTTGATGCGGCTCATCGGCTCGCTCCATGCTGTCTCGATCGTGGTGCTGGTCGGGTAGCGTCGCCCGCCCGCCTGCCCTGACGAACGTAGTTACGGGTGCGTGACGACCTCGTAGCGCTCGACCGACGTGATCCTCCCCGATACCGCCGAGGAGGTCTCGGCGCGCAGCTCGTCTGCGGCGGCCTCGCTGTCGCGCATGGCCTGCTCGTCTTTCCAGAGCGTCATCGACATCGTCATCCCCGTGTCCTTGTCGACGAGGTAGTACAAGCCGAGCGACCCCGGTATCCCCGCGACCTTCTGTGCGGTCTCGTCGACGCCGTCGATATCCTCGGCCAACTTGTCGAGCGGGACCTCGTACCTGCTCACTCGTGCGAACATGACGCACCTCCCCATACGTTGAAGCCCTATCTCTCACCTATACCCAGGTTGGGTGAGAGAGCAGGCTCGCGGTGCGGTAGAGCAGGATCGACCGGGGCGCGCCCGTCAGGCCTCCGGCGGTTTCCGACCCTCGCGGATCTTCAGGACGAGTAGCGTGCCCGCTACGAGCAGCGCGCCGGCGAGCAATGCGGGGAGCACGATCGTGCTGATGGGCCTGTCCTCCGGCTCCGTGATCTCGTCTACCGGAGCCGGAGCTGCGGTCTCAGTCTCCGGTTCGGCTTCTGGCCCGGTCTCTGCCTGTGGGCTTTCGCCGTCGGTGCCCATCATCTCGTCGAGTTCCGGCGCCCGGCCGGTGACGACGGTTCCTGCGATCTCGAGCCGGTCACCGACTTCCACGGGACGCTTCTCGACCGTATACGTTATCTCGTCCGGTTGAAAGGCGACTATGGGTTCCGGGTCCACGCCTTCGAGGTGTGAGGCGAGAGACATCCTGGCGCCCACGCGCGCACGGTCCGCAGTGCCTGCGGCGACCCATGCGAACTCGATCCGGGTGCCCTCGGCCGTGGAAGTCAAGATGCCCTCGGGTACGCTCATCTCGATATGGACGTAGTGCACCTCGCGCATGGTGAATCGCAGGAGGTCGTGGTCGCCGCGCTGGTCGCGCGAGGTGATCTCGATCTCGGAGACGAGCTGCCCGTCGCCGGTCATCTCGTTCGCCCCGGTGACCGTCCCGCCTCGCGGCACGGGGAGTGCGACCTCCACGGGGAGCTCGGTGTCTATGGGAAGCCCCGCGCCTACTAGTAGTACCGGTTCTCCGTCGCCGTCAAGGTCGGCCACGATGAGGCTGACCGACTCCCACCGGTCCTCCGGTGTCGTCGATGCCGGGGCCTGAGCTGTGAGGGAGAAGAGGGCCGCCGCGACGACGAAGAGGACGAGCGCGGGTCGTATCGAGCGCTGTGCGAGCCTGGTCATGGTGTGTGACTCCTCGGTTCTCGGCGATGTCGTTGCAGGATGGCTGACGCACACCCTGCAGCGCGGCGTGCGTCACCGATGGTGGCGACTGCGCGACCGCCTGTCAATCAGGCGGTCTGCGCTCTCGAACGTGCGTTCGCTCCCCACGCGAGGTACAATGAATCCTTGGCCGGAATTACTCTCCACCGCGTAAGGCAGGTCACGCCCCGTGTCACTCGAATCCATCTCCATCCGAGGCGCCCGCGAGCACAACCTCAAAGGCTTCGACCTCGAGATCCCCCGCGACCAGCTCGTCGTCATCACCGGGCTTTCGGGCTCGGGCAAGTCCTCGCTGGCGTTCGACACCATCTACGCCGAGGGGCAGCGCCGCTACGTCGAGTCGCTGTCTGCGTACGCCCGCCAGTTCCTCGGCCAGATGAGCAAACCCGACGTCGACCACATCGAGGGCCTCTCGCCCGCGGTCTCGATCGACCAGAAGACCACGAGCCGCAACCCGCGCTCGACCGTCGCCACCGTCACCGAGATATACGACTACCTGCGTCTTCTCTACGCCCGCGTGGGTGTCCCTCACTGCCCGATCTGCGGGCGGCCCATCGAGCGCCAGACGTCCGACCAGATCGTCGACCGCATCTTAGAGCTCGCCGAGGGTGCCAGGTTCCAGGTGCTTGCGCCGGTCATCAAGGGGCGCAAAGGCGAGTACGGCAAGCTCTTCGAGGAGCTCAAGCGTGAGGGCTTCACGCGCGTGCGGGTCGATACGGAGATGCGTACGCTCGACGAGGAGATCGTCCTCGACAAGAAGTTCAAGCACGACATCGAGGTCGTGGTCGACCGGCTCGTCATCAAGGACGGCGTGCGCGGGCGGCTCGCCGACAGCGTAGAGACGGCGCTCAGGCTCGCGGGCGGGAGCGTGCTCGTGGCGGTCGTCGACGGCGAGGAGCTCTCGTTCTCGCAAGCGCTCGCGTGCCCGGTGCACGGCGTGTCGATGGACGAGCTCGCCCCGCGCGACTTCTCGTTCAACTCGCCGTATGGCGCGTGCCCCGAGTGCGCGGGTCTCGGCGCGCGGCTCGAGGCCGACCCGGACCTCATCGTCCCCGATACCTCTCTCTCGCTTTCCGAGGGCGCTATCAAGCCGTTCGCGAGCGGCACCAACTACTACCCGCAGCTCGTGGCGGCAGCCGCACGCCACCTCGGCGCCTCGAGCGACACCCCGTGGGGCGAGCTGCCCGCCGACGTGCGCTCCACGCTCCTCGACGGCCTCGGCGACGAGCGGATCCGCATCGACTATGTGACGCGCGACGGGCGGGAGACGCACTGGTACTCGCGGTACGAGGGCGCGCTCGCGAGCGTGATGCGCCGCTTCGAGGAGAGCGAGAGCGAGTCGGTCAAGGACAGGCTCGAGGAGTATATGTCGGTCATCCCGTGCAAGGCGTGCGGTGGCGCGCGCTTGAAGCCCGAGATCCTCGCGGTGACCTTTGGCGGTACGAACATCCACGACGTCACCGTCATGAGCGCGAAGGACTCGCTCGCGTTCTTCGAGGGCGTCGAGCTCTCCGAGCGCGACGAGCGCATCGCCCGGCGCGTCATCAAGGAGATCGTCGAGCGGCTGCGGTTCCTCGTCGACGTGGGCCTCGACTACCTCACGCTCGACCGCGCGACCGCCACGCTCTCCGGCGGCGAGGCGCAGCGTATCCGGCTCGCCACGCAGATCGGCTCGGGGCTCATGGGCGTGCTCTACATCCTCGACGAGCCCTCCATCGGCCTGCACCAACGCGACAACGCCCGCCTCATCGCGACGATGGAGCGGCTGCGCGACTTAGGCAACACCGTGATCGTCGTCGAGCACGACGAGGAGACGATCCGCGCCGCCGACTACGTCATCGACATGGGGCCGGGCGCCGGCGAGCACGGCGGTGAGATCGTGTGCGTGGGTCCGCCCGACGAGATCCTCACGTGCGAGGAGTCGCTCACGGCGGCCTACCTCGCCGGCACGCGTACGGTCCCCATGCCCGAGGAGCGCCGCCAGCCCGGCCGGGGAGCGATCGTGCTGCGCGGCGCGCGCGAGCACAACCTCAAGAGCATCGACGTGGAGATCCCGCTCGGCTCGCTCATCCTCGTGACGGGCGTGTCCGGCTCGGGCAAGTCCTCGCTCGTCGAGGACACGCTCGCGCCCGCGCTCGCGAACAAGCTCCAGCGCGCTCGGCGCCGCACCGGCGCGCACGATGCGCTCGAGGGGCTCGCGGGCGTCGACAAGGTCATCGACATCGACCAGTCGCCTATCGGCCGCACGCCGCGCTCCAACCCCGCGACGTACACGGGCCTGTGGGACGACGTGCGCGCGCTGTTCGCATCCACGCCCGAGGCCAAGGCACGCGGCTATGCTCCGGGGCGCTTCTCCTTCAACGTCAAGGGCGGGCGGTGCGAGGCGTGCAAGGGCGACGGACAGATCAAGATAGAGATGCACTTCCTGCCCGACATCTACGTGCCGTGCGAGGTCTGCAAGGGCGCGCGCTACAACCGCGAGACGCTCCAGGTCACCTACCGTGGCAAGACCGTGACCGACGTGCTCGAGATGACCGTCGAAGAGGCGCTGTACTTCTTCGAGAACATCCCGCCCATCAAACGTAAGCTGCAGACCCTTTACGACGTGGGTCTCGGCTACATCCGCCTCGGCCAGCCCGCTACCACGCTCTCCGGCGGCGAGGCGCAGCGCGTCAAGCTCGCGAGCGAGCTGCAGCGGCGCTCGACCGGGCGCACGTTCTACATCCTCGACGAGCCCACGACCGGTCTGCACTTCGACGACGTGCGCCAGCTGCTCAACGTGCTCCAGCGGCTCGTGGACGGCGGTAACACCGTGCTCGTCATCGAGCACAATCTAGACATGATCAAGAGCGCCGACCACGTCATCGACCTCGGTCCCGAGGGCGGCGACGCGGGCGGCGAGATCGTCGTGACCGGCACGCCCGAGGAGATCGCCGCGTGCGGGCGCTCGCACACAGGGCGCTTCCTGCGTCCGGTCCTCGAGGGGCGCCCGGCGACGGTCACCCCCGACGGGGAGGCTCAGCCGGTGTAGGCTGGGGGAGACGCGACGCGGGACGGGGAGACTGGCCGAGGAGACAGAGGTGGACGAGGTGGACGAGGTGGACGAGACGCCACCGAGAGGCGCATCGTGGCGGCGTGGCGCCGGTGCCGTGGCGCTGCTCGCGCTGCTCGTGGTCGGTTTCGCGCTCATGCACGCGCTGCGCGAGAGCAGGCCCGACCCGATCGCGCCATCGGCTCCGGTCGAGGTGGTCGAGCGCACGTTGCGGCTCGCCGGGCTCGATGCTGCAGCGGAAGCGCAGCCCGGCACCGCGACGGTCGATGTCGACGCGTCGCGCCTCGGCTCTGTCGCCGACGCCGAGATCGCGTATCAGACCGCGTTCGCCGCGCTTGCCTCCACGTGGCCGCGGACGGACGCCTACGTGGTGCGGCTCGCACGGGACGGCTTCGTGCTCGCCGAGGTGAAGGCGGATGGTGCGAGCGTGCGGGAGGCGGTCGTTGCCGACGACGCCACCGCGCTCGTAGCGCTGCTTGAACCGCGGTTGCGAGCGGTCGCGTGTGAGCAGACCGCGAACGACACACCCGCGTTCGACGCCTCCTACGCCCGCTACCTCGACGCGAAGAACCGGGCCGCCGGGCTCCTCGGCCAGGAAGGTCCTGAGGGAGAGCATGCCGAGCGGCTGATCGAGACCGTCGAGGCGATGCGCCGCGACGCTCCCGGCGTGCGCGCGCCGAGACGCGGTGAGACCGCCTTCGACCTGCACGTCACCCGCATCGAAGCAGCGCTCGCGGCCGCGGGCGATCGGCTCGCCGGGGCGCAGGAGGTTCGTCGCTGGCTCGATTCGCTCGGGACCGACCCGACACGCGAGGAGGTCGCACTCGTGCGGCAGGCGGCAGCGGTAGCTGAGGCGCTCGTGGGCGGACCACCCCTCGGCTCGCTGCTCGCCGACACCGCCGAGATCGCGCAGCAGGCGGCCTTCACGCGCATCGGCCCCAGCGCGTACGCCGAGGCAGTGCGCGCCGCCGCGCGCGACCCGCGCGCCCCGTCGAGCGCGCTCGAGATCGCGTCATTCGAGCGCGTACCCGAGCTCGACGCGTCGCCCGTGAGCCCTCAGGTCACGCTCGCCACGCGCGTACTCGAGCGTCACGGCACCGCCGCCGTCCCGTCCGCGCTCGCGTGGGACGACCCCGACGCGGGGCCCTCGGTGGTCGCGCCCGACGTCTGGCCCGCGTACCGCCGTGCGGACGGCGCCCTCTACTGGCGCGCCGGCGACGGTGGCCCCGTCGCGCTCACCGACCACTCCGTGCGCGGTTGGGCGTTCGCGGCCGACATCGCCGCGCTCGTCGACGCGGCCGACGTCGAGCGCGTGCTCGCGGTCTACCCGGTGGAGTGATCGCGGTGCCCGAGCGCCCCACACTCGCCGAGGAGGTCTCGCGCGTCCCGGACTCGCCCGGCGTCTACCTCTGGAAGGACGCCAGGGGCGCCGTGCTCTACGTGGGCAAGGCGAAGTCGCTCCGCAAGCGGATGAAGCAGTACGTCCTCGGCCAGGACGAGCGCGAGAAGGTACCGCTCCTCATGGCCGAGACGGCGACGTTCGACTACGTGGTGACGCGCACCGAGGTCGAGTCGCTCATTTTGGAGAAGAACCTCATCAAGCAGTTCGCGCCCCCGTACAACGTGGGGTACCGCGACGACAAGTCGTATCCCTTCATCGGGATCACCGTGGGCGACCCGTTCCCCGCGATCAAGTTCACCCGCGAGAGGCACCGTCCCGACACGAGATACTTCGGTCCGTACACCGACGCCCGCGCCGCGCGCGAGACCGTCGACACGGTGCGGCGCATCTACCCGATCTGCTCGGCCCAGTGCGTCGAGTGGAAGCGCGTCAACGCGCGCGGCGGCGAGCCGAGCGGCAAGGCGTGCTTCGACTACAACGTGGGCAAGGGGCCGGGCCCGTGCGTGGGCGCGGTGACGCACGAGCGCTACGCGGAGAACGTGGCGCACGTCATCGGGTTCCTGCAGGGACGGCATTCGGGCGTGGCCGAGGAGCTCGAGGAGCGCATGCGCGCCGCCGCCGCCGACCTCGACTTCGAGCGCGCCGCGCGCTTCCGCAACCGGCTCGAGGCGGTGCGCCGCATCCAGGAGAAGCAGACGGTCGTCTCGAGCCGCCCGCTCGATTTGGACGTCGTGGGGCTCTACCGCGAGGAGACGATCACCGGCGTGCACGTGTTCGTCGTGCGCGAGGGGCGCGTACTCATCGGCAACGAGTTCGTGCTCGACAAGGGGCTCGACGTGCCGGCGCCCGAGCTCGTCGAAGGCTTCCTGCTCACCTACTACGACCAGTCCGAGCAGGTCCCGCGCGAGGTCGTCGTCCCGGAACTGCCGGAGTCGGGTGATGCGGTGGCCGAGTGGCTCTCCGGTCTGCGCGGTGCGCGCGTGCGCGTGGCGGTGCCCCGGCGCGGGGAGAAGCGCCGCCTCCTCGAGAACGCCGAGGTCAACGCGCGCCACGCGCTCATGCGCCACAAGGTGCGTACCCGCTATGACGAGGAGCGCATCAACCGCGCGCTCATCGAGCTCGAGAGCGCGCTCGCCCTGCCCGCCGCGCCGCTGCGCATCGAGTGCTACGACATCTCGACGCTGCACGGGCGGCACTCGGTCGGCTCGATGGTGGTGTTCACGAACGGCCGCGCCGACACGAAGGCGTACCGCCGTTTCCGCGTCCGCCGCGATGAGGGCCACGCCGATGACGTCGCGATGATGGCCGAGGTGCTGCGCCGCCGCTTCTCCGAGGAGCGCACCGCCGACGAGCGCTTCGCCGCGGCCCGCCCTGACCTCGTCATCGTCGACGGCGGCAAGCCGCAGCTCGGCGCCGCACGCGCCGCGCTCGCCGAGGCGGGTGCCGTCGACGTCCCGCTCGCCGCGCTCGCCAAACGCGAGGAGGAGCTGTTCGTGCCCGGCTTCGACGAGCCGGCAGTGCTGCCCGCCGGCTCGCCCTCGCTCTACCTCGTCAAACGCGTCCGCGACGAGGCGCACCGCTTCGCGATCACGTACCACCGCGAACTGCGCGGAAAGGCGATGACCGCCAGCGTCCTCGACGACATCCCCGGCGTGGGCCCTGCGCGCAAGAAGGCGCTCATGCGCGCGTTCGGCTCGGTGAGGCGGCTGCGCGAAGCCGACGTCGAGGCGGTCGCGGCCGTACCCGGCATCCCGCGCGACGTGGCCGAGGAGATCGTCGCGGTTGTGAGACAATCTGCGCAGGTCGAGGAGTCACCAGCCGAGGAGTGAGGGGAGCCATGGTGGCGCGCTACGCAGACGCGTGGGCCGAGATCGAGCGCATCGACTTCCTGCTCGACGACCTTGCACGCGCCGTCGAGCGAGGCGAGGTCGCCCGCGAGTCCTACGACGCCATCGCACCCCGGCACCTCGCCAGACGCGCGCAACTGGTCGTCGAGATCGAGCGCACCCGCGCCCGCTGGCAGGCGCCGGCGAGGGCCGCAGCGAACGCGAGGACCGTGAGCGAAGTGCCCGCGGCGGCACCTGCGTCCCGCCAGGTCCGCTGGACGCAGGTGCTCGCGTACACCGGTGCCTTCCTCGTCATCGTCGCGGCCGCCATCTTCACGGTCGCGGTCTGGGAGGCCGTCTCCACGACCGCCAAACTCGCGTTCCTTGCCACCTTCACCGCCGGTTTCTACGCCGGCGGCGTGTGGGCGTGGCGTTCCGGCGTGCGGGGAGTGGGCGTCGCGCTCGTCGCGGTAGGCGGTGCGCTCCTGCTCTTCGACGGCTGGATCGCCATCGATGGCTACGGCCTGTCCGGCCCATGGCCGTGGGCGGTGCTGTTACTACTCTGCTCCGCCGTTTACTGGCTGACCGAGGTCCGCCTCGCGGGGCGGTTCTTCGGGGTCATCGGCGCGGCGACGCAGGTCGGCTGGTGGTGGCTTCTCGGCCAGGGACTCGGGTGGACGGTCGCTCCCCGGCTGGCAGGGATCGCGGCCATCGCCGCACTCTGGGCGCTCGCAGCCGAACGCGCACGCGGACGTGAGGAGTTCGAGTCGCTTGCCCGCGTGCTGCGCGTGACGGCCCCGGTGGTTGCGGCGGGAGCGGCAGCCGGCATCCTCGTAGACCTCCCCCTCGACCCGGTGCGCTGGGGCGATGTGGGCGCCGCCGCGATCGTGGCCCTCGCGGTCACGGCGGTCGCCGACGGCTACGGCCGCATCTGGCGCGCGATCGCGGCCCTCGGCCACGTGCCGCTCCTGATATCGCTGGTCGCCGTCACCGAGGTGGCGGGCGTGACGTGGGCCGTGTTCGGCGCGTTCGCCGCCGTCTCCCTCGCGACCGGCGGGTACGCGCTACTGCGCGACGGCAGCGGACACCTTGCGGTCGCGCTCGTGGCAGAGTTCGGCGCGTGGCTCGCGCTTGCGTCGGTGCTCGACGCGACGGCCCGGGGCACGGTCGCGCTGCTCGCGGCAGTGGCGGTGAGCTGGCTCGTGACAGCACGGCTGATGAGGGGCGAGGCAGCGGAGATCGTCGCCGAGGCCCCCGCCGCCCGGCGGGTCGTGTTCGTGGCCGGTTGGGTGCTGCTCGGCGCGGTGACGCTCTTCACGTCCGTCGATGGGACGACACTCGTCGCCGGGTCCGCGCCCGCCCACGAGGCGCTCCTCGCGTGGTGGCTCGTCGCGATGTGGGTCGTCGGCGCGCGGGTGGCCCGTTCCTGGGTCGCGGGCGTGCTCGCGATGCTCGTGACCGTGTTCGCAGCCGCCGTCTCTTCGCTCGCGTGGGTCGAACCGGCGTGGGACAGTGCTGCCCACGGCCTCGCGGTCCTCGGCGTGGTGGCCGTATGGCGGCACGTGCGAGTGCTGCGCGGGTTGGTCTCGGCGGATCGGGCGATGGTGATCGCCACGCGGATCGTGGCTGTCGGTGTGGCAGGCTGGACGGCGCTCATCATGTTGCCGACGTACGCGACCGGGTCGTGGCTCGTCGTCGCGGCGTTCGGCGCACTCGCGCTCTTCGCCCTCATCGACGCGCTGGCCGCGCGGGAGGGCAGGCCGCTCGCAGGCGCAGGGCCCGCGCTCGCGCTCGCCGCCTTCGCCGCCGCGCCGCTTGCAGTCGATGCCCCTGTGCGAGATGTCGTCGGCGCGGGGATCGTCGCCG
>SKMN01000027.1 GCA_007121015.1 Coriobacteriia bacterium
CGTCACCGTCGAAGTCGACGGTCTTCTCGATGGCGATGCACGGGTCGATGACCTCGATGCACGCCTCGTCCTCGACCGGGCCGACCGGGTCGCCGTCGATTCCGAGCGCCTCAGCGGTCGCGGTGTTGGTCAGGTCCATGTCGTGCGGACCGTCGGTGTAGGTCTCTTCCCACGTCTCGCCTACAGCCAGGTCGAACGGACCCCACATCATGCCGTTGGTGTCCTCGACCATGACGTCTAACAGGTCGCTGTCGCCGCAGTTCGTGACTTCGACCTTCCACGTGGCGTCAGAGCCCGTGTACCACGTCTCGCACTCGTTGAAGACCTCGTCACCGTCGAAGTCGACGGTCTTCTCGATCTCGATACACGGTTCGATGATGAAGTTCGTCTTCGAGACCGCGCCGGACACGAAGTCGATGAAGTTGTCGTTCTCGTCGACCTGGATACCCTCGACGATCAGCCAGTTGATGACCACCTTGTTGCCCATGATCTCGACTATGTCCGCTTCGTCCACCACGTAGTGGGTGTCGTACATAGCCGTCTCACTCGGTTCCAGTCGCACGTCGCCATCGATGAGCACTAGGCTGCCGTCGGGGAACTCATCGTACACGTCGACGATGATGGGGGTCGGGTTGGGGTTCGTCACCGCCAACGTGTAGTGGATGGTGTCGCCCACACGGTAGTACGGCTTGGGCGGGTCGTGGAACTCGTCGTCGGTGTTGTCCTTGAGCAGCGTGATCGCCGCACCGTACGCAGCGACCACCGATGTCACGATCAACGCGAAGGTCAACACCGCCAACAGGATCGGTTTGATGCGTTGTGAATGCATCATGTGTGCTCCTTTCTCCACCGAACGACGATCACGTCGTGGTGGCCCCTTAAGAAAGCGAGTCGCGCCATCGATCACCGCTGATTCGGGATCGGTCCCTGAACACCGGCGACCCGGAGCCTCCCGCTCGGTCCCAACGAAACGTCCGCTGGAACACTACTCGTGCGCTGATGTGTCAGATGCTCCACCCCCTCCCGAAAGCCGATAGACCTCTCATGGCGAGATCGGAAACGGAGTCGAGGGGTCGCGCCGCGAGAAGTACGTCTGGCGTGAGTCTGCCCGTCTCTCGCTGCATCGCATCCATGGTGTCTTCCCCTACCACTCACCCCGGCCGAGCGAACCGTGGAAGCGAACATTGGTCAGTAGATATTTGTCGGATGGATGCCCCTCGGTACGCCCTCTGCACATACCCTCACGAGAGAGGCACTATGCGCGTCGGCAGGTATGATTCCGATGAGCAATCGGTAAGCGGTCACAGATAACTGACCAGCGGCAGGTTCGCGAGATACACGCGCAGGTCCTTACGAGCAGACCGGAGTCACTCGAACGGTTTCGAGCCGACCCGCCGGGACTCTGCTTGGAGCGCTGCGAAGCCGTGACGACCGGTTATGTGAGGCCGAGCGCCGTACCCGCCTCAGCGAATGCGTCGAGCGCCTGGTCGATGTCCTCTTGCGTGTGCGTCGCCATCAAGCACGTCCTCAGGCGGTCCATCCCACGCGGCACGGCAGGGTGCACGATCGGGCAGACGAACACGCCCCTGTCGAAGAGCATCCGCGTGAGGTCCATCGTCTTGGCCTCGTCGCCCACGAGCACCGGCACGACGCACGTCTGCGAGTCCATCGTGTCCCACCCCTGCGCCTTGAGACCGTCGGTGTAGCGCCGCGTGACCTCGTGCAGCTGTGCGACCCGCTCGGGCTCGTCGTCGATGACGTCGAAGGCGGCGATCGCGGCGGCAGCCTGCGCGGGAGGCAGGGCTGCCGAGAAGATGAACGGGCGCGACATGTGCCGTTGGTAGTCGACGATCTCGGCCGAGGCGGCGAGGTAACCGCCGATACTCGGGATGGACTTGGAGAGCGTGCCCATCTTGAGATCGATCGAGCCGATCATGTCGAAGTGCTCCTCGATCCCGTGACCGGTAGCACCGAGAGAGCCCACCGAGTGGGCCTCGTCCACCATGAGCCGAGCCCCGTACTCGTCGCAGAGCTCGCGCGTCCTCGGCAGGTCCATGATGTCGCCGTCCATCGAGAAGACGGAGTCGGCCACGACGAGGACCGTGTTGTACTCGCCCGCAGACTGCGCGAGAAGCTTCTCGAGGTGATCCATGTCGTTGTGGCGATAGGTGCGCCACTTCGCACCCGAGAGCAGGCACCCGTCGACGATGCTCGCGTGGTCGAGCTTGTCCATGAGCACGAGGTCGCCGGGGCCCATGAGGCCGGTGATTATCGCGACGTTGGTGACGTAGCCGCTCGAGTAGACGCATGCGTCCTCGCGCGAGGAGAACTCGGCGATGCGTGCCTCGAGACGCTCGTGGAGGTCGGTCGTACCGGTCAGCAGGCGTACGCCGCCCGCACCGGTGCCGTACGTATCGATCGCCTCTTTCGCCGCTGCCTCGATGCGAGGATGGCCGATGAGGCCGAGGTAGCTGTAGGAGGCGAGTTGCACCATCTCCCGCCCGTCGGTCATGGTGACCCGGTGATTGGTCCGCCCCGTGGTGGGCTGAAGGTAGAAGTAACGGTTGGCGTCCTTCAGCGCATCGCGCCGCTCGATAAAGGCGCCGATCCGCGCGGAAATACCATCATTGAGCATGGTGAAGGTGTCCATGTACAGGTCTCCCCTCCCGACGCGACGGCCCCGATCCAGGCTGAACGAAGCCGCGTGTACACAAAGTTGTACACACTATAGCGTACCGGGGAGACTAGAAGAACCCGGGGGTCTGCTGTTCGAGCAAGCCCGAGCGGATGACCTGCTGGTATACCTCGGGCGGGACGGTCGTGTCCCAGTTCCCGGTGGCCCTCGCGACACCGTAGATACCGAGCCACAGCCCAGCGACGAGCAGCGGCCACGACCAGGCCGGGAACGTCCACGTCCTGAAGACCCTGGCGCTCAGACACCCCTCCACCGGACATTCCCGCACGCACTCCATGCAGCCGTCGCACTCCACTGCGCGGACGTCGCGCGCACGCCCCACGTCGACGAACGCGTGGCAGACCTCGCTGCACCGCGAGCAATGGATGCACGTCACCTCTTCCCGCACCACCGTACATGCCGAGGGAAGCGCGACGGCACTGTAGAGGCCTCCGAGCGGACAAAGCCAGCGACACCACACCGGCCCGAGCATCATCGAGAGCGCGAATGCGAAGAGGACGAGCGCGATGAAGGTCGGTGCGAAGAGGCCCTCGAGGATCTTGATGTCCGCGACCCACATGTAGGGCAGCTCGCGGAACCAGAGCGCCTCTTCGACCGACACGCGCGCCAGGAAGCCGAAGAACGCTATCGCAAGCACGTAGCGGAATCCTCGGCCGGCGAGGTCGAGCCACTTGGGTAGAGGGATGTTGCGTCCGCCCATGAGCCTGCGGCCTGCAGAGGCAGCGAGTTCCCACAAAGTCCCCACCGGGCAGATCCATCCGCAGAACGCGCGCTTGAAAAGGAGCGACACCGCGAGCGCGGCAAGGATGATGACGAGGCCAGCGGGCAGCAGCGTGTCCCACCCTCCCCCTTTGAGCCACGCGAAGAAACTCGTGAAGTGGCCTACCGGTAAGATGCCCGCGACCGTTTCCGGCCGAGGAACGAAGGGGCCACGGCCACGGCCCCACTCGGCGAACTGCCAGAGCCGCCAACACGACCAGGCGAAGAAGAGGAAGAATGCGAGCTTGGTGGGCCATCGACCAGTGAGCACACGACGTGCCCGTTCGAACGAGTCCACTCGGTGAGTCCTTTCGTGTGCGCGTCGTGGGCGTGCGTGAGCGAACAGATGTCGCCGTCGTGCCTCGGATGCCGCGGGTATAGTCTCATACACGAACCCGTTCGGTGAGGAGTTCTCGTGAAGAACGTGCTCATGGTCATCGCCCAGCGGATGTTTCGCGACGAGGAGTACGCGGAGCCCAAAGAAGTGCTCGAGGACCACGGCGTCAACGTCGTCACCGCGAGCGAGCGGGCAGGCCACTGCGAGGGCAAGCTCGGCATGGAAGCAGAAGCTTCCGTGAGCGTCGCGGACGCGGAAGCGCTCGACTACGATGCCGTCGTGTTCGTGGGCGGTCCTGGTGCCTCTGCGTTCTTCGACGACCCGGCGTCGCATGCCCTCGCACGAACCGCGTTCGACAACGGCCGCGTGGTGGCTGCGATCTGCATCGGTCCGTCCACCCTCGCGCACGCAGGTCTCCTCGACGGCGTCCAGGCGACGGCGTTCGAGTCACAGCGGGCAGACCTCATCGAACAGGGTGCGCTGTGGACGGGCGACTCCGTGACCGTCGACGGTCGCATCATCACCGCCAACGGACCCGCGGCCGCGCGGCGGTTCGGAGAGGCGATCGCCGAGGCCATCGGTGTATGATCGCCAAGAGCGAGGCGCGATCGCCGATCGCCGTGACTGGGTATCGAATCGCTTAAAGGTCGACTAGCAGGTCAAGCAGGTGGCAGGCCGCTCGACGGTCGTCGCACCGACGCACATGAATAGGAGTCGATACGATGAAGATGTTGCGATGCCGGATCTGTGGAGAAACGTACCTGGGGACCGAGGTCCCCTCACACTGCCCGTTCTGCGGCGCGCACCGCGAGCATATCGTACCGGCCCCGGAGTACCCCGCAGACATCAACGAGGTCCAGTTGGCCGAGGTCGAACGCGGCGACCTCGAGACGTCCATCGAACTCGAGCGCTCCAACACCCGTTTCTACCTCGGCATGGCCCAGCACAAAGACGAACACGTGCTGTCGTCCACGTACAAGCGCCTCGCCAAGGTCGAAGCCGAGCACTGCGAGCTGTTCTGCAAGCTCGCTGGCTTGGAGGAGCCGGAGGACCTCGACGTGCCCGAGGAGGTCTCGGACGACTGGTGTGCCAACATCGCCGAGTCCGTCAAGCGCGAGCAGCGCGCCTCCCGCCTCTACCGACAGTTCGCGGAGCGCGCTACAAACGAGCGGATCCGTGAGGTGTTCGATGCGGTCAGCGTCGTCGAGTCCGACCACATCGAACTTGACGGCGAGACGAGCAGCTACGCGGGATGCTAGCTCGAGTCCGCGTAGCTTCACGCACGGTCGAGGCAAGACGCTTCGCTGGAGCGACTGCCGTATATCGAGGGCACGTGGATACGACGTCTCAGAGTCGCTCCTCCAGCACGTGCTCGAATACGGCCAGGTCCGAATCGCTGTAGAGCACCAAACGGATGTGGCGCACCGAATCGAGCTGCGGGACGGCGGCGAGCACCGTGTCGACTACGACACGTGCCGCCTCATCGATCGGGTAGCCGAACGCGCCCGCGGAGATGGCCGGGAACGCGATCGATCGCACGCCTGCCTCCTCGGCAAGGCGCAGCGCGTTGACGTAGCACGATGCGAGCAACTCGGCGGCCGGTTCGTCGCGGCCGTACACGGGGCCGAGGCAGTGGATGACGGTGCGGTTCGGCAGGTCGTGCGCACCGGTGATGACCGCCTCTCCCGGCGAGATGGGGGCGAGGGCACCGCTTTCGGCAGCCAAGTCCGGGCCCGCCGCGCGATGGATGGCGCCGGCTACACCTCCACCGGGCATCAACTCGGCGTTCGCAGCGTTGACGATCGCGTCGACATCGGGCTGGTCCGCTATGTCGCCGCGGAGCGCCTCGACCGTCACACCGGCTAGCTCGTGTCGCGACACCAAGATCACCTCCGGATCGAGTCACTTCGCTACACATGAGGGCCTCAGCGATACCGTACCCGCATAGCTGCGGACCTAGTCGTCTGTCACCGGCCCGCGGACTACCTGCGCGACGCCTGACCCGCTACCTGCTCGAACTCCTCGGCGTAGCGCGGCGCGAGGCGCTCGAACGTGAAACGCTCGGCCATCTCGCGTGCGGCGAACGGCGCGGGCGGTTCGAGGATGAGCGATCGAAGCTTCGCGACGAGCGCGTCGTGGTGCGCGTATCGGTGGTCGACGCTGTAGAGCTCGGGGTACGCGAGCCGGTCGGGCACGAGGGGGTAGGCGCCGCAGTAGCACGCCTCGACCATCGCGAGCCCGAAGAACTCGTTGATCGCGGTCGACACAGCGATGTCCGCCGAGGCGAGCAGCCGTGCGTACGCCGCGCGCGACTCAGGCTCCCCCACGTGTACGAGCCGGTCGCCGAGGGCGGCAGCCGCCTCCTGCATCGTATCGGCCGTCTCGCGGAACGCCTGTCCCGCGATGGCGACCTCGAAATCGAGCCCCTCGGCGGCGAGCTGCCCGACCGCGGTGAAGTACGCTTCCGGGTCCTTGTCGTGTTCCCAGCGGTGGGGCCAGACGATGCGGGGACGCGGGCCGCGCGTCGGCGGCATCGCGTCGTCGAACACGTGCGGGTCGAACGGCGGCGCGAGCACCGCGGACTTCTCGGCGATGCGTTCGGCGACGCCGGTGGGGTGATGGTCGGGGAACTGCTTGAGGAACGGTGGGGTCTCGGCGACGAACCGGTCGAGGTTCCACCGCGTGTTGAACAGGCAGCGGTCGGCCGTGAGCGCGCTCGTGATGTTGGTGAGCGGGAACTGGAAATCCCACTCCGCCTCGTGGCGGTTCGGGTAGACGAGCTGGTTCTCGTGGAAGTACATGATCGCCGGTACCGCGGCGATATCGGCGCCCGCAAGGCCGCGGAACTCGGCGAGGTTCACGAAGGTCGAGGCGAAGACGAGGTCCCACGCAGGCTGGTTGCTGCCGTCCCCCGCCGCACCGTGCCCGGCATCGACAGCACCGCTCCTCCGCCGATCATCCTCGAGCCGCCGAGCCTCGGTCGCCATCGTGATCGCCGCACCGCGCATCCGCCACTTCCACTTGCGCGCCGGCAGCGTGAGCAGCGTCCACTCGAAACGCGCGCCGAGGTGGGCGACAATGCCGTCGAGGACGGCGCGGTGCGAACCGCCGTAGTACGGCTCGAGCGCGAGTACGCGCAGCGGGCTAGAACGGGTAGCCGCGCCGGGGGAGGCGCCCATCAGAGCGTCTCGGCCGCGCTGACGCCCTCCGGCAGCCACTTGGGCCGTCGGTACGGCACGCACGGGAAGTCGTGGTACTCGGCCGAGGCGACCGCGTCGGCGACCATGCGCTCCATGTCGAGCACCTCCTCGGCAGCACGCACCTCGGCCACCGTGGCGCGCGTGGCAGGCGTGCGCGGCATGAACAGCGTGCAGCAGTCGGTGTGGTCGACGGTGGAGAGCTCGTAGGTGCCCACCGCACGCGCCTCGGCGACGATCTCGAGCTTGTCGGTGCCGATGAGCGGGCGCAGCACGGGCAACGTAGCCGCATCGTCGACCGCGGCGATGTTGTCGAGCGTCTGCGAAGCGACCTGGCCGAGGCTCTCGCCGGTCACGAGAGCCTTGGCGCGCTCCACGGCGGCGAACTCCTCGGCCACGCGGACCATGAGGCGCCGGTAGAGTAGCACGCGAAGGTCGGGCGGAGCGGCGAGCGAGATCTCGCGTTGGAGGTCGCCGAAGGGCACCACGTAGATGCGGCCCATCCCGCCGTAGTGCGACAGGGCCTCGCCGATCTTGGCGACGAGACGCTCGGAGGCGTCGCTCGTCTGCGGGCGGCCCGAGAAGTGTACGCCCACCACCACCGCGCCACGCTTCATGAGACGCCACGTGGCGACGGGAGAGTCGATACCGGCAGAGAGAAGCGAGATGACCGCACCGGCGGTACCCACCGGAAGGCCGCCGACGCCGGGGTATCTGCGGCTGTAGATGTAGGCGTCGCCCTGGACGACCTCGACGTAGACGCGTACGTCGGGGTTGGAGAGGTCGACGCCGAGTCCGGTCTCGTCAACCACGTGCTGCCCGATCTCGCGGTTCATGTCGATGGAGCGGACCGGGTGGTCGGTGTTGGAGCGCCGCGCTTCGATAGCGAAGGTGCGCGCATCGGGGACCTCACTCACCGCGAGGAGCGCCGCCGCGTTCATGTCGCGGGACCCGCGGGAGGTGATGTAGACCGCCGCGGCATTCGAGACCCCGGGCGTGTCGGCCGCCTGACGGCAGACCGCCTCGAGCTGCGCGTGGTCTCTCACCCGCACGAGCAGCCGGCTCGAGAAGCGCTCGGCTCTTTCGACGTCGAAGGAGCCGAGCGCCGCATCGAGGTTGTCACGCAACTGGCGCTCGAACGCCGAGCGGTTGCGGCCTTTCAGGCCGATCTCGTGGTAGTGGATGAGGGCGGCGCGCTCGAACATGGCGCGCCCGCTACTTGTAGCTGTCTTCGACCCGTTCGTAGCCGACGTCGCCTGACGCGATCTCCTCGAGCGCGAGACTGAGCGGCTTCGTGCTCGTCAGCTGGCCGATCTGGCCCGGCGCCATCGTGAGGAGCGCCTGGTCGCGGACTCCGTGGAGCATGTCGTTGATCTGGCGTGCACGGCGTGCGGCCAGGATGCACAGCGTGTACTTGGAGTCGACCTTGGAGAGCAACAGGTCTATCTCGGGGTTGATTACCATAGGTTCGAATCAGTCCTTCTGTCCGGAGTGGCGCTGTCGCGCGCACGTGGTGACGATGGCTGCAAGCTCATCGGTTGCCTGCTCGACGTCGTCATTTATTACCACATAGTCGTACGTACCCGCAATCGCGAGCTCCTCGCGGGCGGTGCGCAACCGCCGCTCGATCTGCTCGGGTGTCTCGCTCCCCCGCTTGACGAGACGATCGCGCAACTCGTCGAAGCTCGGCGGCTCTATGAACACGAGCACCGACTCGGGCATCTTCTCTTTGACCTGGGCAGCGCCCTGCGGGTCGATCTCGAGCACGACGATCTCCCCGCGCTCGAGGCGTTCTTCCACGGGCATGCGTAGCGTGCCGTAGCGGTTCCCGTGCACCTCGGCCCACTCCAGCAGTCCGTCCTCGGCGACGAGGCGATCGAACTCCTCCCCTGACAAGAAGACGTAGTGGACGCCGTCGATCTCTCCCGGCCGAGGAGGACGCGTGGTTGCAGAAACGGACAGCCATATGCCGGGAACCCTGTCGAGCAGAGCTCGAACCAGGGTTCCCTTGCCGGCCCCGGAGGGACCGGACACGATGAACAGACTGCCCGGACTGTCGTGCCGGCAGACGGTATCGGCGGTCTCGGTCAGCGGATCGACCGACACCTAGGAGAGCTTCTCCATGAGGGCTTCGCGCTGACGGGCGCCGAGACCTTGGATCCGACGGCTCTCGGAGATCTCGAGCTCGTCCATGATCTTGGCCGCCTTGGCCTTGCCGTAGCCCGGGAGGCTCTCGAGGAGCGTCGAGACCTTCATCCTCGCGACTATGGGATCGTCCGTCTTAGCCATCACGTCGGCGAAGGACATCTTGCCCTCTTTGATCTTCGCACGCAGCTCTGCGCGCTTCTGGCGGGCCTCGGCTGCCTTCTTAAGGGCTGCCTGACGATCCGCATCCGAAAGGTTGGGAAGTGCCATCGTTCCTCCTCGTCCTCTAGGCGGAGCTTGCTGAACGCCACACGATTGTACGCACAACTTTGCGACGCTTACAACCTACGACACATCGAGGATGTTACCCCTGACCTGCGAGGATGCCAAGTGCTTCATGACAGGCGGCGACTTCCAGGGCTATCGATGGGCACTCCGGAGGCGCAGTGGCCACACTCCGAGGGGTCCCATGACTCGACCTCGAGTCTCAAGAGAGGGATGAGTTCGTCGGCGAAAGCCTTGTCCCCGCCGCGGTCGATGAGGGAGACCACAGCGGCCACCTCCCCGCCCGCCTCTCGTACGAGAGAGGCCACCTCGGCGACCGAACCACCCGTCGTGACCACGTCTTCTACGATGAGCACCCGTGCTCGCGGAGGCACCTCGAACGAGCGACGGAACTGCATCTCGCCCTCGACCCTCTCGCTGAAGATGAACTTGACCCCGAGAGCTTGCGCGACAGCGAACCCGATGACGATGCCACCGACGGCGGGAGCGGCAACGATATCGACCGCCCGTCCGTCTATCCGGGCGGCAGCGCTCGCCGCAAGGCGTGTCGTGAGCGCCGGATCCTCGAGGACGCGTGCACACTGGACGTACGTATCGGAGTGCCGCCCGCTCGTGAGCTGGAAGTGGCCACGCAAGATGGCACCTGCTTCTTCGAGTTCATTCAGCACCTCTGACTCGCTCATGGCGTGTGTGGGATCGGACATCACTGCTACCCTTCCCTGACGATACGGTCCACTACGGCGGCCGGGTCTGCGGCCCCCGTCACGGGCCTGCCTATGACGAGGTGCGAGGCGCCCGCGGCGATCGCTTCGGCCGGCGTGGCGACGCGCGCTTGGTCGCCGCGGTCTACTCCGTGGGGACGCACTCCCGGCGTGACGACGAGTGCCTCGGGACCGAAGGCCTCACGGGCGGCCGCTGCCTCGTGCGGAGAGCACACCACGCCCTGCACCCCCGCCTCCCGGGCGAGTGCGGTAAGGGTCGCGACCTGTGCGCTCACCGGTCCGGTCACCCCCACCTCGGCCAGCGCCGTCTCATCCATGCTCGTGAGCACGGTGACCGCGAGCACGTCGGGCGTGTCGAAGCCGCACTCCGCACTCCCCTCGCAGGCGCCGAGCACCGCGGCCTCCATCATCGCGCGGCCGCCGGACGCATGGACGGTGAACATCGCGCCGCCGCCGAGGCGTGCGATCTCGCGGGCCGCTCCGCGCACCTGATGCGGGATGTCGTGGAGTTTCAAGTCCACGAATACGTCAAATCCCAGATCGTGCAGGCGGGCCACGATCTCGGGTCCCTCGGCGTAGTAGAGGGTCATCCCTACCTTCAGCCACCGCACGCGTCCCTGAAGCGTGCGCGCGAGCGTGAGTGCCGTGTGCGCATCGGTGTCGAGTGCGACGATGATGGAGTCGCGCATGTCAGGTGTCCCCCTCTGCGTCCCGCTCGGCTGACTCACGCGAGCACGGCCCCGGTCAAGTCGGCGACCCGCTCGATCCCGCGCGCGTGACAGAACTCGGCCATGCCGTCGACGATGCGCACCGTGCTCGTGGGATCGACGAAGTTGGCGGTCCCTACCGCCACCGCGGTGGCACCGGCGAGCATGAACTCGATGGCGTCCTCGGCCGTCATGATGCCGCCCATGCCGATCACCGGGATGGTGACCGCACGTGCGACCTGCCACACCATGCGCACCGCGACCGGCTTGATGGCCGGTCCGGACAAACCGCCGACCCCGCGCGCGAGTTTAGGCCGGAACGTCCCGACGTCGATGGCCATGCCGAGGAGCGTGTTGATGAGCGAGACCGCGTCGGCGCCCTCGGCTTCCACCGCCGTGGCGATCCCAGCGATGTCGGTCACGTTGGGAGAGAGCTTCACGATGAGCGGGCGCTCCGTCGACCCTCGGCACGCTCGCGTGACCTCGGCCGCCGAGGCACACGAGGTGCCGAACGCCATGCCACCCGCATCGACGTTGGGACACGAGATGTTCACCTCGTAGCCGGCGATGAACGGCTCCCACTCGAGCCGATCGATCACGGCCACGTACTCTTCGACGGTGTGACCGCTCACGTTGACGATGACCGGCACCTGCGGGGCTTCGCTCTCGAGCCACGCGAGGTCGTTGACGCAGAACGATTCGACCCCGGCGTTCTGCAAGCCGATCGAGTTGAGCATCCCGCTCGACGTTTCGGCGATGCGGGGTGCCGGGTTACCTTCCCACGGCTCGAGCGACACGCCCTTCGTGACAACGGCGCCAAGACGGTTCAAGTCGATGAGCTCGGAGAACTCACGCGCACTGCCGAACGTGCCCGATGCTGTGAGCAGCGGTGCACGAAGCGAGAGCCCTCCGATGTTGACGCTCATGTCGACGTTCACGTTCATACGGTCTTTCTCCCTCGACCTCTACGTATGGGTTAGCGTTCGCACGTGACATCGTGCGCTGAGTCCCACACGACCTCTTTCGCGTAGAACACCGGGCCGTCGACGCAGGCGCGACGCAGCCCGCATTTCGTCTCCACTACACACGACAGGCATACCCCGATCCCGCAGGCCATCAGGCGTTCGAGCGATACCTGGCATGCCACCTCGGCCTCTGCCGCCTGGGCTGCCACGATGCGCTGCATCGGCTCGGGGCCGCACGTGTAGACCGCATCGTAGCCACCCTCGGCGACCATCTCGCCGCACACGCCGGTCACGAATCCTGCAGTGCCGCACGAGCCGTCGTCGGTCGCGATCTCGACACGCCGCGCGACCCGTTCGAACAGGTCACGTCCCACGAGCCGCTCGCCGCACGGAGCGCCCATCGCGACGGTGACTGCGATCCCGCGCTCCGCGAGTTCCTCGGCGAGCATGCCGAGGGGCGCGGCACCCAGGCCGCCCGACACGAGGAGCGCGTGCGTGGTGCTATCCGCGATACGCCACCCGCACCCGAGGGGACCGACCATGTCCATCTCAGTGCCGGGGGTCGCGAGAGCGAGGTCGCGGGTCCCTCGGCCCACGACCTGGTAGAGGATCTCGAGCCTCCCCGCGTGTGCGCGATAGATCGAGAAGGGACGCCGGAGCAGGTAATCGACCCCTTGTGCGATCCGCAGGTGCACGAACTGTCCTGGCTGGATGTCACGGGCGATCCGTGGCGAATCGAACGTCACGAGCCCTACGCCCTGCGCGACGCGGTCGTTTGCGACGACCGTGACGTTCTCTAGTACCCTTGGCGGGGTGTGGTGTGCACAGCCGCACGTCGTCACGAGCCCTCACCCGCCGCTGCATCGAAGTCCTGCAGGGCGACGACGTCAAGGCGTCCGTCGCCGCTGGCCACCGCATCGATAGCGTTGACGACGGCATTGGCAGCCGGCACGGTCGTGATGTTGGTGATACCGTGCCGGATCGCCGCCGCGCGGATGTGGTATCCGTCGGAACGGGTCTCCTGTCCGAACGGCGTGTTGACCACGAGTTGGACTTCCCCGTTCTTCATCGCGTCGACGATGTTGGGACGGCCCTCGTGCACCTTGAGGACCTCGGTCACCGCGATACCCGCCGCTTTGAGCACGCGTGCGGTCCCCCGAGTCGACAGGATGTCGAACCCGAGCGTCGCGAGCTGTTTGGCGACCGGGACGATCGCGCGCTTGTCGCGTTCGCACACGCTGATGAACGCGGCACCGCCCGTGGGGAGCGAGTAGTCGATCGCGAGTTGCGACTTCGCGTAGGCCGCCGGGAAGTCGGCTGCGACACCCATGACCTCGCCGGTCGACTTCATCTCCGGGCCGAGGACAGAGTCCGCGCCCGGGAAGCGCCCGAACGGCATGACGGCCTCTTTCACGCAGAAGTGACCGAGATCACGGCGCTCCAGAGGCAACTCCATGTCCACGATCTTCTCACCGGCCATCACGCGCGCCGCCACTTTCGCAAGCGGCACGCCGGTGGCCTTGCTCACGAACGGCACCGTGCGGCTCGCCCGCGGATTGACCTCCAGCACGTAGACCTTCTGGTCTTTGACCGCGAACTGGATGTTGATGAGCCCGCGCACGCCGAGCTCGAGAGCGAGTGCACGTGCGTCCTCGACGATCACGTCGACCGTGTCCTCGCCGAGCGAGAACGGCGGGATGCAGCACGCCGAGTCGCCCGAGTGGATCCCGGCCTCCTCGATGTGCTCCATGACGCCGCCGATGTAGACGCTCTCCCCGTCGCACACCGCGTCGACGTCGACTTCGATCGCGCCTTCGAGGAAGCGGTCGAGCAGCACGGGATGCTCCGGGGACACGCTCGCCGCTTCCGTCATGTAGCGCTCGAGGTACTCCTCGCTGTACGCGATGACCATACCGCGCCCGCCGAGGACGTAGCTCGGACGGACGAGGAGCGGGAAGCCGACCTTCCGGGCGACTTCGACGGCCTCTGCGTGCGTGTACGCGGTCCCCGCCGCCGGGTAGGCGATACCGAGCCGGTCGAGCACGTCGGCAAAACGCTGCCGGTCCTCGGCCAGATCGATCGCTTCCGGCGGCGTTCCCATGATCGGCACACCAGCGTCCTCGAGGGCGCGGGCGAGCTTGAGCGGCGTCTGCCCGCCGAACGTCACCACAACGCCCGCCGGTTGCTCCACGTCGATGATGTCCATCACGTCTTCGAACGTGAGCGGCTCGAAGTAGAGACGGTCGGAGGTGTCGTAGTCGGTCGAGACCGTCTCGGGGTTGCAGTTCACCATGATCGTCTCGTAGCCGACCTCGGAAAGCGCGTATGCGCCATGCACGCAGCAGTAGTCGAACTCGATGCCCTGACCGATGCGGTTGGGACCGGCGCCGAGGATCATCGCCTTGGGCCGCTCGCTGGCCGCGACCTCGTCCTCCTCTTCGTACGTCTTGTAGTAGTACGGCGTGCTCGCCGCGAACTCAGCGGCGCACGTGTCCACCGACTTGAAGGTAGGCCTCACCCCGAGGTCGAGCCTAGTCGCACGCACCTCGGCCTCGACTGTACCGGTAAGGTGGGCGATCTGCGGGTCGGAAAGCCCGTGTTGCTTGGCCCGCCGCATGAGTGCGGCGTCGATACCCGAAAGCCCACCTGCCTCACTCGCGGCGACGATCTCGCCTTCAACGGCCACCGCGCGTTCGACCTGCGCGAGGAACCACGGGTCGACGTGGGTGAGAGCGTGGACGTCTGCGACGGAGTGATCGCGCCTGAA
>SKMN01000014.1 GCA_007121015.1 Coriobacteriia bacterium
CACGAGTGCGGTCACCTGTACAACCGGTCGTACGACACGCACCTCCTCGACTACGACTCCACCTACGAGAACACGCTCCACTACTCGGCGCGTTTCCAACGCTTCGCGCGACAGCTCGCTCGCCGACTGGTCGATTGCCACGGGCTCGCCGGGGACCGGGTCGCCGAGATGGGCTCCGGTCCCGGCCACTTCCTCGCGATGCTCTGCGAGGCCGGCGCGGCGGAGGCGTACGGATACGACCCGAGCTACGACGCCGAACGTCACGATGCGCCGGAGCATCCGAACGTCACGATCTCGACGGAGCCTTTCCCGTCCGACGGTTCGTCACCCGTGCGCCTCGCGTTCTCTCAGCACGTGCTCGAACACCTCCCCGATCCCGTCGACGCACTCCTCGCCCAGCGAGCGGCCGTCCGCTCGACGCACGGCACGGTCTACGTCGAGGTTCCGAACGGCGCGCTGATGCTCGAACAGTGCGCTCTCTGGGACCTCGTCTACGAGCACGTGTCGTACTTCGCACCGTCGTCGCTCGCCCGTGCGTGCCAGGAGGCCGACCTCCACGTCACCGGATGGGCGACGTCGTTCTCCGACCAGTTCTTGTGGTTCGAGGCGCGAGCAAGTTCGGATCGCGAACGAGAAGCTCCTGAACGGAAATGGGAGATGACGTCCATCGAGGTCGCGAGGGCGTTCGGCCGACGAGCGGTGGAGCGCATCGAGCAGGCTCGACGCGAGCTCGCGACGGCGACGGGCCCGGTCGTCCTGTGGGGGGCCGGCTCCAAGGGCATGACCTACCTCAACCTGACGACGGGAACGGGCGATGTCGCCGGTGTGGTCGACATCAACCCGCGCAAGCAGGGTTGGGGCGTGCCCGGCACCACGTTGGTGGTCTCGGAGCCCGATCTGGTTCGCTCGATCCGTCCCCGCACCGTGTTGGTCGCCAATCCGGCGTACGTCGACGAGATCACCTGCGAGCTCCGAGCCCGGGGGGTTCGATCCGATGTGCGACCGATCTGGGGATGACCGGCCGCGATGCTCGCGCCGCACCCTGGCCGCGGACGAGCGGCGCGGTGGCCGCCGGAGCTGCGCCGGGCGGTCGGCGTCATGTCTCCGGCGGCCGACCTCACTCCAGCGCCTCCGTCTGTGAACGCGCTGTGGAACAGCTGATCGTTCGCTGAAGATCCCGCCGACCCGCGACCCGAACGACCCTGGCGATCCGGTGGCGATCGGGGTGAGATGTCCAGACCGAGCTCGAAGGGGGCACCGACATGAACGGACGACCGTCTCGCGTCGTTCTCGCCACGGCTCGGTCGACCGTTCGTCAGCTGGTGGGCGCGACGCTCGCGATGCAGGGGGCTGCCGTCCTCGCGGAGTCAGATGACGCTGATCTCGTGCTGATCATCAGTCGCTTCTGTCCAGATCTCGTCGTGACCGACCTCGACGGGCGATCGCCACCACCACGACCAGTGATCTGGTTGCCGACTGCGCACACCACGGCGGAGCAGATCACCGATGCCTGGCGAAGGGGAGCGGTCGACATCGCCCCAGATCCCACGGACATCGATGACATCGTGAACCGTATCGGCGTCGCCATCGGTGCCACGCCCGCGTCGGAGGTCGCACTCGGCGACCTGTCGATCGACGAGGCCGGACACGTCGCCCGTAGAGCGGGCGTCGAACTGGTGCTGACCGCCACCGAGTTCCGCCTACTCATGGCGTTCGTGACGAACGCCGGCCTCGTCTTGTCGAAGCCGCAACTGTTGCGAGCAGTGTGGGGGTTCGACGACTACGACGTGAACCTGGTCGAGGTCCACGTCTCGGCGCTCCGGCGCAAGCTCGAGGAGCGCGGCGACCGGGTCATCCACACCGTGCGCGGCATCGGTTACGTTGCGCGCGCTGCAACGGTCACTCACCGCCGTCCAGCGCTCCGCACCGAACACCCGCCCCACCAGGGGCTCATGCGATCGAGTCGTGTGACGAACGTGTGACGAACGTGTGACTGTTCGAAGTGGACCGATCCGTTCGGCCCCTTGCGTACGGCGCGCCCGTGCGGTCGAATGTGCTGGGTGGGAGACGGCGAACGGCAGATCCGGGTGTTCCTGCTGGACGACCACGAGATCGTGCGAGACGGCCTTCGCGGGCTGGTGGATCGCACCGACGACCTCGTGGTCGTCGGCGAGGCCGCCACGTGTGTCGAGGCACTCGAGCGCATCCCCCTCGCCGATCCCGACGTCGCCGTGCTCGACGTCCGTCTCCCCGACGGCGGCGGGCTCGACGTGTGCCGCGAGCTGGCGACCTCGGCGCCCCGTACCCGTGCGCTGATCCTGACCTCGTACGACGACGACGACATCGTCGGCGCCGCCACCGATGCAGGCGCTGCGGCGCTCGTCGTGAAGCAGGCGCGCGGCAGCGTCCTGCTCGACACGATCCGCCAGGTGGCCGACGGGCGCTCACTCCTCGGCGGCAGGGAGGCTCGACGGCCGCGCCCGGCGTCTCCGCCGACCATCGACCCGCGAATCGCTGCGCTCACCCCCCGCCAGCACCGGGTCCTCGAGCTCGTGGCCCACGGGCTCACCAACCGACAGATCGCCACCGAACTGGGGCTCTCCGAGAAGACCGTCAAGAACAACGTGTCGGCGATCCTCCTCGCACTCGGCGTCGGCCGACGGGTCGAGGCCGCGGTGATCGCGGCCCAGCTCGAGGCGGCGCCGACGCCGTGAGCGGGACCGAACGGCCCTGGTCATTCCCGCCGCGAAGGACGAGACTCAACCCATGGAGCATGGCGGATCGGACGCGGTCGAGCGCGATGTGCACCGTGTCTTCTTGGTGGACGACCACGAGATGGTGCGCGAAGGCCTCCGGCACCTGATCGACGGCCGTGCGGGGTGCCGCGTCGTCGGCGACGCCGGCACGCACGCCGACGCGATCGCACGGATCCCAGCGACCCGACCGGATGTGGTCGTGGTCGACCTCCAGCTCCCCGACGCCGACGGGCTGACGACGTGTCGCGACGCCCTCGCGCTCCGACCAGATGTGCGGGTGCTGGTGCTCACGGCGTCCGCCGACCCGGCACTGGTTCGCCGCGCGGCGAACGTCGGTGCCGCAGGGTACGTCGTGAAGACGGTCCGCTGTGGTGTGATCATCGCCGCCGTCGAGAGTGTGGCGAACGGCGAGCGGGTGTTCGATGTCGCGATGGCCGACGAACCCAGCGACGAGGTCGGCGCCGATCCCGATCCGGCCGAAGCGAGTCTCGCGGCGCTCTCGGGTACCGAACGGACGATCCTGCACCTGATCGTCGAGGGCCACACCAACCACCGCATCGCCCGCGACCTCGGGTTGAGCGAGAAGTCGGTCAAGAAGCAGGTGTCGTCGATCTTCGCCTCGCTCGGGGTGACGTCGCGGGTCGCGGCGGCCGTGATCGCCACCCGTTATGCCACCTGGGTCGACCTGAGCGGCGCCGGGATCTGACCGATCGCGTCTGGCCTCGACCTGCTCGTGACCGTGCGAGTCGCTCACGCGCGCGGGAGGTGCGCCAGGATCCAGCCACTCGCCCGATCGGCGACCTGATCGAGCGAGGCCTGGTCGTCGAACAGGTCGGTCGCACCCGGGATGACCTCGAGCCGACGTTCACAACGCATCGTCTCGAGCAGTGCACTCGCTCGTTCCGCCGCGTCGCCCTCCCCGACGAGCAGCAGGGTCGGGACGTCCACCTCCGCGACGCGAGCGGCCGCGAGCTCGAGCGGCCCGCCGCGGCACACCACGGCCGCAACCGACCCGCCGTTCGTCACCGCCGCGAGAAGGGCCGCCGCCGATCCCGTCCCTGCGCCGAAGTAGGCGAGCGGTCGTCCGACGGTCGCGGGGTGGAGCGCGACGAATGTGGTGACGAGCCGGATCCGGTCGACGAGCAGGGCGACCTCCCGCGCGGGCGGCAGCGAACTCGCCTCGTCCGAGGTCAACAGGTCGGTCTGCACCGTCGCGAGCCCGAGACCGTGCATCCGATCGGCGACGTACCCGTCACGGAGGCTGGTCCGTCCACCCGTCGCGCCACCGTGGACGAACAAGATCACCGCGGACGACGCACGCGGGATGGACATACGGGCGCGACGACCGATCGGGTCGTCGGGGACGACCACCTCCTCCATCTGGTCGTTCATCGCGGCACCTCATGCTCTCGGGAGACCCGAGCATGTCCCATGCGAGCGC
>SKMN01000033.1 GCA_007121015.1 Coriobacteriia bacterium
AGCACGGCCGCATCATCGCGGATGGCGCCTGGTACGAACCTGTCAAGGCTCGAAAGCAGTTCCTGTGTGACACTGTCGGCATCGTGGCCTCGCTTGAGCGCGTGGCGCACTCTTCCTTCACCAAAGAACTTATTCCCTCGTCGCGCTTCCGTAACCCCATCGGTATACAACAGCACGATGTCGCCCTCACCGATCTCTTGCTCCTCTTCGTCGTAAGGGGCATCCGCCATGGCGCCGAGGAGCGCTCCGGTCGGCGACATCCTCTCAAGGGTACCATCAGCCCGTTTGAGCAGCGCCGGCGGATGACCCCCGTTCGCATATCTGAGTGTGCCCGAGGCCACGTCGAGCACCCCCACCCACAACGTGACGATGTCGGTCGCGTCTCCCGAGTCGGCGATGGCCTTGTTGACCTCGGCAAGCACGCGAGCGGGTCCCAGTCCTGCGGCGACCAGACCGCGAGTCATGTACTTGATCATCGAGGTCTTCGTGGCGGCCACGACCCCTTTGCCGCATACGTCGCCCATCACCATGAAGATCGACCCCACCGGGCCACGGAACACGTCGTAGTAGTCGCCACCGATGTCGGCCTCGACCCCGGCCGGCAGGTAGACGCTGCTCGTCTCCAGCTCCGGGAAGTCCGGGAAACTCTCCGGCAGGATGGATGTCTGGAGGACCGAGGCGACCATGTGCTCCTTGCCGTAGAGCTTGGCGGTGTCGATGGCGAGAGCCGCCTGAGACGCGAACGTGTGGAGCAGTCCCATGTCCTCGGCGGAGAACGCGTCGCTTTCCTTCGAGAACACGGTGAGCACACCGATGCTCCTGCCGCGCGCGAGCAGCGGCACGGCGAGCATGCACCGCATTCCCTGTTCGTACGCCAGACTAGTGAGCTTCGTCCCGTGCCCCGGGAGGTCGTCGACCCTCACGGGCTCGCCTGTCGTGAACACCTGACCGGGCACGTCTACACCGGCCTCGGTCTCGAAGTGCAGTATCGCCGAGGAGACGAGCCCCCGGGCCATCTCCGTGCTCACTTTCTGCGCGTCGGTGTCGTACGTCATCAGGGACACCGCATCGGCCGAGAACACCCGCTGAACGACGTCGAGCACCCGATTCAGCACTACTTTCGCCTGGAGTGACGACCCGACGACCTGGCTGATGCGGAATATCGTCTCGAGGTTCATCGCCCTGGAGCGCGCGCGCTCGAGGTGGTACGCGCTCTCGAAGGCGAGCGAGACCTGACTTGCGATCGCTGCCGCGAGCCGGTGGTCCCGTGCCGTGAAGTGACGCTCCCCGCGCCGTGCGAACGCGATGACCGCACGCGGCTCACCGTCGAACTCGACCGCGGCGAGCAGCGCACGGGCGGCTTCGTGGTAGTCGAGGAACCGGTCCCCTTCCCCGGCGTCTCCACGCTCGACGACCGCGGTAGGCCTGCCAGGGGTCGCCACGCGCTGCCACGCTTCCGCGAGCGCCTCCTCGCGCGCGGCGTCGCTCGGGGGACCGAGACCGAACGACGGCCGATCGAGCACCGCCATGGCGTCTCCAGAAGCGCCGAGCAGGATCGACGCGGTCTCGCGAACGCTCTTCAGCGCCTCGGTGAGCACCTGGGGGCGGGAGAGTTGTTCGGCGACGGCCCGCAGCACCTCGGCCTCGGTCCGTGACCGCGTCTCGAACTCGAACAACCGGGAGTTGTGCACCGCCACCGCAGCCTGAGCGGAGAACGTGCGGATCATCTCGACCTCGGCATCGGTGAACTCGGAGCCCTCCTCCTCGACGACCACGACGACGCCGAGCGGTTCGGTGCCCACCACGAGCGGTGCCGCCAGCACCGAGACGTTCTCACCGTACTCGCCGGGCACCAGTTCGGCGATGTCCTGCCCACGTGCGGTCCGGACCTCTGGCGTACTCGCATGCATGGCCTCTACGAGCCAGCTGTCGGAGAGCAGGGACACGGCGACCGACGGGTCACCGGCCGAGTCTTCCGATCGCGCGAGAACGAGCGTCCCGTTCTGGTCGTCGACGAGGAACACCGCGACGTTGGCGGTATCGACGATGTGGCCAATGGTCGCCAAGATGCCCTCGAGCACTTGATCGAGACGCGAGGAACTCGCCAACAACTGAGCGAGGTCATGGAGAGCGTTCAGGCGGACCGCGATGGCGTTGAACGCCTCTGCGAGACGCCCGACCTCGTCGGTGCGGTCGCTCACCAACTGCCTCACATAAGCCCCGCCCACGGCTTCACGCGCTCGTTCCTCGAGGCGTGTCAGCGGAGAGACGAGTCTACGGGCGAAGACCGCTGCCAGGATGAGCGAGAACATGCCGCTCAACCCCAATGCGAGCACGGCGGGGACGAGCGCGCCGACCGTGGCCATGATCATCGTCGCACGCGGCTCGAGGATGGCCGCCCGCCACTCGAGGCCGGGATATTGCGTGATGCTCGCGTAGTGGCCCCAGACCACCGATTCGTCGGGCATGACGGCGGAGACCGTCCCCGCCTCGACCTCGTCGATGAGGTCCTCCTCGTACGTGTACACGACGGTGTCCGCTGGCGGCACAGTGATGCCGGTGCTCGCGACGACGACCTCGTCATCGGGTACGACGATCATGACCGAGCGGCCGTCACCGACGTCCGAGAACCGGTCGACCGCCGGCTGCAGGAAACCGCTGCGCACCCGTGCCATCATAACGAGCTCATCGTGGCCGGTGACCGCCCGAGCGACCCAGAGCCGGACATCGTGCGCGCCCGGGCCTCTTCTGTCGTAGTGATAGATCGGCCGGTCGGTGGGCGCGCGCTGGAGTATCGGGTGGTCGACCCCCTCTCGAGGCGCCTGGAACGTGGGGTATGCGCTGATCACCTCGCCGCTGCGATCGACGAGCATGAGCTGGTCGATGTACTCCACACCGGTGTCGAACTGGGCGGCCAGCGCGGCCCGGTCGAGGGTGCCGTCCCTCGGGTCGACCGCGACCGATATCGCCCGCGACACCACCCGCCCGGCTGGATCGAGCCGCAGCGCCATATCCCCGACGAGCGCCTGTAGGTACGCGAGGTGCCGTGCGGAGACCTCGCGACGCGCAAGGTCGTAGACGCCTCCGAGCGCGGTTATCGTGCCGATGGTGACCGTCAAGGACACCATCAACAGCGTCAAGAGGATGATGCTCGAGGCAAGGCTCGGGCCTCGTTTTCGCTGGCTGAACATCGATCGCAGTCCCGTTCGTGTCGGAAACTTCCACACCATCGTACGGTACCGCAGGTCACGCGACCAGTAGGTTAGCGGCGTGCTAGAACGTACCGCCAGGCAGCACGGCGGTGAGCCAGCCGACGATCGCGGACATCCGACCGGACACGATCAGGAGTCCCACGGCGATCAGCAACGCGCCCGCGACCCGGTTCACCGTGAGTGCGTGGCGGTTGAGCGCCGCCAGCCACGGCCGCACGGTACCGAACAGGAGTGCGGTCCCTATGAACGGGAGACCCAGGCCTGCCGAGTACGCGAGCAGCAGCGTCGTACCTCGGCCCACGTCGCCCGCGACGCCGGCCATCCCGAGGATGACTCCGAGCACCGGGCCGACACACGGCGTCCAGCCGAACGCGAACGCCGCTCCCATAACGAAAGCTGCCCCCCTGCCGAACACGCGCGCCTTACCCATGTCGACGCGCGCCTCGCCGTAGAGCCACGGGACCTTGATGATGCCGAGCATCAGCACGCCGAGTCCTATCACGACGACGCCGGCGACGCGCTCGAGCACCGAGCGATACTCGAGCAGGAACCCTCCGAGTAGGCTCGCCGAGGCACCGAGCGCGGTGAACACTACGGAGAAACCGGCTACGAACAGGAGTGATGGCCAAATGACCCGGCGCCGCGCCTCGCGGCCCTCGAGTTCGCCGGCGGTCATGCCGGTCATGAAGGAGAGGTAGCCCGGGATCAGTGGCAGGACACACGGGGAGAGGAACGAGAGGGCGCCGGCGGCGAACGCAGCCGCCACCCCGATCGATGCCGTATCCATCAGCAGCCTTTCGTCCGAGACGCGCACTATCCGCGTACTATACCCCTCGGGGTATCGCTACGCAAACGTCGTGCCTCAGACTACCTCGGCATCGTAGCCGATGGCACGAATGGCCGCGATGATATCGTCCACGCTGACGGTATCCGGATCGAAGATGACCTCGGTCTGCCCCGATGCGAGATCCGTCTTCGCCTCAGATACGCCGGCCATGTCGCCGACGGTCATGTCGATGAGCATCGAACATGAGCCGCAGTGCATGCCGGTCGTCGCGAGCGTTACCGCCATCGTGTCGGACATGTATCCACTCCCTCAGGTACGGAAATCCTCGACCGTCTCGACCGGATGCCGAGTATCACACTCGCGCATCTGTCCACAGTGTGGACATAAACGCCACTCTTCGACAAGGGATGCCCCGCACGCGACGCACGATGTCGGCTCCGACGTGTCGGTGTCGCCGTGCCCGAGGGGCCGCGATCCGAGCAGGACGAGCGCGGTCACCCCCGTGAGCATCCCACTTGTGATAGCGACGCCGAACGAACTCCATCCGGTGACCTTACACGGACCGAGCGCCAGCGCGAACGCAAGGACGCCGAACACCGCAGCTCCTGCTGCGGCGGCTACGATGATCGCGGACGGTGAACGGGACCAGCGGGACACGCTTACTCCTCGGCGGGTGGAAGTGTTGATTGCGTGGAGATGAGTGCAAGCGATATGCCAAGGGCGGCTACAGCCCGAGCCTCTGCATCCGCGCTTCGAGCGTCTTGGCCGTCAGGCCGAGGAGTTTCGCCGCCTTGGGCCCACTGCCGCCGGCGCGCTCGAGCGCCTGTCTGACGAGATCGAGTTCGACCTCCTCGAGGTCAACCCCGTCTTCCGGCAACACGAAACCCTGCATCGGGGCAGGGCATGCCCCGGTGTTGAGGCGTATCTCGAGCGGCAGGTCGTCGATGCCGATCTTGTCGCCTTGGGTCAGGATGACGATCCGCTCGATCGTGTTCTCAAGCTCCCGGATGTTGCCCGGCCATTTGTACGCCGCGAGCGCCTCCATCGCCTCTTGGGAGATCGTCTTCTTGCCCGCATTGAGCTTCTCGAGGAAGTGCGCGACGAGCAGCGGGATGTCGCCTGCCCTCGACCGCAGCGGTGGTAAGGTGACCGGCACGACGTTGAGCCGGTAGAACAGGTCTTCGCGGAAGTCTCCGTCCGCGATCATCTGCTGCAGGTCCTTGTTGGTGGCCGCCACCACCCGCACGTCTACCTCGATCGTACGCGTGCCGCCGAGGCGTTCGAACCTCTTCTCCTGCAAGACGCGCAACAACTTCACCTGGACCGACGGTGCGATGTCGCCGATCTCGTCGAGGAACAGTGTCCCGCCGTTGGCCATCTCGAAGCGGCCCGGCTTGGCCGTCACCGCTCCGGTGAATGCACCCTTCTCGTACCCGAACAGCTCGCTCTCGAGGAGGGTCTCGGGGAGTGCTCCGGCGCTCACGGACACGAACGGCTTGTCTGCCCGCGGCGAAAGCCGGTGGGTCGCGCGCGCCACGAGTTCCTTGCCCGTCCCCGATTCACCGTAGATCATAACCGTCGCGTTGGTGGGAGCGACCTTCTGGACGTTCTCGAGGACATCGAGCATCGCCGAGTCCGCCGCTACGATACCCTCGACGTCGTACTCCCTGTCGAGTTCTTCCCGCAGCCGTTCGACCTCTGCCGCCAGGTTGCTCACCGTGAGCGCCTTCTCGATGGCGATCTTGAGCTCCTCGAGATCGAACGGCTTGGTGAGGTACTCGTTCGCGCCTGCTTTCATCGCCTCGACCGCCTGCGCCACGTTCCCGTGAGCGGTGAGCATGATGATCGGGAACGTGTTCCCGCCCGCACGCAGACGGCGCAGCACCTCCATACCGTCAGGCCGCGGCATCTTGTGGTCGAGCACCATCAGGTCGGGCTCCACCTCGGCCACCGCCGCGAGCGCCTCCTTGCCGTCGGATGCCTGCGCGACCTCGAACCCCGCGCCTTCGAGCGCCTGCGCAAGCACCCAGCGCATGTTCTTCTCGTCGTCGACGACCAGTACTCTTTCCGTCATGCCGTGCCCTCCATCAAGTCCCTGTCGACTGCAACCGGTATCGCGACCGTGAAGGTGGTGCCCTCCGGTCCGCTCTCCACCTCGATGTGCCCGCCATGTTCGTCGACGATCCGGTGAACGATCGTGAGCCCGAGGCCGGTGCCGGCGTCGCGCGTAGAGTAGAAGGGATCGAACACCTTCGACATCTCCTCGGCGGGTATCCCCGGACCGGTGTCGCTCACCGACATCGCCACGTAGTCACCCTCAAGGCGTGCGGATAGGGTGATGGTACCCCCCTCGGCCTCATCCATCGCCTGAACGGCGTTCGTGATGAGGTTGAGGAGCACCTGCTTGAGTTGATCGGGGTCCGCGAACACCTCGGGCAGATCGACAGGGAACCCCTCTTCGATATGCACGTCGGACTGGCGGGCGAATCGCCCGGTGAACAAGATGACGTCGCGCAACACCTCGGCGGGCAGGGTGCGCATCATCGTCGGCTTGCTCGGTCTGCCGAAGTCAAGCAGCGCCTTGATGACCCTGTCGAGACGGTCGATCTCCTGCTTGATGACGTCGGCGGATTCGGCGATGCGATCGGGGTCCCCCTTGGCGTCTTCGAGTAGCTGTACGCTCGCGCGTATGACGCCGAGCGGGTTGCGCACCTCGTGTGCCACACCCGCCGTGAGCTCGCCCATCGCCGCGAGCCGGTCCGCGCGGATGAGCTGCTCGGTGAGCGCCTTGATCTCGGAGACGTCCTCGAGCGTGACGACCGCGCCCAAGATCCTGCCGCCGACCGCCCGCATGCGCGACGTCGACGCCTGCACGTGCACCTCGCGATCGGACTTCGTGACGATCGTGACCTCGCGCATGGCGAGCGGGACTCGGCCGGACAGCACTTTGCCCACGTCCGATTCGATCCCTCCGTCATCGCGGAACAGCGAGCTGATGGGCCGAGGGACCATCTCGAACTCGGACATGCCCAAGAGCCGCTCGGCCGCGGGGTTCACCGTGGTGATGGAGCCGTCAGGGCCGACGGTCAGCACCCCGGAGGTGATCGAACGCAGGATCGACTGCGTGTAGTCCTGGATGTTGATGAGCTGGATCGCGCGCTCCTCTAGCTTGCGGTACGCCTCTTCGAGACGGGCGCTCACCTGACGCAGGTCCGAGGTCTTGCGCTCTTCGAGGTCGCGCAGCGTACCGAAGAGGATGCCGACCACGAAGTACATCGGGACCTCGAGCCAGCTGTCGATGTCGACCGCGACCTCCGACACGCCGATGTCGAACCCGACGTAGGCGAGGAACGGCATGCTTGCGGCGAGCGCGGCAAGCATGCCCCCGCGGCGCCCGAACACGAACGCGGCGTAGAGGATGGGTGCATAGTACAAGCGCCGGTACAGCTGGTGCATGAGCTCGTTGGCGTCCGTCGTCGTCGTGTAGAGCTGGAAGACGATGATGACCACGAGCATCCCCGTGACGATCGCCGTGGCGCGCACGGTCTGGGAGCGCCCCGCGCTCGTCTCGGACGTGGTTGTGCCGCTCTCCGGGCTCACCGGCGCCTCCGTGCCCAGGAGGGCTCGATGCGGAGCTCTTCGCGGTACTTCGCGACCGTCCGTCTGGCGACCGTCACGCCTTCCTCAGTGAGGAGTTCCGCAAGCTTTTGGTCGGAGTAAGGTTTCGACGGGTCCTCGGCGGCGACCAGCTCCTTCAGGCGCTGCTTGATACTCGTAGAGGCCACGTCCATCCCTGTTGTCGTGCGGTACCCGCCCGAGAAGAAGTGCTTGAGCTCGAAGAGACCGTACGGGGTCGCCATATACTTGCCCGTGACCCCGCGGCTGACCGTCGAGAGGTGTACGCCGAGTTCCACCGCGACGTCTTCGAGGCGCAGCGGTCTCAGCAGACCGGTCCCGTTCTCGAAGAACTCGCTTTGTACCTCGAGGATGATCTGCGTGATCCGGCTCACCGTGTCCTTGCGCCGGTCGACGTTACGGATGAAGCTCTCGGCGCTGCGGATCTTATCTTTCAGGTAGCGCTTCGTCTCCTCGTCGGCCCCGGCCCCACCCCTCAGCATCGTGCGATAGCGTGGGCTCACCTTGAGGGTGGGGATCGACTCGTTGTTGGGGATGATGAGCCACTCGTCGCCGAAACGGCGAACGGTGACATCGGGGACGATGTAGCCGGGCGCCGGGCCCGCCGCATACGCGCCGGCCGGCCGGGGATTGAGTGTCCGCAATATGCCGACCACGCGGCGGACCTCTTCCTCGTCGGCCTTGAGCGCGCGCGCTATCTTGCGCAGATGGCTCGACGCGACGTCGTCGAGATGCTCGGCGATGATCGCCTCGAGTAGTGGTTCGTCGAGGCCGAGGTAGTCCATCTGGATGTGGAGCGCCTCGGCCAGTGTGCGAGCGCCCACTCCGGGTGGATCGAGCTGCTGGACGACGCCCAGCCCTTCCTCGGCAGCCTCCTTCGACACCCCCGCGACCGCGGCTACCTCCTCACAGTCGCCGCGGAAGAAACCGTCCTCGTCGAGGGAGGCGATCACCGCGCGTGCCGCCGCCTCGACCTCCGGCGACAGATCGAGGAGGGCGAGCTGCTCGTTGAGGTACTCGCCAAAGGTCACGAGCCCGCCGACGAAATCCTCGGTGTTCGCGGTCTCGGCATCCGGGTCGCGCGGCGAGGAGATGTCTCCTGAGTCGAGCTCGTCGTACATGTCGAGCCACTCGTCCCAGGCGCGATCCTCTTCGGGTTCCTCCGACCGCTCTTCGGGCGCCTCGTCGGGCTCGAGCTCGAGTTCGTCGACCTCGAGTACGGGATTCTCGAGCATCTCGGCCTCGATGAGTTGCTGGAGTTCGGCGATCGGCATCGCGAGTATACTCAGCCCCTGATAGACCTGCGGGGACAAGGTGATCTTCTGGCGCAGTTCGGTCCTCTGCCCGAGTTCCACGACAGCCCTCCTCCCCGAATCGCCTTTCTGAAGAGCGCGGCGCCCTTAGCAAAGAATATACCACCGGCGGCGGTTCCCCACGCCGCCCTCACCCGGGCGAAGGGCGAAGCCGACGACGCGCCTCTTAACCGGCCGGCGGCACCTCGAACGGCTGAGCCGGCTCCGCAGGTGCGGGAGCCTGCACGATGATGATCGCGGCCAACACGACCGCGCCTCCCACGAGTTGCGAGAACTCGAACACCTCGCCGAGGAGCGCGAACGCGCCGACGCCGGCGATCACCGGCTCGAGGGTGGCGACGATCGTCGCTCTCGTCGGGTCGATGTAGTGGAGCGCCTTCAGGAAGCTCGCAAACGGGACGATCGTGCTCACGATAGCGATGAAGACGACCGCTCCGGTAGCGACAGGCGATGCGAAGGCGTCGGTGATCCCGCGCAATCCTTCCAGGTAGAGAAGCCAGAACAGGCCCGCGAACCCGAGGCCGTACACGAGGAGCGTCCACGGCGAGTATCGCGGGGCCGCGTACCGGCCCATGAGCGAGTAGAGCGCGAAGAACACCGCCGATGCCAGGCCCCAGGCAAGACCTGCTGTCGATACGGCAAGTCCACCCTCGGTCAGGATACCGACCACGAGCGCGCACCCGGTGATGGAAAGCGCCACCCCTACCGGCAGCGTCCACGTGAACCGTTCCTTGAGGAAGAGCACCGAGAACGTCAGGACGAAGATGGGCGCGAGGTACTCGAGAAGGATCGCCGTCGCGACGTTCGTGTGGGAGATGGCATGGAAGTAGGTCACGTGGACACCGGCGAGCGCAACAACGCCGAACACGATGAGGAAGGGCAGGTTGCGCAACTCGATCCTCAGTGCCCGGCGCCGCGTGACGGCGAGATATACGAGCAGGATGGCGAACGCGGTGAGGGCTCGCGCGCCCGCCAGCACGACGGGTTCGACGGTCACTCCGAGCGGCGGGACCCTCCAGCCTTCCGTGCCCGCTCCCGCAGCCGTGAACATCCACTTCGCGATGATGCCGCCCGTCGCCCAGCTGGTAGCAGCGATGAGAGCGAGGGCGTATCCTTTCCACTTCTCGGTCAGGTGCCCTGACGCGCCCGTCTCGCGACGTGACGGCTCACTCACTCGCAGCCTCCTGCTCAGCGATCGTCTTCTCGATCTGATAGTCGTCGAGCGGCTCGAGGTGCACGATCACGTCGACGACCTGGGAGAAGCGACGGCAGATAGCACGTTCGACCTCCTCGGCCACCTCATGTCCGTCCTCGACCGTCATCTCGGGAGCGACCTGGATGTGGAGGTCGACGTAGACCTCGGCATCCGAGCCGCGAGTGCGCACATCGTGACATCCGAGCACGCCGGGCACCTCGCATGCCGCACGGCCGATGTCGTCCGGGGGTATCCGCGCCGCGTCCGACAGCGTCACACCGGCCTGCTTGAAGATCCCCCACGCGGCGTAGGCGATCGCACCCGCGACGGCGAGCGCGATGAGCGGGTCGGCGACGGGATAGCCGAGGCGCACGGCGATGAGTCCCCCGATGACGCCGAGACTCACGAGGACGTCGCTGCCGGTGTGCTTGGCGTCGGCCAGCAGGATGTCGCTGTTCAGCCGCTTGCCGACCCAGCGTTCGTAGGTCGTGACGCCGACGTTGACGGCCAGCGTCACGAGCATGACAGTGAAAGCGATCGCGTCGACACGTGGCGGGACCCCCCCGGTCATCAGGCGCTCTATCGCCGTGGAACCCACCGCGTACGCGGCCAGTGCGAGCATCGCGCCGATCGCTGCCGACGCATGTGTCTCGTACTTACTGTGCCCGTAGGGGTGGCCCCGGTCAGCGGGCCGCGACGCCAGGCCGAGGCCGATGAGGCCCACGATGTTCGACGCACCGTCGAACATCGAGTGGTATCCATCGGCCTGCATGGCGATCGAGCCGCTCACGTAGCCCCAGATGAGCTTGGCCGCGGCCACCGCGATGTTCAACACTAAGACGACCCAGAGCACCCGGCGTATCCGCCGTACCCGGACCCCTCCGATAGCGGCATGGGCCTCGCGCCGATATCCCATCAGTACCGTACCCCTCCTTGCCGATTTATACCCCTAGGGGGTATGATTGTCTTGCATGATGCGTCCTGAAGATGCCGAGACACCATCCCTTGGAGGAACCGATATGAGCAGCACTGTCGACCGGCCTGCAGCGACCGAAGCCGAGCGCCGCCGCATCATCAACCGGCTCAAACGGCTCGAGGGACAGATCCGCGGGCTTCAAGCCATGGTCGAGTCGGACAAGGACTGCGAAGACGTCCTGACGCAGATCATGGCAGCCAAGTCCGCCCTGAACCAGGTGGGCCTGCACATAATAGGACACTCGATGAAGCGTTGTCTCGTCGACACCGAGGACCGGACCCGAGACGAACTCATCGACGAAGCGATCGCGGTGTTCATCAAGTACTCCGCGTGCGTCAAGTAGGGGCGTCGAGCGGTCAGGACACCGAGCCGTCGACTATCGCTATCACCGTCTGCTCGACCTCCTCGACGACCGTGTCGAGCCGGTGCTCGGGGTAGACGGCTCGGAAGACGGTCGGACGCAGTGCCGCGACCACCGTCGTGCCATCTTCCTCGTACACGTTGATCCGGCACGGCAGCACGAGTGAGAGCGGGGCCTCGAGTGGCTCGCCGGCGGGACCGACCTCTAAGATCATGAGAGGGCGGATGGCGAACCCCTTCGCGATGACCGTGCCGCCGATATCGTACTTGTGATGTACCACGAAGCCGTGCGAGCGCACCGAGCGCTCCACGGCTTCGATCGTCTCTAGGAACGTGCGTGGTGCGGACCGCTTATACGCGTAGTCCACGCAGACCGTCCCCCTACCTCCGTGGTTCCCGACCGGGCACCGAGGCCTCAAGCTCACCCGAACCGGCTCGAACCGCATGTTCCCGAAGCGCCGGGATCCCGGGGAGCTCCCGTACGTACGAAGCCACCCCCGACGCCTACACGGACCCTGTCCGAACCGCAGTGCGAGCAAACCTTGTCGGCCTCGCGCAACAGGCGAGTCATGAATCGCTCACTCCGTTCTCCGCAATCCTGACACGTCAGGTCGTATGTCGGCAACGTCCTACACCTCCCACTCGCGTGATGCTTCGAGTACGCCCTTGCGGCCGCCATCATACCCCATTGGGTATTTTACGTGCAAGTGCTTCCTGATATGAGGTCGGGTATCATGCTGGGGAGGGAACCGGCGGAGAGGTGCGATGAACCCGCTGCCATGGGTCGGACTCGTTGTATCGGGACTGCTCGCGGGCGCGTCACTCGCGGGTCTGCTTGTGGTGCGCCGTCCCTACGAACTCCTGACCGTCGTTTCTGGTGCGGTCGGCCTTGGGGGCATCGTCGCGAGCGCATGGGTGATCGCGCTGTCGCACCCCGAACCCGGACCGGTGCTCGCAGCCGCCACCATCGGCATCGCCGCGTGTGCGGGAGGCTTCGGCCTCGTCTCGTCGCTCATGGCGAACGCACGACACTGCCCCGCCGACCTCGACACGGTGCACGCCCCGCACCGGCCCGGAGTGACCGCCGTCATCGCGCTCTCCGACCTCGAGTCTCCGCGCTACTGCCCCGGGGACGTCACGGCCGAGATCACCGATCTCGTGGATGCCGGCATCCCGGAATCGGGCATCGGGACGACGCCTTTCCTCTACGCGGCACAGAAGGCGAGGTACCGCGCAGTGGGCGATTCCAGCCCGGAGGTGCGTCAGGCCAGGGCGCTGTGCGAACTCATCGACACCATGCTCGATCCGGAGGAGTTCTCACCGGTCACCCTCGTCACGTGCGCCGAAGGTGGTGCTTTGGCCTCCGCGGTCTCCTCGGCGGTCGACGCGGGTTACCGCTCCGTCATCGTGGCGACCCTCCACGTCGCCGAGCCGTTCCGCGTCGACCGCGAGAAGCGCGGCGTCGATGCGCTACGCCTCGACGCCGACGAGGTGTCGGTCTCGTTCACGCAACCGCTGTGGGCCTCCGACACACTCGCAGACCTCGTCACGTCCCGAGTCCTCGCCGTCACCACGGACCCCGATGCGACCGGCGTGGCACTCGTCATGCACGGGCAGCCCGGAACCCGTGAGCATACTCATGCGACGTTCGACATACAGGAGACCGCGTTCGCAAACCGCGTCAAACTCGCTCTCGCCGATGCCGGTATCGACACTGAACGCATGCGGACCTGCTGGCAGGACTGGAGGGCGCCCGACGTGACGGAGACCGTTCGCCACCTCGCGGCGCTCGGCTGCACCCGGATCGTCGTCTCCCCTACGTGCTTCCCATTCGAGAGCCTCGTGACGTTACTCGACCTGCCCGTGGAGATCAGGCAGGCACGGGTGGCCGAGGATGTGGACGTCATCCAGGTCGCACCATGGAAGGACGATGCGGCGGTCGCGAAGGTGATCGCAGGAGAGATCGTCTCGGTCGCACGGATGGCTCCCGGTGCCGCGGGGAACGAGGCGACCGACTACTGACGCGCTTCGCAGCGCTCCCAGTTCCACGCGTGCTGGCGGCGGATCTTGGGGATGCTGCGAGCGTAGCGCAGCGCGAGTCCGAGGCCTCCTCGGCCGGTCTCGGCCCGGGTCTCGAAGCGGTCGATGCTCGCGCGCAGGTCTACGGCGGTCGAACCCCTGAACAGAGTGTAGCCCGTGCCGATGCCCTGGAGGACGTGCGCGTCGGAGCCGCCGGTCGCAGCGATACCGTTGCCGCCGGTGAACATCTTGGCCGCGACGCGGTTCGCCCAACCGAGGTACGGGATCGAGTTGTAGACCTCGAGCGCGTGGAACGCGAGATCGTTCACCGCCTCGCGGAACATGTTGCGGCCGAAGGGGCCGAACACACCCTGGTTGGAGAAGGGGTGCGGGATCATCGCGATGCCGTCCTGCTCCCTGATGCGCGCGATGGTCTCTGAGACGCTGAGTCCCGCGGGGATGTGCTCCTCGAGGTAGAGGCCGATGACGTGGCCGGAGCGTGACGATATCTCCTCGCCCACGATGACCTCGAAGTCGTACATGTCCTCGAGGGCCTTGGCGAAGAGCGCGCCTTCGATGGTGTTGTGATCGGTGATCGCGATGACGTCCAGGTCGGTGTTCTCCTGGACGTGATCCATGATCTCGGGGATGCGTGCGAGCCCATCGCTGTGGTTCGAGTGGATGTGCAGGTCCGCCTTGCTCCAACACTCGCTCAAGAGAGGATCCCCCTTCCGGGCTGCGCCCGAAGGTCGTATCAGACGTTGCTTTGACAAGAGCAACATCCATGCCGCCGGCACGAAGCGCGTCGTAGGCCGACTCGAAGCGACTCGTACAGTATACGCA
>SKMN01000030.1 GCA_007121015.1 Coriobacteriia bacterium
CACCTCGTCGCATCGCATACGTGAGTGCTCAGGCCATCGTGCAAGGCCAGGACACCTGGGCCGCCGTGCTCGAGATCACCGGGCCCATCGAACGCACCGGCTGGAGGGTCGACCTCTTCTATCCGGAGTATCCCCCCGGAGCCTTTCCCGGCATCCTTGAGCGCGTACGCCGCATCCTGGCGGTCCAGTGGCGCCTCGCCCGGCAGGTACGCGCCTACGACGCGCTGTACGTGCGCGTCCACCCGCTCCTGTGGCCGGTCGCTGCGTATGCACGGCGCCGCAGCGTGCCGGTCGTCCAGGAGTCGAACGGTTCGTGGGAGGACGCCTTCGCGGCGTGGCCCGGGATGCGGCGTCTGCGAGGTCTCATCGTGTGGATGCAGCGCACCCAGTACCGGCACGCCGACGCGATCGTCGCGGTCTCCGAGACGCTCGCCGCGTGGCTTCGTGCCGAGACCGGCCGAGACGACATCGTCGTCAGCCCCAACGGCGCCAACGACGAGCTCTTCCATCCCGGCGCGCCACGTCTGCCCGGCGTGCCCGCGCGCTACGTGGCGTTCTTCGGCCAGTTCGCGCCGTGGCAGCGCATCGAGACGCTTCTCTCGGCGGCCGAGCTTCCCGAGTGGCCCCAAGGCGTCGACCTCGTACTGGCCGGCGACGGGGTGTTGCGCCCGATCGTGGAGGAGGTCGCGGCTCGCAATCCGCACGTACACTACCTCGGCGTGCTGCCTTACGAGGAGGTGCCGCGGCTCGTGGCCAACGCTCTCGCCGCCACCGTGCTCACGTACGCCCCGGACCGCGCGGGCTACTCGCCGCTCAAGCTCTACGAGTCCATGTCGTGCGGCGTGCCGGTGATCTGCTCGGACACCCCGGGGCAAGCCGAGTACGTCCGGGCCGAGGGTGCGGGGATCGTGGTGCCGCCGGAGGACCCGCGGGCGGTGGCTCTTGCGGCCGCGCAGCTGGCCGAGGAACCCGAGGTGGCTGCCGCGATGGGGGCACGTGGACGCACGGCGGTGGAGGAGCGGTACTCGTGGCGCGCCCGGGCGCGACAGCGCCAGGAAGTCATCGAGCGGGCGGTCCGGGAGCGGACCAGGTAGTCACACGATCCCGACCACAGGCGGCCGGTGGGTGCCCATCGCAGATCCCGTGACCGAGAAGTCTATGCCTCGTCTGCCGGGACGCCGCCTGCGCGCTTGCGGTTGACAGCGAGCGCCGCCGCAGAGCCGACGATCACCAGTCCCACGATGACGACCATCCACACGACGGGCTCGTTGTATCGCCCGGGCGGGTCTATCTCCTGTACCTGGATGGAGAGGGCGACAGAGTCTCCGGGCTCACCGGACGGTTGTTCGATGTGGTAATAGGTGAGGCCGTCTGCCTCGGTCGACATACGGACTACATCGGATCCCGCGAGACCCTGGTAGTGCGGAGGCAGCGCGATGGCGGCGTAGACGGGGCCCGTTTCCACGGGCAACGTCAGGTCGAACCCGACCTCGTAGACCTCGAGCGCCGCCTGGACGAGGACCTCCGAGCCGGGGTAGGTCATCTCGGCGTGGCCGAGGCGTGACTCGGTGAGGGTGAACACGAGCGCCGGCACGCCGTCGCGTACTTCGAGCTGGTGTTGGGCGGGGAGGTTCTCGCGTCCTTCCTCGAGGAAGAATTCTCCGGTCCAGATGATGTTCGGGTTCTCGGGGACGGGGAGAACGATCTCCGCAGGCAGTTCCGCCTCATCGGCGAGGCGCGCGGTGATCCCCAAGAGCGGGGTTTCCGAGCGGTTGGACTCCCGCATGAGGACGATATTGATCCCTGCGAGCGGAGTCGCCAGGGCGGTCAAGGGAGTTGCGAGAGCAAGCGCACAGCACAGGAGCGCAAGCAAGGGCACTCGGCGGATGGCGGGAGCGATGAGGAGATGCATCGTGGAGCCTCTCTCGGGTTACCGGAAGCGTGCTTAAGGGAGGGTAACACTACTGTCGCACAACACGAACGCAAAAGTCGTGCCCTCGCGACCCCGGTCGTGAGGGCCGAGCCGTTGGGTCCGGGACCCGTCCAGATGCGCGGGATTCGTGGACGTTCTATGGAGATGCTAGTGCATGAAATCTGTGGTGCTAGTATGGGTTCGTGATAATCTTCATGAAGTTGTTGTCCGGGCTGCGTGCAGCATGCCCGCGTCGATATCCAGGTGACTGTTGGGTGGTGTTGGCGTGCGCGCGATCATAGTGGTGCTAGCGCTTGTGCTTGCAGCCGGGGCGGTCTACGTCCTTTACTTCGACACCGGCGAGATCCCGGGACTGCGGAACGAAGTCTCAGCCGAGGAGCCGGTCGGCGAGGTGACCACCGACCCGGCGGCCATTGAAGGGGCCCAGGTCAGGGTGTTGAACGTTTACCGGGACGGTTACGGCATCGCCCGCGTCGCCGGTGAGGTCTTCAACGGCACGGGGAGAGACTGCACGGCGATCGTGGTCAGGCTCGAGATCCGGGACAAGCGCGGGGGTCTCGACAAGGTCATGGAGGCCACCGTGCGCGACGTATCCGCCGGGCAGACCCGCTCCTTCGACATCGAGGTCGGCCGATTCTCGGGCGGCTTCACGGCCGAACCAGAGATAGCAGGTGTCGTCTACTAAATGGCCACACAGCGACCCACACGATTGGCCCGTATCGCAACGGCTGTCGCACTCGCGACGGCGGTCGGTGCGCTCCTACTCGTCTCGGGCTGCCGGCAGGCACCCTCCGTCGAAGTGGTACGGGTCGAGGCGCCGGAGACTACGACCGGCCGCAACGTCACACCGATCAAAGACGAGCTGCTCGACACGATCGAGCGAGGCATCGAGGCGTGGACCGCGGGGGATGCCGAGGCGCTCGCCGAGGTCTTCAGCGACCGGATGATGACCGAGTGGCACGAGGCGCGCGAGCTCGACCGTGAAGAGGGAGTGGAACGGGTCCGGGTGCATTCGGACGCCACATACATCCCCACCTCCCTCGATCAGCTCGAGCCACGGCTCCGCTACGAGTTCCTCGACGAGTCTTACTTCGTCGACGAGGTGACCGGCGAGCCTGTGACCGAGCCCTACAACGTCGAGCGAGAGGTCGTGTTCACCCTCATCAGGGAGGACGGCACGCTCAAGATCAACCAGATGATCGGAAACCCCGAGGCCCTGCGTTAGACCACACGTCCGGAGGTGCACAGTTGAACTCCCGCAACATGCTTACGGTCCTAAGAGTGTCCACGTACGTGCTCGCTGCCGCGGTGTTCATCGCCGCAGGTTTCGTGGTCAACACGATGCTCTCGCCGCAGGCGACCGACACCCCCCGGACCGAGGGCGAGCGCGCCGTCATGTCCGCAGAGCGGGCGGTCCAGGCAGACCCGGACGATCCCGAGGGCCGCTCCACGCTAGCCGCGGCATACCTATCCGTGGGCCGCTTCTCCGACGCCTTGAGGGAGGCGGAGTTCGCACAGCGTCTCGATCCGGAGGACGGAAGCGGCTTCCTCGTGGCCGGCATGGCGCAGCGTCAGCTCGGCCGTCACGACAACGCCATCGCGAGTCTGAACGAGGCGCTCGAGCGCTCGAGCGACAAGACCGCTGACTGGTTCTACCTCCTCTACGTGGAGTTCGCCCGCGCGTACGAGGCGAATGAGGACTACGAGAACGCGATCGGCGCCCTGAGCGGCGCGCTCACCTACTTCCCCGAGGCCGCCGACTTGTACTACGACCGGGCCGTCATCCTCGAGAAGATGGGTGATGTCGAAAACGCCCTTCTCGACTATGAAGCGGTCCTCACCTTTCTGCCCGACGACCTGAGGGCGATAGAGGCCATCGCTCGCCTGCAGGGCGATGCCGGCGGGTCGGACGAGGCGACCGGGTCGACCGACGGCGCGCAAGAGTAACGCTGACAACTGGAGGTATCCGTGGCTACTGGCAACGTCGTGTTCCGGGACAGCAGGGTGAAGAAGTACCTGTTGGCGCTTCTACTCCTGCTACTCGTGCTGCTGCTGCTGCTGTTCTCTTACTACCTGCTGACGAGACCGGCACAGCTCGCAGGCGAGGAGGGTGTGCCGGACAACGAGAACTTCCGGTTCCTACACTCCATCTACGGCTTCGAGGGAGACCTTCTCAACCGGCCTTCCGACGCGACCATCGGTCCTGACGGCAGGATCTACGTCGCCGACACCATGAAACACCGCGTGGTGATCTTCGAGATGGATGGCAGGTACGTCGGCAACATCAACGGACTCACCGGCGAGAACTACGGCTTCGTCTACCCAGTCTCCGTCGCGGTGGCAGAAGATGGCCGCATCTTCGTGCTCTCCAAGCAGGAGCGGGCGATCATCGTCTTCGACCAGAACTTCGAGCCGCTCGACATCGTCGTGTTCCCCGACCTCATCCCCACCGACGTGAGCGTGTACGGAGACCGTCTCTACGTCGCCACCGACAAAGCGATCATGGTCGGGACGCTCGAGGGCGCGCCGGTACAGCAGATCGGCATGTTCGGCAAGGCCGAGGGCCGGTTCGACCTTCCGGGCGGACTCGTGATCGATCAAGAGAGCGGGATCATGTACGTGGCGGACAGCCTGAACTACCGCGTCCAGGCGATCGATCCGGAGACCGGCGCTCCCGAGTGGGTCTACGGTGAGCCGATACCGCCCGGAGAGGCGATCAAGTTCAGAGGTCCCTCACGCGTGTTCGGGCTTCCGGCCAGCATCGCGCTCGACGAGATGGGCAAGTTGTACGTGGTCGACGGCACCAACAGCGAGATCGTGATCCTCGATACACGAGAGGGTCGTTACGTCGACACCGTCGGCGAAGTGGGGCATGAGGACGGACGGTTCTACTATCCGGACGGCATCAGCTATGGTGCGGGCGGCTACATCGCAGTCGCCGACAAGTTCAACGACCGCGTGATGGTGTTCCGCGTTCCCACGCCCGACGTCGCACCGGTCGCGACGCGCTGGCTGCCGCTGCTCCTCCTGCCGCTGCTCGCGCTCCTCCTGTGGCTGCTCGCCAAGCGCAGGACGAGGTACGTGGCCACGCCTGACTTCATCACCACCGTCATCGAGCGCGAGTTCCTCGACGACGTAGCTGATTACGCGAAGAAGCTCCACGTCACGCCGGCCACGTACGCGCTGTTCCAAGATGCGTTCGAGAAACCGGAGTTGGTGGAGACCGAGCCCGACGAGGGCAAGCTGGACGAGATCCACGAGAAGACGGACCTGGCGGCCGCCCTCGAAGGCGCACTCGCGGACACGCTCACGGTCGTCTACCAACTCAAGGGCAAGAAGGTGCTCCTGGCAGAGGTCGAACCGATACGGCAGGCGGCCGATGAGCTCGAGATCGCCAACGCGAGCCTCGAGGACCTGCTCGAGCAGGGAGACGTCGCCGAGCGCCCGATGGCAGAGAGCGAGGGTGAGTAGTGATGGATATGTTCGCACCGCGCCTGTGGACACGGGCCCTCGTGATCGCCTTCGCCGCGATGTCGGTAGCGGCGGTGGCGGGGTGCTCCGCCAACGTCCCGGAGCCCACGGAATCCAAGATCGCCGAGGAGATGGCGGTCGTATCGGTCTACTACCCCGACGGAGAGACCTTGACCGAGGAGCGCCACATCGTGCCGGACGACGGCAATCTCCCGCAGGTCGCGCTGAGCAGGCTGTTCGAGGCGAGCCCGCAGGAGTTCGAGATAGCGGTCCTTCTCCCGGAGGCCACCGTGAACTCGGTGGAGGTCGACGAGACGGGCGTGTGCACCGTCGACTTCTCGAGAGAGATCCTCGACTTTCCGCGCGACGAACGCAAGGCGAAGGTACTTGCGTTCGCGTCGATCATCGAGACGCTCAGGCAGTTCCCTGAGATCCAGAGCCTCATGATCACCGTCGAGGGTCAGGATTCCGGCTCGATCGACGGTAAGTCCGTGGACGAGTTCTGGGGGGACGTACGACTCCCGCCCACGCCGCTCGATATCTCCGTGGAGGAGGACGAGCAGAACGGGTAGACGGCTGCAGCTGAACGAGCCCGCTCAGTGTGCTGGAGGTACACATGCCCTGCGCAGCAGAAACCCCAGTATCGGCACTCGCACGAACGGCACTCGGACAACGCGGGTGCCGTTCGTGCGTTTCCTACCTGGGCAAAGGCATAAGGCGTGTCACATGCGCAGCATAAGTAAATCCGATACCTTTTGCACGATAGTTGTGAAATTCTTAGCAATATCTATTGTTTCAAGCGCACCCGGGTGGTAACGTCAGAGGTCGGAAGGAGGTGACTACACATATGAACACACACACAGGTTCGCAAACATCGAAGGGAGGTTCCATGCATGTGAGAACGCTTCTGATCGCGACGATGATGTGCGCGCTCTTGATCTCCGGCGCATCGGTCGCATTCGCCTCGCCTGACTCCACGGCGTGGGTGGAGCCCGGTCCTGACACGGTCTCCAACGCCGACGGCGTAAGCAGCTGGTTCTACCAGGACCTGCAGGACGACGTGGCCAAGCGCGAAGGCGGCTACGCTGCGTTCGAGGACACCATCACGGTGAGCCTCTACAGCGACGGCGACACCACGCCGTACGAGACGTCCGAGCAGCTGGGCTACGTCACCAACCCGCACGGCGGGTACGACTCGACGTCCAACAAGTGTAAGGTCTGCCACGCAGTGCACCGCGCAGAGGGTGCCTACTACCTGCTCCGTGCCAACAGCCAAGACGACGCGTGCGACTACTGCCACATCGGCGGTTCCGCTCGCTCGAGGCTGGTCGTCTATGATAACTCGCTCGATGGTAAGTACACGACCAACGGACACACCATCGGCGCGAGCGCCATCATCCCCGACAGCTCGGTCAGGCAAGAGCTCGTCGACGTGGAGATCTCGACGGTCGACGAGAACATGGACACGCTCGAAGAGGTCGTAGAGGTCCGCAGGTACATGGAGCGTCGTAACGCGATGTTCCGCTTCACCACCCAGCACGGCCACCTGTTCGACCACGGCACGTCCAGCTACTCCCGTGTCGGCCCGACCGCGCTCAGCTGCATGAGCTGCCACCAGGTGCACAACGCCGAGGCGCTCGTGTGGAAGCCTGTCGAGGCCCCGGCCGGCTACAAGCTGCTCCGTGGCTCGCCCTCCGGTTCGGTCGTCGGACCCAACCAGCAGGTCGACAGGGTCGCTATGGACTCCGTCCCGACCGGCATGATCGCCCGGGTACCTGAGGTCGAGTTCATCACCGCTGGCAACACCGGTCCCGTGCCGCACAACGACTATCCCACGATCTGGACCGAGTGGACCGGCCCCGCAGAGGGTGCGTTCGACAATGACGAAGCGCAGAACCCATCCTACGTCGGCAGCCCCGGAGCCCTTTCGGTCTGGTGTGCGGACTGCCACAACCTCAACATCGGCTACTTCCGTGACGTCGCAGCCGAGCTCGGCGGCAAGTCGCACGCAGACAGGACCCACCCGGCCCCGTTCGTGGGCGCCAACGACGGTCCTGGCCAGTGCTACACCTGCCACCGCAACGACATGCCCACGTACGGCGAGGCCGGCTACAACTGCAACATCTGTCACCTCGGTTCGGAGGAGTACATCGACATGCGCGCCGCTGCTGAGGCAGCGGACCAGTACGCGCTGTGGGACTTCCCGCACTCCGGTACGGACAACAGCATCAAGCTGCTCGGCGGTTTCACATCCGAGCTGACGTCGATCGCGGTTGAAGTTGTCGAGACGACGGTCACGGCCGACAACCTCGACTCTGTCTGCCTGCGGTGCCACACCGGCATCGGCACGAGGCACTAGTACACGACTCTCGGAAGGAGGGTTTCTCAGTGGATAACGATCACATCATCACACCGGAGGGATCCGGTATCTCCAGAAGGCAGATGCTGGCGGGCGCCGGTATCATAGCTGCTGGGTACGGTGTTGGTCAGTTGATGACCGCTCCCCAGGCCTTTGGTCAGACCCCACTCGACATCGCAGCTGTGGACACGAGCGAGGGTCTTCCCTGGCCGACCGCGTTCAGCGTTCAGGCAAACATCGACGAGGCCTGCGAGAAGGCTGCTATTCGCGGGTTCAACCAGTTCAACATTGGAGGCGGTTGAGGCAACGCATCCTACTTTGGACTGGTTTCAGTCCTTATCGAGTTCGGACTCGCGGACGCCGGGGCCGACCGCTATGCGTGGGAGTACATGGCTCCGGGAGTCGCTGCAACGATTCGCAGCTTCCTCCCCGACCCGGTCCCCGTCGATATCGGTAGCCACGTAGGAACGATGGGTAGCTACGGTCTGCGCGGTATGAACTCCGGTTCGACGTGCGGTATCAACACCTCCATCTCCATGGTCGGCGACCAGGCGCTTCCCAACAGCGTCGTAACTCCTGCTCGCAACACGCCGATCACCGAGGTCCTGCGCCACTTCTCGCTCGATCCGCACCCGAACAACGACGTAGGCAACGCGTCGTGGTTCCTGGACCACGAAGACAAGCTCGCGAAGGGCGGCGGTCTCGACGATCCGGTCGCAGGCATGGTGTACGGTTCGCTCGAGTGTCACTCCGTTGTCGCGAAGCATCGCTCGCGCGGCCAGTTCCTCGGAGGAATCACGGATCCAGATCTCGATCAGTGTCGCTCAGAGTTCTGCGGTCGCCTTGTCGCCGACATGTGCTACCGGATGCTGAGCAACCTGAACGCCCATTACGGTGGTCCGAGGGGTACGTACGATGATGGTACGACTCCCGCCATCGTGGACGTCCCGAGTTCGTGTAGGACCGAGGGCTGCCACGACACAAGCATTCTTCCTGGCGGCTTCACGCCCCAGACTGACTGCTTCGCGTGTCACCAGGGTTAGACGCTCTGTGACGAAGTCCGATCGCATCGGTCTTCGCACCAAGAGCGGTGTTACGCAAGTCGGTGGGGGTGCCGTTCCTTCGGGGGCGGCACCCCCGCACTCGTCGGTCGCGGGAGTGAGGAAGCATGATGTCGGTGTCCAAGAGCCAGTCGAGCAGGTACGTCAGAATGGTGCTCGCCGTAGCTGTACTATTCGGCCTCGGGTTGTCGTTCGCCCACCTCCAGGGCGTGTCGACGGCCGAGAAGCGGGTCGGAATCGGTGTCCTCGGCTCCGGCATACAGCCCGAGGACGCCGACTCGTCCACCGTGGGTGGTTGCTACTCGGACTCCTCCGATCCTGAAGCACTCATGGCTGAGATGCTCGGCAGGACCATGGAAGACACTGAAGGCTTTGCTTCCCCCGGTTCTGACTTCCCGTCGGATCATGCAGACGGACAGGGTGGAGCCGCAGGGTCCGGGACCGGTTCTCAGCCGCCGGGAGCGGCAGCGCCGTCCGAGGGCGATTCTTCGGGTGACGGAACTGCGGATCAGCCAGCGTCCGGTGACGAAGACGGTTCCGAGGACGACGCAGTCGATTGTCCTCGCCCGAAGGGCTCCACGTCCCACCCGGTTCCCCGCACGCCGGAGGGGCAGTAAGATGGGTTTGCTCGCGGCCTGCCGTACGTATAGGTCTCGGCATACTCTTTGTGGGCAAGTATCGGATCTCGAACCGTTGAAAGAAGAGCGATGATGATGACTCTGCGCAACAAGGTACTCGCCGTACTGCTCGCATCGGCTCTGTTCGTGTCTGCGACCGGGGCCGGCCTCTACCCGTCGTCCGCCCATGCGGTGACGCTCGACCAGGCTCTTGCGGCCCAGGGGAGGATCGCCGGGGGAGGAGAGCACTCGATCTCGGTACGCTCTGACGGTACGGTCGCAACGTGGGGCGCTACGAGCTGGAGCCGGCGAAGCGTACCACCAGGGCTGAACAGCGTCGTCTCCGTCGCCGCGGGGTGGGGTCATTCGCTCGCACTGAAGTCGGACGGCACCGTCGTCGGATGGGGCGAGATGCTTGGCGACATACCCGCAGGGTTGACCGATGCGGTGGACATTGCAGCCAGTGCAGGCAATTCGATCGCTGCCCGTGCGGATGGCACCGTGGTCGCGTGGGGCCCGGTCTTCCCCGAAGTTATGACCGTACCCGACGGGCTCACGGGTGTCGTGGCGGTCTCAGCTGGCGAGGACCATTTCCTCGCACTGAGAGCAAACGGGACGGTGGTCGCGTGGGGTTACGACACCTACGGGCAGACCCAGGTCCCATCGGGTCTCAGCAACGTCGTAGCCATAGCGGCAGGCGGGTACCACTCCCTCGCGCTCAGATCCAACGGAACAGTGGTCGCGTGGGGGAACAACGGGCAACAACAGTGCGCCGTGCCCTCGGGCCTCTCCGGCGTCGTCGCGGTCGCAGCGGGGGTGCGGCACTCCCTCGCGCTGAAGTCCGACGGCACGGTCGTGGCGTGGGGAGGTCGAACGGCCCTCGGCACTGACCCCTCGGTCAGCGTGCCCACCGGGCTGAGCGGGATCATCGCCATCGCTGCCGGTGAATACTACTCGCTCGCCCTCAGGAGCGATGGTTCGAGCATCGGGTGGGGCGCGAACGGGTCGGGTCAAAGCTTCGGCGTCGCGTCCTACACACCGGCGGCGGGCTCCGTCATCTCTGTGCCGATCCCCTTCACGAGGATCGCCGGTAACGACAGGGTCGCCACCGCCGTGGAGGTCTCGAAGACGACCTTTGCAAGCGCCTCGACCGTCATCGTGGCAACCGCGATGAACTTCCCCGACGCGCTCGCGGCAGCCCCGCTCGCGCATGCCCACAGTGCTCCGATCCTCCTCGTGCCACCGACATCGGTCCCCTCGGCCGTGACCAACGAGATCACCCGCCTCGGCGCGACGAAGGCGATCATCGTGGGCGGGACGGGAGCTGTCTCTGGCACCGTGGAGACCACGCTCAAGGGCAGAGGCCTGGCGGTCGAGCGCATCGCGGGCACCAACCGCTACGACACCGCAGCTAAGATCGCCGCTGCGCTCAGGACGGCGCTCGGCGTGCCCGGCTTCGACAAGGCCTATGTCGCCACGGGCGAGAACTTCCCCGACGCACTCGCGGCAGGAGGCATCGCCGCGTTCGAAGGCGCACCGATCCTCCTCACCCAGAAGGACGCGCTTCCCTCCGAGACGAGGACGGCCGTCACGTCACTTGCGGTGAAACAGACCGTGCTGCTTGGCGGGACGGGTGCGGTCTCGGCCGCGGTTGCAGGTCAGCTGCCGAGCCCGACGAGGATATCGGGACCTGATCGCTATTCGACCGGCATCGAGGTCGCGAAGTATGGGCTCGACACCGTCGGACTGTCGGATGCGGCCATCTACCTGGCCACCGGACAGAACTACCCCGATGCGCTTGCTGCCGGGGCCGCGTCGGCGGCGAACGGCATCCCGGTCATCCTCGTGCAGGGCACTCCACCTGTCCCTGTGGCGGTTACGAGGTTCATGCAGTCACGCAGTCCTGCTATCAAGCAGATCAAAGTCCTCGGAGGCACCTCCGCGGTGTCAAACGCGGTCGTCAACAGTGTCAGGGGTGAGAATCCGAGCTTCGTGGTCACGTTCAACTCGCCCGTGCGCGAGGGTCTGAGCAGGTACTACGACACTATCACGTTGACGAACAGCGCTGGTGACGGCATCGCCTTCACCAAGTCTTTGAGCGGCAACAACCTCATCGTGACACCATCGACACACCTTCAGGCCGATGAGGCGTACACGTTGTTCGTTCCTGGACGCGCACTGAGGAACCCTCACAACCTGAGCAATCGAGGGAGCGGCGCGACTTTCTACACGCCTGCTCCGTAAACGCGGTCGTGGCTGACACAGCCCGCGTCATGTAGCCAGCCGCCCATCGGGGGTGACGCTTGGCGTCACTGGGCTCCGTGTATGACGCTCGCACATCAGCGCCTGTTAGAAGGTGCTGCCCTCGAAATGGTCTTGCGGGTCATACTCATGCCTCATGGGCTTCTACGGTGCGCCGATGATGTCCGGATTGAGTTCCTGTGCCTTGGCGAAATCGACAGTCGATTCGTAATCTCGCCCTATCTCCCGCCAGGCAATCCCGCGGTTCATATAGGCGGTCGCATTGGACGGGTCGAGTTCGATGGCCTTCGAGTAGTCTTCGATGGCGTGGGCTTGCACGGTGCGTGCCTTTGCCCTCCAGGCCACTGCACGGTTGGTGTAGTACGTCGCACCTGAGGGGTCGAGTTCGATGGCCTTCGAGTAGTCGGCGATCGCCTCGTCGATAGCGCTCAGCGCTATCCGAGCGAACCCACGGTTGCTCAGCGCGGACGCATCTGAGGGGTCGAGGTCTATGGCCTTCGAGTAGTCGGCGACCGCCTCTTCAAGCGCATCGTTCCGGTGGTGGATGATGCCGCGGTTGTTGTATGCGCGACCATTGGACGGGTCGAGCTCGATCGCCTTCGTGTAGTCGCCAGCGGCTTCGTCGAGTTGGTTGAGGTTCTGCCGCGCGATGCCGCGACGGTAGTATACGTCTGCATTCGACGGGTCGAGTTCGATGGCTTGCGTGTAGTCCTCGGCAGCCTTCGCGTACTCGTTCTGCGCGAACCAGGCGAGACCTCGCTTGAAGTGCGCGCTCGCATCGGACGGATCCAGCTCGATGGCCTTCGAGTACTCCTCGATTGCCTTGGCGTACTCGCCCTGCTCGTAGTGCGCGTCCCCCATATGTACGTGCTCCTCCACTTTGCTGCTCCCTTCCTGGCGTACGCTCTCTTCTCTGGCACGCGTCCACTATAGCGTGGATATCGTGCGGATCAGCGATCTATGCGGCCCCCGATGCTAGGGACGTTGAACGGATAGTTCCTGCCCGGCGGGAGTGTGACCGGCTCACGATACGTGTGGCAGTTCTCGGTGCAGACCCGTGCCGCATGGCAAAGGCCCGTGCACTCGCGCGCGTCGTAGCGGCGGTGCGACCAGAACGTCTGTGCGTCCGGACCGTGGACCTGGATCTCATGGCACTGCTCGCAGAACGCGTCTCCCTGCGTGAACGGACCGCGCTCGGAGTAGTGGCACCTCCAGCACACCTGCTTAGCGGTGAACGCAGCCGGGCGGGCATGACCGGGGACTACGAACTCGTCCCACACGTAGCGGGTACCCTCCCAGTTGGGCGGGTGCGGCATCGTCACGCCGTGGCACGGGAGGCACTCGCTGCTCTCGTCGTGGCAGTCGTAGCAGAAGTCCCAGGAGACATCGACCTCGAGCCGCTGGGGGAAGTCCCGCTTGGCGGGCCGAGCGCCCTCGCCCACGTCCTCGAGATGGCACACGTTGCACTCGCTCGATGCCTCGTTGCCCTCGTGGCACAGCAGACAGGTCGCCATGTTCGCGACACGCACCGGCGTGGTGACACCGGGGTGGCCGACCTGGTTGTGACAGTCGACGCACCGGGAGGCGGCGTCGTTGATCTCTTGGTGGCTGACGCGCAGGTTGTAGATGAGGCTCGGCTCTCTCAGCACCTCCCTGTGGCACTTCAGGCACGCCGCGTCGGCGACGTTGCCCCTCAGGCGCTCGGTCGGCGGCACCTCGTCTGTTGCAAGGTATACGAGCGCCCATCGGGTGAAGTCGACCTTCTGCTGGACGAACCCGCTCACGCCTGGCTTCATGTGACAGGAGATACAGCTCTCTTCCGCATGGACCGACTCTTCTAGCGACCTCTTGTGTGCGCCGTCGGAGTGGCAGTTGAGACAGTTGCGTTCGGCCTGTGTGTAGTGCGTGAAGGGGACGGCTATCGCGGCGAGGAGCACGAGCAGCAGGGCGCGGTTGATCCACATCTCCCGGCGGGTCGTCTTGGGCCGGACCCAGGTGATCCCCTTGCCCTTGCCGCTGACGAACAGGTAGACCGAAACCACCAGCAGCACGAGGATGGCCAGGAGCACCACCACGATGAATAGGCTCAAGACGGCGAGCGACGGGTTCGACGCGGGTGCGACGAGCGCCTGCTGCAAGTCGAGCAGGAACATGTCGAGGGCATCGCGCCAGTTGAGGCTGTCGGTACCGTTAGTCAAGTCCGAGCCTCCCTCGCAACTGTCGCAGGGTGTCGGTGGGGATGCCGGGGTGCGTGTGCGCGGTGTGACACCTCAAACATGCCGAGGGGTTGTGGCACCGGTAGCACTTTTCTTCGTCCTCTTCGGGAGTACCCGAGTGCGCCTGGAGGAACCCGTCAGGGTGCGGCATCTCCATCTGATGGCACGCGTAACAGAACCGCTCGTAGTCGTGACACGTGTAGCAGACACCTTCGGTCTCGACGGCCACCGCTGCTGCGCCGTGACGGTAGTGGAAGCCGGCGGGATGCGGCATCTCGATCCCATGGCATCTCGTGCAGTACGAGGGGTGGTGGCACACGTTGCATGTCTGCAGTCCGCCCATCCCGTGGAGCGCTTGCCAGTTCTCGCCGTGGGTCAGTCGCCAGACGCTCTGGTACGGTCTGCGGTCCGTCGTCCTCTCGCCCGCGTGACAGATCTCACACCGCGCGCTCTCGAGCGAGCTGTGACACGAGAAGCAGTCGAACATGTCGACGCGCCGGATGGTGTCGCCGATGAGCGTGTGGCCGGTGTCGGAGTGGCAGTCCGAGCACAGGTAGCCTCTGGCGAGCTTCTCGCGGTGGCTCATGCGGATGCCTGTGTCGGCGACAAAGGTGGTCAGCACCTGCTCGGCGTGGCACGAGGTGCAGTTGTCGTTGGTGACAAGCGTCGTCTCCGGCTGCCTTCCCAGTGCTGTGGCTGGAATCATTCGTGAGTAGCTGACGCGGAAGTTCAGCCGCTCCGTGATGGTCGTGCCACTGTGACACGAGTTGCACGAGACGGCTGCGTGTAGCTGCTCGGTATGGGACTCGGCCACGGCTGAGTGACATGCCGTACAGGTGGATTCGACCGGTGCAAGGCTCATCGACACGAATGCATAGATGACGAATCCCAGCAACGCGACCTTCACGGCGAAGATCGCGCGGTCCTCGAGTTCGCGACGCTTCCGTCTCTGCTCCCGGCTGCTCACTCGGTGGCCAACTCCTGCAACATGAAGTCGATGGTCTCGGCAGCGGCGATATCGCCGTACACCTTGAGGTCATCGTTCTTCTGCTCAGGGATCTTCATGGTGTACGTCGAGTAGACGACGAGCGAGAGGGTCTGAGTGTGGTAGCCGACGAAGTAGCGACCCCGGTCTGCGTCCCAACCGGTGTTGACGACACTCGCCCGCTCGCCGAGAACGGTCGTCGCGGCCTCAAGGGTGAAATCGGCCGTGAGCCGTTCGATGTCCTGTGCGGCCTGGCCCTCAGACTCCCACGCGGTCAGCAGGCAGTAGACGTTCATCGGCGAAGCCAGCTGGATCTCCATGTTGTCCGGATCGTAGAGCGCTTCTGCCTGTATGCCGTGCGCGTAGGGCACGTTGTGGTTCGCCTTCGTAGCGAACCCGTGGATGGTGGGCGGCAGGAGCGTGTAGAGCGACTCCACTGGCAGGTCGATCGCCCGAGCCGCCTCCCGCGGGTCGATATCGTATACGGGCCTGCCCGGATCGCGCGCAAGCCGAGAGTCCTCGTACGAGAAAGACGCGAGGAAGAGAAGGATGGCGAGCACGGCGAGCGCGGTCATGGCGAGGAGGGTGCGCTGGCGCCTCTGCTCGCACTCGTACTCACGCCGCCGTTCGAGCTCCGCGCGCTCCTCATCTGTGAGGTTGTCCAGGCTGTGTGGCATGCTCTGTTCTTCTCGCATGGCAACAGTATCTCGCATCTTGGGTCGGGAATCGCGAAACACACACAATTCACAGAAGAAAAAAGCGGCATAACACCAGCTGGGAAGTATTGTATCATGATTTCACTTAGTGCGCGGGCTCGCAACGGGTCCGCATAAGGTGCGTGGCTCAGGAGGTGTCCGGTGCGAGGAGCGCGTCGACCGCTCGGGCCACCTCGGCGGGGGAGAGCTTGAGCTCGCGTGCGCGGCGCCGGAACTCGGCGGCCAGTGCGATCTCGGGGCCCTCGTCGATGCGTGCGGGATCGCCGGCGCGCCAGAGGTGACGCAGGTCGGCGAAGAGCCGCACCGGCGGAGCGCCCGCGCCTGCGATGCGGGAGGTGACCGCGGTGCGGCGGAAGTCGCGTTTCTCGTAGAAGGCGACCGTCTCGGGCTTGGAGTCCACGAGGATACCCCCGCAGCCCACCCGGGCGCGCATCTCAAGAGCGATGTCGGTCACCGTGTGGATGAGCTCTGTGCCAAGCCTCTGGCCCTGGTAACGGGCGTCGACGCCGAGGCGAGCGAGCCGCAACAGGGGCGCATGATACGAGGGCAGGCGGGTGGCGAGTTCGGGTGGCAGCTCGGAAGGACGAATGTGACCGGCTGAGACGGTAGCGTAGGCGACGATCACGTCTCCGGCGAGGATGACGTAGGTCACACCGATGTGGTGGCGGAACTGGTTCTGTCCGGCATAGCGCTGAAAGAACTCGTCGATATCGGGTTGGCCGGAGCGGAACCCGTCCTGCCGGTCTTCGGGACGCAAAGCCCTAGTCTCCATCGGCGCCCTCGTCCTCGGCGGCGAGGTGACTGAGATCGAGCTTGTCCTCGAGCGATCTCCCGTCAGTCCTGATGAACTCGTAGTGGTCTTTCCAGCCTTGGACGAGTGCCGGACTCGGCTCCCGCTCCGTCTCGATCATGTCCCAGATCATCTGCCAACTCTCGGGCGTGACCACGATGTCCGTCTCGATGATGTACTTGGCGGGGATCTCGTCGATCGCGGCGAGGTGGCGCTGGAGCGCCTCTTCGATCACGCGGTTCTTCTTGAGCCCCGTGGCCTCGACGTAGCGGTCGAGGGCGGCCTTGGTCTCCTCGGCGATGAATGCCGAGATCTGCACCTGCTTGCGCTGGTAGCCCATCGTCTACACCTCCTCGGCCAGAATACTAATAAAATGTAGAGGCGGCGAGTGCAGTACACTGTCGCACACGCCCGGGTGCACTGCGCGGGCGGTGCATGCACGCGACACGCGAGGGAGGGCTCACGTTGAGCACGACGTACCGCATCTGCCTGTTGCCCGGAGACGGCATCGGTCCGGAGATCACCGCCGAGGCGGTCAAGGTCTTAGGCGCGATCGGCGCGCGCGAGGGCGTGGGCTTCGAGTTCGCCGAGGCGCTGCTCGGCGGCATCGCGATCGACGAGACCGGCACCGCGCTGCCCGACGCCACGCTCGAGGCGGCGCACGCGGCCGACGCGGTGTTGCTCGCGGCGATCGGCGGGCCTAAGTGGGACACGACCGACCCGGACAAGCCGCGGCCCGAGCAAGGGCTCCTCGGCATACGCAAGGCGCTCGGGCTCTACGCGAACCTGCGGCCGGTGAAGCTCTTCGCGCCGCTCGCGGGGGCCTCGACCTTGAAGCCCGAGGCGCTCGAGGGCGTGGACATGCTCATCGTGCGGGAGCTGACCGGGGGGCTGTACTTCGGCGAGCGTGCGCGCGAGTACGACGTGCCCGAGGCCGGCGTGGGCGGCGCGGCAGGCCAGCGTGCCTACGACACGATGGAGTACCGCGAGTTCGAGGTCGAGCGCATCGCGCGGGTGGCGTTCGAGGCGGCGCGCACGCGGCGCGGCAGGGTGCACTCGGTCGACAAGGCCAACGTGCTCGAGTCGAGCCGCATGTGGCGCGAGGTCGTCCACGCGCTGCACGCCGCCGAGTTCGGCGATGTCGAGCTGGTGGACCAGCTCGTCGACAACACCGCGATGCAGCTCATCCGCTGGCCCGCGCAGTTCGACGTCGTGGTGACGGAGAACATGTTCGGCGACATCCTTTCCGACGAGGCCTCGATGCTCACCGGGTCGCTCGGCATGCTTGCGAGCGCCTCGCTCGGCGACGGGACCGCGCTCTACGAGCCAAGCCACGGCTCCGCGCCCGACATCGCGGGCCAGGGGATCGCGAACCCGCTCGCGATGCTGCTCTCCGTCGAGCTCATGCTGCGCCACAGCTTCGCGATGCACGACGCGGCCGACGCGCTGTCGAGCGCGATCGAGGGCGTGCTCGCCGAGGGGTGGCGCACGCGCGACATCGCCGATGAGGAAACGCCCGCGGAGCGCGTCGTGGACACCGCGGCGATGGGCGACCTCGTTGCGGGGCGGCTCGGGCGAGCGTAGGGCTCGCGGGGCAGCGCCGGGCGGCGAGGGTTCCTCGGCAGGTCACCTCTACACCTGGCCACGCGGGTGGCGTACACTGGTACGTCACACCGTAGACGGGGAAGGGGTGCGGACCATGTCACTGCCCGAGGTCGACTACATCTGGATGGACGGCGAGCTCGTTCCGTGGGCAGAGGCAAAGGTGCACGTGCTCGTCCACGGGCTTCACTACGGCTCGGGCGTCTTCGAGGGCATCCGCTGTTACCGTACCGACGCCGGCCCGGCTGTCTTCCGCCTCAGAGACCACATGGCGCGATTCGAGCACTCCGCGCGGATGCTCTTCATGGAGCTCGACTATACCGTCGACGAGCTCGTCGACGCGGTCAAGCACACCATCCGCGAGAACAAGCTCACCATCTGCTACATCCGCCCCATCGCGTTCCGTGGCTACGGGGTCATGGGGCTTGACCCGCTGCCTGCGCCGGTCAACGTGAGCATCGCCGCGTGGCCGTGGGAGACGTACCTGGGCCGGGAGGCACTCGAGCACGGCGTGGACGTGGGCATCTCGTCGTGGCGCCAGCGCGGTATCAACTCGCTGCCGCCGGCGATCAAGGCGACCGGCAACTACCTCAACAGCTCGTTCGCGCGCATCGAGGCGAACCGTCACGGGTACGCCGAGGCGATCCTCTTAAACGAGGAGGGGATCGTGACCGAGGGGACCGGCGAGAACATCTTCGTCGTCAAGGACCGCACCATCTTCACGCCGCCGATATCCGACGGCATCCTCGAGGGCATCACGCGCGCGTCGATCGTCGCCATAGCCGGGGACCTCGGCTACACGGTGGTCGAGAAGTCGCTGGTCCGGACGGACCTGTACGGGGCCGATGAGATGTTCATGACCGGCTCGGCCGCCGAGGTAGTGCCGGTGAGGTCGGTCGACGGTCACGTGCTGGGCGACGCGGGACCGGTGACGCGCGACTTGCAGCAGACGTTCTTCCGCGTGGCGCAGGGCAAGGAGCGCGCCTACGACGCGTGGCTGGATCGGGTGTAGGAGCCGGCACGGGGCGAAGGGGCGGCACAGATGATCACCCTCTACGACACGACCCTGAGGGACGGGACCCAGCGCGAGGGGCTCTCGCTGTCGGTCGAGGACAAGCTACGCGTGGTCCAGAAGCTCGACGCGCTCGGTGTGCACTACGTGGAGGGCGGCTTCCCCGGCTCCAACCCGAAAGACGCCGAGTTCTTCGAGCGCGTGCACGAGCTCGACCTCGAGACGGCGGTCGTGACCGCGTTCGGCTCGACGTGCCGCAAGGACACCGCCGCGGCCGACGACGCGGGACTCGCTGCCCTGCTCGAGACGGGATGCGAGGCGCTCTGTATCTTCGGCAAAGCGTGGGACCTCCACGTCACCGAGGCGCTCCACACGACACTCGAGGAGAACGTGCGCATGGTGCGCGACTCGGTCGCCTACCTCAAGGCCGCGGGCCGCACGGTGTTCTTCGACGCCGAGCACTTCTTCGACGGCTACGCCCACAACGCGGGCTACGCGCTCGAGGTCGTGCGCGCGGCGGCCGAGGCGGGTGCGGACGCGGTCGTGCTCTGCGACACCAACGGGGGCACGATGCCGCACGAGGTGATGCGCGCTACCGGCGTGGTCGCGCTCGAGGTCGACGTCCCCCTCGGTATCCACGCGCACGACGACGCCGGCTGCGCGGTCGCCAACTCGCTCGTGGCAGTCGAGGCCGGCTGCACGCACGTGCAGGGGACCGCGAACGGCTACGGGGAGCGCGCGGGCAACGCCGACCTCCTCGTCATCATCCCCTCGCTCGTGCTCAAGATGGACCGCGAATGCATCTCGCGTGACCGCCTCAAGCTGCTCACCGAGGTGGCGCACTTCATCGCCGAGACCGGCAACATCGCGCCCGACCCGCACCAGCCCTACGTGGGAGCGAGCGCGTTCGCTCACAAGGGCGGCGTGCACGCGAGTGCGGCAGCGCGTCTGCCCGAAGCCTACGAGCACATCGACCCGGCCGCGGTGGGCAACCTCGCCCGCGTGGTCGTGAGCGAGCTCGCCGGACGCGCCTCGCTCACGATGAAGGCCGCGGAGCTCGGCATCGATCTTTCCGGCGACCAGGAGACGGTGGGCGCCGTGCTCGACAGCATCAAGGAGCTCGAGCACCGCGGTTACTCCTTCGAGACCGCCGACGCAAGCCTCGAGATCATGCTCAAGCGCCGCCTCGGGTCCTACGAGCCGTCGTTCACCCTCGAGTCGTTCCGCTGCATCATGGAGAAGCGCGAGGATGGGCGCGTGATGACCGAGGCGACCATCAAGCTCTACGTCGCCGGTCACCGCTACATCGCCACCGCCGAGGGCAACGGTCCGGTCAACGCCCTCGACAAGGCGCTGCGCATGGCGATAGGGCGCTACTATCCGGCACTCGAGGACTTCGATCTCACCGACTTCAAGGTGCGCGTGCTCGACGAGAAGAAGGGCACCGGCGCGGTCACCCGCGTCCTCATCGAGACGGCCGACGGCGAGAAGAGCTGGGGTACGGTAGGCGTCTCGGAGAACATCATCGAGGCATCGTGGGAGGCACTCGTCGACTCCATCGAGTACGGCCTCGCGCATCCTCGGCAGGAAACCGACGTACCACATGGAAGCTAATCGGCAAGACGATCCGGTCGAGTGGATCAAGGAGCACGGCATGCGGGTCGTGCGGGTTCTCGCCGATGAGGACTGCCGATACGGGCTGGCCGACGACGCCACCGTGACGCTCATCTCCGATGAGCCGTTCGCGCAGTGGGAGCCGGAGGGCACCGTCGATCTCGCCGAGGCGCAACTCCTCGCACCCGTGGCCCCGACCAAGATCGTGTGCGTCGGGCTCAACTACCGCGGTCACGCGCTCGAACTCGGCCGCTCCCTCCCCGAGGAGCCGGTGCTCTTCTTGAAGCCGCCCACGGCGACCGGCGGTCCCGGGTCCTCGATCCGCCTCCCCGCAGGCATCGGGCGCGTCGATTACGAAGCTGAACTCGGTGTGGTCATCGGCAGGCGGACCCACCTCGCGACCCCTGAACAGGCGCGCGAGAACATCCTGGGCTACACCTGCGCCAACGACGTGACCGCGCGCGACCTCCAGCGCAAGGACGGCCAGTGGACGCGCGCGAAGAGCTTCGACGGGTTCTGCCCGCTCGGGCCGTGGGTGGAGACCGACGTCGACCCGGGCGACCTGCTCATCGAGTCGTACGTCAACGGCAAGCGGCGCCAGTCCGCGCGGACCTCGGACATGATCTTCGACGTCTACGAGATCGTGAGTTTCGTGAGCGGCGTGATGACGCTCGTCCCGGGTGACGTGGTGTTGACCGGGACGCCGTCGGGCATCGGACCGCTTTCTCAGGGCGATACCGTCGAGATTCGTATCGAGGGCGTGGGCTCGCTCGTCAACCGGGTCGCCTGAGGGTAGCCGGCGCGGAGCGGTGCGGGAGCTCGCCGCCCGTCGCGCTCGAACAGCCGTTCGGCTATCCGCAAGCCCCAAATGTCGGCATCGCGTGCTATGCTGACCACATCATCTTGTGTTCGATGCCGATGGGGGAGCAGCCCGACGCCATGCCCGAGGACCGCTTGAGAACGCCCGAGGTAGACGAGTTGCTGCGAGCCTTGCTCGCCCTCGAGGACGCCGAGGAGACGTACGCGCTCCTGCAGGACCTCTGCACCATCAAGGAGATCCAGGACATGGCCCAGCGCCTCCACGTAGCGCGTCTCCTGGCAGCCGGCGAGCACTACGCCCACATCCACGCGGTCACCGGTGCCTCCGCCACGACGATCAGCCGGGTGAGCAAGGCGCTCAACTACGGCGCGGACGGGTATCGGACCGTCCTCGACCGCCTCGGCGACAGCGAGGCGAGCTAGCGTCGTGTCCTTCGTCCACCTCCACACCCACTCCGAGTATTCGCTCCTCGATGGGGCCGCCCGTGTCGAGGCGCTCGTGGCGGCCGCCGCCGGCCAGGGGATGCCGGCACTCGCGATCACCGACCACGGCGCCATGTACGGGGCCATCGAGTTCTACCGTACCGCCCAGAAGGCGGGCATCCGGCCGATCATCGGCTGCGAGATCTACTTCACGACCGGGTCCCGTCGTGCGCGTGAGGGTAAACCCGACCTCTACCACCTGCTCTTGCTCGCGAAAGACGCGATCGGCTACCGGAACCTCATGGCGCTCGTGAGCGAGGCGTCGGTGGGCGGCTTCTACTACAAGCCGCAGGTCGACCTCGAACTCCTCGAGCAGCACGCCGAGGGGCTCATCGGCACGAGCGCGTGCATGAGCGGGCTCGTGAGCAAGTCGATCGAGCGCGGAGCGCCCGAAGAGGCCCGCGCGTGGGCCGAGACGTACGCGCGCCTATTCGCGGACGGAGACTTCTATCTCGAGATCCAGGACCAGGGCATCGTCGCGGACAACGGTATGAACCAGGCCACGCTCAACGAGCAGATCACCGCGCTCGCTGCGGAGCTCGGGTTGCCGCTCGTAGCCACCAACGACGTCCACTACGTCGCCCGGGAGGACTCGACCGCCCAGGACCTGCTGTTGTGCATCGGCACCGGCTCGACACTCGACACCCCGGGCCGGATGAAGTTCTCGTGCGAGGAGTTCTACCTCAAGACCGCAGAAGAGATGGCAGACGTGATGGCGTCGTATCCGGAGGCTGTCTCGGCCACGCTGGAGATCGCCGAGCGCTGCGAGGTCGAGCTCGACTTCGACAAACTGGTCTTCCCCGTGTTCGGCGTGCCGGAGGGTCACTCGGAAGCGACGTTCCTCGAAGCCGAGTGCATCGAGGGGCTCAAGGCCCGCTACGGTGACCCGGTGCCCGACGAGGCGATGGAACGGCTCCACCACGAGCTCTCCATCATCAACGGGAAGGGTTACGCGGCATACTTCCTCATCGTGGCCGACTTCGTGCAGTGGGCAAAGGAGCGCGGGATCGGCGTGGGTCCGGGCCGGGGAAGTGCGGCGGGATCGATCATCGCGTACTCGCTCGGTATCACGAACCTCGACCCGATCGCCAACGGGTTGCTCTTCGAGCGCTTCCTCAACCCCGAGCGCACCGAGATGCCAGATATCGATATCGACTTCGACGACGAGCGGCGCGGCGAGGTCATCGATTACGTGCGCCAGAAGTACGGCGACGACAAGGTCGCGCAGATCATCACGTTCGGCACCATGAAGGCGCGCGCGGCGGTGCGCGATGCCGGCCGCGTCCTCGGCTATCCGTACGGGGTCCCCGACCGCATCTCGAAGATGATCGTCGACGATCTCAAGGCCACGATCGACTCCTCGCTCGCGCAGAACCCCGATCTCAAGAAGGACTACTCCACCAACCCGGACACCAAGCGCATCATCGACGCCGCTCGCGCTCTCGAAGGCATCGTGCGCGGTGAGGGCGTGCACGCAGCCGGTGTCGTCATCTGCCGCGACCCGCTCTACTGCCACACCCCGGTCAAGCGCGACACGAAGGGCGACGCGGTCGTCACGCAGTACGAGGGCAACACGATCGCCGACCTCGGCCTGCTCAAGATGGACTTCCTCGGCCTGCGCACGCTCACCGTCATAGCCCAGGCGGTCCGCAACGTGCGCGAGAACCACGGCGTCGAGATCGACCCCGACACCATCCCGCTCGACGACGAGGCGACGTTCGAACTCCTTCGCCGGGGCGACACCGTCGGCGTGTTCCAGGTCGAGTCGCCCGGTATGCGTCAGCTGCTGCGCGAGCTGAAGCCCACCACCTTCGCAGACATGGTCGCCGTGCTCGCGCTCTACCGGCCCGGCCCGCTCGGCTCGGGGATGGTAAAGGACTTCGTCAACCGCAAGCACGGCCGGGCCGAGGTCACCTACTACGACGACCGTCTCAAGCAGATCCTCGAAGAGACGTACGGGACCGTCGTCTACCAGGAGCAGGTCATGCGCATCTCGATGGAGATGAGCGGTTTCACGGCGGCCAAGGCCGACAAGCTGCGCAAGGCGATGGGCAAGAAGCAAAAGGACGTCCTCGACGCCCTGAAGGCCGACTGGATCGACGGCGCGCGTGAACGCGGCTACGACGAGAGACTCGCGGCGCGCATGTGGGAGGACATCGAGAAGTTCGCAGAGTACGCGTTCAACAAGAGCCACTCGGCGGCTTACGGGCTCATCACGATGCAGACCGCCTACCTCAAAGCGCACTATCCGACCGAGTACATGGCCGCCGTGCTCACCTCCTACACCGGCAAGACGGACAAGATCGTCAAGTACGTCGCCGAGTGCAACCGCGCGGGCATGACGGTCCTCCCGCCCGACGTGAACTCGTCCGGACGGAACTTCACCGCGGTGCCCGAGGGCATCCGGTTCGGGCTCGCCGGGATCCGCGGCGTCGGCGAGGGCATCGTCGACCGGGTGATCGCGACGCGCGAGGCAGGCGGCGTTTTTGCGAGCCTGCACGACTTCTGCGCGCGGGTCGACATGACGGCGATGAACAAGAAGACCCTCGAGGCGCTCATCAAGGCGGGCGCGTTCGACTCGACGGGCTATGCGCGCAAGCATCTCATGACGCTCATGGACGGGTGCGTCGACGCAGCGGTCAAGCGTCAGCGCGACGAAGCGGCCGGCCAGTTCTCGATGTTCGACATGTTCGCCGCCGAGGAGGGCTCGGGTTTCGCCGATGAGGTCCCGCCGCCCAACGGCGACGAGTGGGACAAGAAGATGCTGCTCGCCTTCGAGAAGGAGATGCTCGGCATCTACGTCTCGGACCACCCGTTGCGCGAGATCGCCGACGTGGTGCGCTCGTCGCGGACGATGAGCTTCGGCGAGCTCGAGGAGGCCGGTGACGGTGCGAGTGGGTGGTTCGCCGGCATCATCACCGCGCTCGACCGCAAGCCGACCAAGCGGGGCTCGATGATGGCGATTGCCACGATCGAGGACCTCGAAGGGTTCGCGGAGGCCGTGCTCTTCCCGCAGGTCCTCGAAGCCAACCTCACGACCGTGGCCGTCGATGCGGTCGTGCGACTCAGGGCGAAGGTCGAGAACTCGGACCGGGGCGTCAAGCTCATCGTGCACGAGGTGCAGCCCTTCGACGGCAGCGTTTTCGCGCGTCCGCCGGGTACGGTGGTCGTGGAGGCCGACGAGGGCGCGCTGCACAACGGGCGTGCCGATCGGTTGCGCCGCATCGTGGAGACGTATCCGGGTAGGGACGCGCTCCTCCTCGAGGTGCGCTGCAACGGGGCGGTCAAGACGTTCAAGATGCCCTCCGGCGTCGATGCCGCCTCATCCGGCCTGCACGCCGAGCTCATCGAGCTGTTCGGAGCATCGGCTATCAACGAGCGGTAAGAGGGGCGGGGAAGGCGCTAGGGACCATCCTCATCCTGCACCCGCCCTTGACCCGGGCGCAGTGCCTGCTATACTACTCCAGTGATATATCACTACAGTGTAGTGTACTACCGATGAGACGCCGATAGGAGGAACAGTGCAGCCGGTGACGCCACGTGGGTTCCGCGACGTGTTACCCCAGGAGGCCGCCGAACGAGGCGCGCTCGCGCGCTCGCTCGCAGACGTGTTCGAGTCGTGGGACTACGGCCTCGTCGAGACGCCCGTCGTCGAGGTGCACAGCGTCCTCGAGGCCGGGGCGGGTCCGGGCTTCAAGGGCACGGCGTTCCGGCTCTTCGACTCCGACGGTCGCCTGCTCGCCCTCAGGCCGGAGATGACCGTGCCGATCGCGCGGCTTGCCGCAGCGAGGTTGCGAGACGAGCCGCTGCCACTCCGGTTGAGGTATACGGCGGACGTCTTCCGCGAGCACGCGTCGCTTCGCGGACAGTCCCGGCAGTTCACGCAGGCCGGCGTCGAGCTCGTGGGAGCCGCCGGTCCCGCGGCCGACGCCGAGGTCATCACCATCCTCGCCGAGGCGATCGACGCGACCGGCCTTCCGCGGTACACGATCGCGCTCGGCACGGTCGCGGTGTTGCGCGCGCTTCTCGACGCATCGGGAGCCGACGAGTCATGGCGTGCGGCGGTGCTCACTGCCGCACACGATCGCAACCTCGTCGAGATAGAGCGACTCGCCGAGCGTGCCGGCATCGACCCGGAGGTGGCTGCGGCGATACGGACGGTGCCGCGCATCCAGGGCGGACGAGAGGCGATCGACGAGTGTCGCGCGGTCGCGGCGACATGCGGGTGCGCCGGAGTACTCGACGACCTGGCCGAGGTGTGGACGCTCCTGGAGTCGACCGGCGCCGCCGCCCGTGTGACGGTCGACTTCGGGACGATGCGCGCGTTCGACTACTACACCGGTGTCGTGTTCGAGGTACTCGCGCCCGGACTCGGCCTGCCCGTGGGCGGCGGTGGCCGCTACGATGCGGTGCTCTCCGCGTTCGGCAGACCGGCGCCCGCCGCAGGCTTCGCGCTCGGTATCGAGCGGCTGCACATCGCGTGTGCCGAGCAGGGCGTGCGGACCGCGGTCGGCGGATGCGACGCGGTCGTGGGTGGAGGGGACGCGGTGCGGGTCTTCGCGGGCGCGCAGCGGATGCGTGCGGCGGGGTGGCGCGTGCGGGTCGCCCCCGGGGCGGATGGCCCGGCGGTCCTGAGTGAGGCGCGCGCCGCCGGGGCGCACGAGGCGCTCATCGCAGAAGGAGACGACCTCGTCCGTATCGACCGGAGCGGCGAGCGTGCCGAGCCGCTCGGCGACCCGCTGCCTGCTCCGCCCGCGAGAGGGGGTGAGGCCCGATGATGTCGCGCCTGACCACGAACCGCACGGGGAAGCTTCGCTTCGCCGTGCCCAAGGGTGCGCTCTTCAGCGACTCCCTCACAGTGCTGCGCGCCGCAGGCGTCGACGTAGGACAGCTGGCCGAGGCCGGACGACAACTCATCGTCACCGCCGGCGACATCGAGTTCGTCATCGCCAAGCCCACCGACATCCCCGCGTACGTCGCCTACGGTGGCGTCGACGTAGGGATCGCGGGAAAGGACATGCTCGTCGAGGCGGACCTCCAAGTGGTCGAGATGGTCGACCTCGGATTCGGGGGGTGCCGGTTCGTCGTGGCCGAGCCCGAGGATGCCGCTGCCGAGGTGGCCGAGCACTACCGCCACCTCGGGGTGATCCGGGTGGCCACGAAGTACCCGCGTATCACCGAGCTCCACTTCGCCGCGAAGGGCGTGCAGGTCGAGATCGTGAAATTGCACGGCAACATCGAGATCGCGCCGCTCATCGGGCTCGCGGACCAGATCGTCGATATCACGGCGACAGGCACGACGTTGCGCGAGAACCGGCTGCGCATCGTCGAAGACGTGCTCCCGTCGACCGCACGGTTCGTCGCCAATCCGGCGAGTCTGCGCACCGATCCCGAGCGCATAACGCACCTGGCCGAGCAGCTTTCTGCCGTGCCGGTAGAATAGTCCGCGAACCGCAGCACGCACGCACGGACGTACACGCGCACCACCGCACCGACCGACACACGCACACCGAAGTACACGAGAGGGGCTGCGCCCGATATGTTGCGCACGATCGTACTTGAGCCTGGGAAGCACCTGGCCGAGTCCGACCTCACGAGGTCGGGAGGCGTCGATGCCGAGGTCCTCGGCGTGGCCGCCCGTATCGTCGACGAGGTTCGCGCGCGCGGCGACGAGGCGCTCCGCGAGTATACCGAGCGGTTCGACCGGGCATCCATCGACGAGTTCGCGGTGACTGAAGCGGAGATCGACGACGCTGTCGCGTCGGTGGGTACCGAGTTCCTCGACGCCATCGCGCACGCTGCCGGCGCCATCGCCGACTACCACGTACGCCAGGTGCCGCAGTCGTGGTTCACGACACAGGAGGGCGGGATCTTCCTCGGCCAGAAGGTGACCCCCATCGCGCGCGCGGGCATCTACGTGCCCGGCGGGCGGGCGTGCTACCCGTCGAGCGTGCTCATGACCGCGATCCCGGCGCGCGTGGCGGGCGTGGACGAGGTCGCGATGGTCGTTCCCCCCGTTGCCGACGGCACCGTGAACCCCTACACGCTCGCGGCGGCCGCAGAGGCCGGCGTGGACGAGATCTACAAGGTCGGGGGTGCGCAGGCGATCGCGGCGCTCGCATACGGCACCGAGTCGGTCCCGCGCGTCGACAAGGTGGTCGGGCCGGGCAACGCCTACGTCACCGCCGCCAAGAAGCTCGTCATGGGCGACGTGGGCATCGACATGCTCGCCGGCCCGAGCGAGGTCTGCGTGCTCGCCGACGACACCGCGCTACCGGCGTTCGTCGCCATCGACCTCATGGCGCAGGCCGAGCACGACCCGCGCGCGGCGACCTACGTGGTGACCACCGACCCCGAGTTGCCGGGCAAGGTCGAAGAGGCGCTCGCAGTTCTTCTCACCGAGGCGCCCCGCCGCGAGGTCATCGAGCGCTCGCTGCGCGACAACGGACTCGTCGTCGTGTGCCCCGATATCGTCGCCGCCCTCGACGCCGTCGACCTCATCGCGCCCGAGCACCTCGAGATCCAGATGGCCGATGCGTTCGACATCTTGGGTTCGATCCGCAACGCGGGCGCCATCTTCCTCGGCCACTTCACGCCCGAGAGCGTGGGCGACTACGTCGCCGGGCCCAACCACGTCCTGCCCACGGGCGGGACGGCGCGGTTCTCGAGCCCACTTTCCGTCGACGACTTCGTCAAGAAGTCCTCGGTGCTCTCGTACTCCTTCGAGGCGCTCGAACTCGACGGGCCCACCGCCGCGCTCATCGCGAACGCCGAGGGTCTCGACGCGCACGCGCGCGCCGTGACGCTCAGGCTCGAGGCGATGACCGAGCTCGACGGGGAGGAGTAGGCATGGATCGCATGCGGGCTCCTCGGCCAGAACTCGAACACCTCGTCCCCTACGACGCGAAAGACCTCAAGGTCGACATCGCGCTCGCCGCCAACGAGCACCCGGCGAACCTGCCCGGCGAGATCATCGACAAGCTCGCGAGCCGGTTGCGGGAGTTCCGCTTCAACCGCTACCCGGACCCGATGGCGAGCACGCTGCGCGGACTCATCGCCGAGGCCAACGGCTTAGAGCCGTCGAACGTGCTCGTGGGCAACGGCGGCGACGAGCTCATCTTCGACCTACTGCTCGCGTGGGGCGGGCCGGGGCGAAAGATGATCGACGCGCCGCCGACGTTCACGATGTACGGCATCGACGCGCAGGTGAGCGGGACGGAGCTCGTGCGCATCCCGCGCACGGCGGATTTCTCGGTCGACGCCGACGCGGTGCTCGAGCGGCTCGGCGAGGGTGACATCGACGTCGTCATGCTCGCGCACCCCAACAACCCCACCGGCAACATCACGCCGGAGACGGTGCTCATCGACATCTTGAACGCGACCGACGCGATCGTGCTCGTAGACGAGGCGTACTTCGAGTTCAGCCGCCACACGATGCGCCCGCACATGGAGCGCCACCCCAACCTCGTCATCTTGCGCACGTTCTCCAAGGCGTTCTCCCTTGCGGGCCTTCGCGTGGGATACCTGCTCGCGCACGAGGACGTGGTCCGGGAGCTCACCAAAGTACGCCAGCCCTACTCGATCGATGCCTTCGCCCAGTGGGTCGCCGCGACCGTCTTCCGCGAACGCGTGGTGTTCCAGCAGGCGATCCGCGACATCATGCGGGGGCGCGACACGCTCATGCACGGGCTCTCCGCGTTCGACGGGGTGACCGTCTACCCGTCGGAGGCCAACTTCATCCTGTTCCGCATCGACCACGCCTCTGCGCTCTGGCGCGACCTGCTCCACAACTACTCGATCCTCATCCGCGACTTCACGCGCACGCCGGGTCTCGAGGACTGCCTGCGCGTGACGGTGGGGACCGATGAGGAGAACGAGCGCTTCCTGGCCGCCATGGGAGAGATCCTCTCCTCGCGCAAGGCCTCTCAGATACTCGGCAACGGCGCGCACGCGCGCCACGGGACGGTGGGGGAGTTGGGCTACTAGCCATGGGACGTACAGGTTCTATCGTGCGGGAGACGAAGGAGACCGCCATCACGGTCACGCTCGACCTCGATGTGCCCGGTGAGGTCCGCGTGTCGACGGGGATCCCCTTCTTCGACCACATGCTCGACGCGTTCGGGCGTCACGGGCTCGTCTCGCTTGCCGTCGACGCGAAGGGCGACCTCGAGGTCGACGCGCACCACACCGTCGAAGACGTGGGCATCTGCATCGGCTCCGCGCTCGCCGAGGCGCTTGGCGAGAAGACGGGCATCCGGCGGTACGGCTCGGCGGCCATCCCGATGGACGAGGCGCTCGTGCTTGCTGCCATCGACATCTCCGGCCGAGGAGGACTCACGTACGACGTCGAGTTGCCGATCGAGTTCATCGGCACGTTCGAGACGTCGCTCGCCCGCGAGTTCATGGTCGCGTTCGCTCAGAACGCCGGCCTGACGCTGCACGTACACAAACTCGCCGGCGACAATGCGCACCATATCGTCGAGGCCGCGTTCAAGGCCTTGGCTCGCGCGCTTGCAGAAGCGGTCGAGATCGACCGGCGGGTCGCGGGCGTGCCGTCGACGAAGGGAGCGCTGTGACGCCGCGCATCGCCATCATCGACTACAAGATGGGCAACCTGCGCAGCGTGCAGAAGGGGTTCGAGCACGCCGGCGTCGAGGGTGTCGTCGTGAGCGACGACCCGGCGGCGGTCCGGGCGGCCGACGGCATCGTGCTGCCGGGCGTTGGCGCGTTCCGCGACGCCGCGCACAACCTGCGTGGATCCGGTCTCGACAGCGTCATCACCGAGAGGGTCGCGGCCGGCACGCCGTTCCTCGGCATCTGCCTCGGCATGCAACTGCTCGCGTCCGTGGGCCTCGAGGACGGTGAGTGGGAGGGGCTCGATATCGTCTCAGGACGCTGCGAACGGATCCCCGGCGGCGTGAAGGTCCCGCACATCGGCTGGAACACCGTCGACTACCCGCGTCCGAGCCGCCTGTTTGCGGGCATCGAGGAGGGGAGCGCGTTCTACTTCGTTCATTCTTACCGCGTCGTACCTGCGGATTCTTCCTGTATCATCGGGTCGACCGTATACGGGGTGCCGTTTGCCGCGGCACTCGGAACCGGGAACGTGTATGCCGTGCAGTTCCATCCTGAGAAGTCCTCGGCGACGGGACTTGCGGTACTCGCGAACTTCGGCCGGATCGTACAGGAGGGTGCATAGATGCAAATCTTTCCCGCGATAGACATCCTTGGCGGCAAGGCGGTGCGCCTCAAGCAGGGCCGCTACGACCAGGTGACCGTGTACAACGAGGACCCCGTCGCGCAGGCGCGCGTGTGGGCCGAGGGCGGCGCCGAGTGGATCCACGTCGTCGACCTCGACGGGGCGCGCGACGGCACGCCGGCCAACATCGATTCAGTGCGCGCCATCGCGGCCGCCGTCGACGTGCCCGTCCAGACCGGGGGCGGCATCCGCTCGATGGCCACGCTCGAGGCGCTCATCGACTCCGGCGTCAGCCGCTGCGTGCTCGGTACCACGCTCGTGACCGAGCCGGAGTTCGTCGCTGCGGCGTGCGCTGCGTATCCCGAGGCGGTGGTCGCGGGTATCGACGCCCGTGACGGCAAGGTGGCGATCGAGGGGTGGCGTCAGGGCACCGAGCGCGGCGTCTTCGAGCTCGTGCACGAACTCGAACTCCTCGGCGTGCGACGCGTCGTCTACACCGACATCTCGCGCGACGGCATGCAGCAGGGCGCCAACTACGGCGCGTATTGTGCGCTCGCCGGCCAGATCGAGATCCCAATCATCGCGTCGGGTGGCGTATCGACGCTCGACGACCTCCGCGACCTCGCGTCGATCGGCCCGGGTGTCGAGGGCGCGATCGTGGGCACCGCTCTCTACGAGGGAGCCTTCACGCTGCCCGAGGCGATCGCGGTGGGCTACGGAGTGGAGCCGTGATGCGCCGGTGCTGACGAAACGGGTCATACCCTGTCTTGACGTCCATGCCGGACGCGTGGTCAAGGGCGTGAACTTCGTCGACCTGCAAGACGCGGGCGATCCCGTCGAGCTCGCCGCCTTCTACGACAGCGAGGGCGCCGACGAACTCGTCTTCCTCGACATCACCGCGAGTCACGAGGAGCGGCCGGCGATGCTCGAGGTGGCGGCTCGCACGTCAGAAGAGGTCTTCATCCCCTACACCGTGGGCGGGGGCATGCGCTCGGCAGCCGACATCCGCGCGATGCTCGCCGCCGGGTGCGACAAGATCTCGCTGAACTCGGCCGCCGTGCGCGCGCCGTCGCTCGTCACCGAGACGAGCCGCATCTACGGCGCGCAGTGCATCGTGGTGGCCATCGACGCGAAGCGCATCGCGGGCGACCGCGAGCGCTGGGAGGTCTTCATCAACGGCGGACGGGTGAACACCGAACTCGACGCGGTCGAGTGGGCGCGTGAGGCAGAGCGGCTCGGCGCCGGCGAGATCCTGCTCACGAGCATGGACCGCGACGGCACGAACGAGGGCTACGACATCCCGCTCACGCGCGCGATCACCCGCGAGCTCTCGATCCCCGTGATCGCGAGCGGGGGTGCCGGCACGCTCGAGCACTTCGCCGAGGTCATCGTCGACGCCGACGCCGACGCGGTACTCGCGGCCAGCACGCTGCACTTCGGTACCTTCCGGGTACACGATATCAAGACGCATCTCGCGTCCCACGGCATACCCGTGCGGCTCGTCGAGGTGGCCGAAGAAGCCCGATCACCAGTGGCAGGAGAGTGGATTCGATGAGCGAGCACCAGCACGAGGCGACGGAGGGTGTGCGCGTTGAGGACCTGCGTTTCGACGCGAAAGGCCTCATCGCCACGGTCATCCAGCAGCACGACACGCGCGAGGTACTCATGGTCGCATGGATGGACGCCGAGGCGGTCCGGCGTACCGTCACGACAGGACGGACGTGGTTCTGGAGCCGTTCGCGCCAGGAGTACTGGTGCAAGGGCGAGACGTCCGGCAACATCCAGACCGTGCACGATGTCCTCGTCGACTGCGACGCGGACACGCTCCTCGTACTGGTGGACCAGAAGGGCGTTGCGTGTCATACCGGTGAGCGCACTTGCTTCTACCGTCCGGTGATCGCCGAGCGCAGCGAGGAGGCGCCCGATGAGTGACGACGTCCGCGCGGTCCTCGGCGACCCCGCGCCTCCCGAACGGCCGCGTATCGGCCCGGTGCTCGAGGAGGTCTACGCGGTGCTCGAGCAACGTAAGGCCGAGCCGTCAGAGGAATCCTACACCGCGAAACTCCTCGTAGGGCCCCAGGACAAGCTCCTCAAGAAGATCGCCGAGGAGGCGAGCGAGGTCATCATCGCAGCGCGGGACCGCGATCCCCAGCAGCTGTGCTACGAGATCGGCGACCTCGTCTACCACGTGCTCGTGGTGATGCTCCGCGAGGGCCTCACCCTCGACGACCTGGCCGAAGAGCTCGCCAGCCGGCGGCGGTAGGGCCACGGTGGTGGCGGCGCGACCGGCGGCGGTGCGAACGGAGCGGATCGAGCCGCTGTGGGACCGCGTCGACCGCAACCGCATCGAGCTCGCCGCCTTCATCGTGCTGCTGCTCGCCGCGAGCGCCGCGTTCGCGGCCATCCTGCTCGGTGTCGTGCTCATCGCCGTTACGCTGGTGACCGAGGAGCCCGGGCGATGGGCGATCGTATTCGACAACATCGGGGTGACGTTCGCGCTGTGGTCCGGGACGGTCGCGCTCGGCGTGGGCGTCTACGTCGCGCCCGCCCTGTGGGTGCTCGAGACGTCCAACGTCAACGCGTTTGTGTTCGCCAAGGGGCAGCGCCGGCCGGTGGTGGGCGTGACGCGTGGGCTCGCCGAGCGCCTGACCCCTAACGAGCAGCGCGCCGTGTTCGCCAACCTCATGGCCCGCCTGCGCGCCGGCGACACCATCTGGGCCACCGGAGTCACCGCGATCATGGCGCCGCTGTGGACGATCCGCGAGTACGGGCTCACCGCCCGGGAGGACCCGTCAGGAGAGCCCACCCGGCTCGTGCGCATCTACACCGAGGAGGGCGTCAAGGAGGTCAACCCCGCGATGGACGCGCGGATGCTCCTGTTCGTGGCGTGGCTGTTCCCGGTGATCGTGTTCTTCATCGTCGTCTCCGAGTACATCGCGTTCGGGCACCGGCGCTCGCAGCTGCGCCACGCCGAGGTGGCCGATGCCGAGGGGATGTTGCTGCTCAAAGATCCCCGCTCGATGCTCGCCGCGCTCGAGAAGTGCGTGCGCTTCAACAACTACGTGCCTACCGCCGGCCCCGGCTTCACGCAGCTCTTCTACTGCTGGACAGGAGCCGGCTCGACCGGCGACGAGTACGATCCGGAGTACCGGCGTGTCACGCGGTTGCGAGAAGTGCTCGGAGCCGAGGGACTCGCCGAGCCGAGGATCGTGCCCAACGAGCCGGTGCTGGCCCCGCCGGCCGCCCCTCGGCTCGAGGGGTGAGCGGGCGAGACCCGAACCGCGGCCGAAGGGTCGTGCACCCTCGTTGGCAACGTGTCCGTAACGGGCGCCTGCGTACCTGCCTATCAAGTACGGCATGGGGGCACCCTGAGTCACGTGTACGCATATCGATTCTCGTATCTTCTGTAAGGCGTAACTAGGGGGATGGTCGCCCAATGGAGATGACGCAGTTCGGCCTGTCGCGAGGAGCGGTGGGGCTCCGCCTGCTCCTCGCCACATCCCTCCTCACGGCGATCGCTCCTGCAGGGTGCGCAATCGAGTCTGAACCCGGCCTCTATCCCGTTGCCTCCCGGGTGATCGAGGGGTACCCGGACATCTCACGGGGCCCCTGGGGAGACCCTTCGGTGAGCGGGGTCGTGCTCCCGGAGGGGCCGGCCATCCTAGCGGGGGGCTCGCTCCTCGCTCTGAACGGCACTCGCCTCGAGGAACTGCTGCGGTTCTCGAGCGAGTACCAGGCGCTCACCGATGCACATGGCAGCTGGATGCTTCCTCGAGAGCTACAGCCATGGGGCGGCGCGATCGTGATGGTACGCGAGGCGTCTGACGGAATCGGGCTAGACGGGAATACCGACGAATACCACGAACTCGTCTTGGCAGACGTCACCGGAGACGGCATGGCGACCGAGATCCTGCTCGAAGCACCACGCATCGATGAGGTGCTCGTCGTTCCCGGGGATGACTCCGCGACGGTGATGGCCGTCACCTCGGGAGATGATGAGCTGTCTGGCTGGCAGCGCTGGCTGTCGACGCTGAGCATCAGCCCGGGCGGCCTAACAGAGATGACCTCGGAGCAGGTCGACTATCACCCCTACCTGCTGGTCGCCGACTCTCCCGATGGGGTGACGATCGGGGCGCTCGTCTCGCCGACGCAAGACGATGATGGGCAGCAGGACCCCGAGTTGCGCATTCTCAGACCGGATGGTTCGCTCGATTGGGTAGCGAGCGTTTCCGGAAGCGGGCTCATCGGCACGTACCGCGACAATGGCGATGCCGGGTGGCTGGTCAACACAACTACCATGCCGGGTCCTGATGAGTGGGATCATGAGCTCACGCTACTGACCGAGACTTCGGCTGAGAGATTCGAGTTGGACCTCGGTGATCCTTGGATCATCGCGACCGGAGACCTCGATGCCGACTCACCCGGTGACGAGATCCTTATGATGAGGGATTACCTCCCTATCGAGCCCGGGCGCTGGGAGCCGTCTCTGGTCGTCGGCACGCTCGCTGACGGCCGGGTCGAGGAGCTCTACACGGTTGCTGAGTGGGACCAGCGGGTCAGGGGAGTCACCATAGCTGACGTCAACGGCAACGGCTTGAGCGACATCGTCGTGGTGGTGGACACCGAACCACACGTGTACAAGAGTGCGTACCTGGGCCGTGTGGAGGTGTTCTTGAACAGCGGCGATGGCTTCGGGGCCCCGCTTGTCTCCCCCGTGTACGACACGATCACGTCGCTGGACCTGATCGATCTCGATGACGACGGCATGCTCGAGGTGGCGATCGCGTACGTCGAGCATCCCGAGGAGGCCGACGGTGGCCGCACGTCCTACGTCGACGTGCTGAAGGTGAAGTAGGGTGTCGGAACCGCAGCGGCCGTCAATTGTGGCCCAGATGCTGCGCAGGGCTTACGAGTAGGCCTCGCGACATTCCTGGCAGGCGATTGCCGCACACGAGCGCTCGCGCTATCCTGAATGGCCCGCCCCGTGCCCGCCGAGTCGAGGAGCCCGCCGCCCGTGAGAGAACTCGTCGCACTACTCTTCCGCGATGCGCTCAACGCCGCCGTCGAAGCGGGCGAGATCCCACTTCCCACCGTCCCCGAGCCCCGCATCGAGCGGCCGCGCGATCCAGCGCACGGCGACTGGGCGACCAACGTTGCGATGGCCTCGGCCAAGGCGGCCGGGATGAACCCGCGCGCGCTCGCCGAGGCGCTCGCCGCGCGCGTCACCGATCACCCGGACGTCGCCGCCGTCGAGGTCGCGGGACCCGGCTTCATCAACATCCGCCTCTCGGCCCACGCGCTCCAGCGCGTGCTCGTCGACGTGCGGGCGCAGGGAGCGGACTTTGGCCGTATCGACGAGGGCGCAGGCCGCCGCGTGCAGGTCGAGTTCGTCTCGGCCAACCCCGTCGGGCCGATGCACGTGGGCCACGGACGCTGGGCGGCGCTCGGCGACAGCATGGCGCGCGTGCTCGCGCACGCCGGATGGGACGTCGAGCGCGAGTTCTACATCAACGACCAGGGCGTGCAGATGGACGTGTTCGCCCGTTCGGTCGCCGCTCGCTACCTCGAGCTGTGCGGCCGCGACGTGGAGTTTCCCGAGGAGGGCTACCGGGGCGCCTACATCGTCGAGATCGCCCGCGAGATCCTCGCCGACGAAGGCGAGGCGTGGGCGGACGCCGATGCGACCGCGCGCGAGGCGCACTTCCGCGAGAAGGCGTACGCACAGGTGCTCGCGCACCTCAAGCAGGTGCTCTCGGGCATGGGCGTCGAGTTCGACGTGTGGTTTTCGGAGCGCACGTTGCACGAGCTTGCCGCGGAGAGCGGGGCGAGCACGATAGAGCACACCATCGAGCGGTTGCGCGAGGCCGGCCACATCTACGAACACGAGGGCGCGACGTGGTTCCGTTCCACGGCGTTTGCCGACGACAAGGACCGCGTGCTCAAGAAGGCGGACGGCTCCTACACGTACTTCGCCGCCGACATCGCCTACCACGCCGACAAGTACGATCGCGGCTTCGACCGCGTCATCGACATCTGGGGGGCCGACCACCACGGCTACGTGAAGCGCATGGAGGCCGCGGTCGCCGCGCTCGGGCATGAGGGCAAACTCGACGTGGTCATCGGCCAGCTCGTGAACCTCTTCAGCGCTGGTGAGGTCGTGCGGATGAGCAAGCGTACCGGCGAGATGGTCACCTTCGAGGACCTTCTCGACGAGGTGGGCCCGGATGCGGCGCGCTACTTCTTCCTGCGCCGCTCCACCGACCAGCCGCTCGACTTCGACATCGCGCTGGCAAAGGAGCAGTCTGCCGAGAACCCCGTCTACTACGTGCAATACGCGCACGCGCGCA
>SKMN01000083.1 GCA_007121015.1 Coriobacteriia bacterium
CCTTCACCGAGCGCTCGCCGTACTTGAGCTTGAGGTTCTCGGCGGTGTCGAGGGCGACGATCTCGCCCTCGTTGATGAACGCGACGCGGTTCGAGAGCTGGTCTGCCTCGTTCATGTCGTGCGTGGTGAGCAGGACCGCGGCACCGCGGTCGGCCTCCTCCTGGATGGTGGTGCGTATCTGGGCGGCTGTCGTGGGGTCGAGCCCGTCGGTGGGCTCGTCCAAGAAGAGCACCGTGGGCTTGTTGATGAACGCGCGCGAGATCATCATGCGCTGGCGCATGCCCTTGGAGAAGCTGTGCACGCGGTCCTTGGCGCGATCCGCGAGGCCCACGCGGCGCAGGACCTCGAGCGAGTCCGGGTCCTTGATGCCGTAGAGCGACGCGAAGAAGTCGAGGTTCTCGAGCGCCGACATGTTGAGGTAGAGGTTCTTCTCCTCGAAACACACGCCGATCTGCGCCTGGATGACCGGGTCGTCGCGCCCGGTCTCCCTGCCGAGGATCTCCGCACGGCCGCTCTTGGGCGGCAGCTGGCCGGTGAGCACCTTGATGGTGGTGGACTTCCCGGCGCCGTTGGGGCCGAGGAACCCGAGGATCTCGCCGGGCATCACCTCGAAACTGACGTTCTTGACCGCATCGATATCGCCGTACGAGAAGCACAGGTCCTCGACTTTGATGGCGGGTGTGGTCATCGTGATTTCCTTTCGGTCCATCGTCGTGCCGCGTCTGCGAACTCCGTCTCGAAGAATGCGTACGCCTCGTGTAGTTCTGCGAGCCGCCTGCGTGCATGTGGCGACTCGACCTCGTTCATGGCCTCCTCGGCCAGGCGCCGCGTTTGGGAGATCGCCGCGAATTTCTTCGACAAGATCTCGCCCCACACACCTTCGACGATCCGGTAGTGCGCTTCGCGCGAGCCGCGTACCCGGTAGCGTTCGGCCAGACGGGTGCCTACGAGGAACTGCATCGCGTTGCTGATCGACGCCTTGGAGATGCCGAGTTCTTCGATGAGCTCGCTCGTGGCCATGCCCTCGCCCTCGGCGAGCGTGAGGGCGGCGTACACGCGCGCTATCCCGTGGGGGAAACCGGCCTGCTCGAGGGTGCCGGCCAGCTTGTCGAGCGTGGCGGCCCTGCGTTGTTCGCGGTCATCTCTCGTCTCCATGTCGTTGCGCTCCTCTGGTCGGGACGCGGCCAGGAGCGACCGGGTGGGGTCGCATGATTCGTATCGTTCCCAACGTTCAGTATATAATAACCGTTATGAAAGGAGATTCACACAGAGACTTTCGGGCCTCACCGGGACACTCCGGACGCTCATGTAGAATGAAGGGACCCTCTGTTGCGGCGTACGGGCGGCGCTTTTGTCCGTTCGCCCCGAAAGGAAGACCCATGAGACTGCCCGGGACCAAGATCGTGTTCGTTGCGCTCGCGCTTGCACTGACATCGAGTCTCGTCGCATGCGGGACCGGTGATGAGGAGAGCACCGCGCCCGAGCCTGTCACAGAGCAGGAGGCCGAGGAGAACGCCGCTTCCGAATCTGATGGTGACGAGGATCCCGTTTCCGACAGCGATACGGAGCTGCCCTCCGGCTTCCCGCCGGACATGCCACTTCCTGCGGGGACAGAGAGCGTCAGAGAAGATGCTTTCACGGGGGGCTATTCGGCATTCGTGCCAGCACGCGATTTCGCGGACGTGATCGTCGAGCTCGAGACCGAGCTGCCTGCATCCGGCTGGGAGATCGTCGAGCGGACGTCTGATATAGCGATCCGTGGTGACATGTTGTTCCGGGTCGAAGGACACGGGTTCGAGACCCAGGTCTATGTCGAACCGATGCCGTCGTCGGAGAACGACACTCACGTTCTCTACTCTCCGTACGAGTAGGATAATCCATAGTTTCCGCAGTTCCGCCCATGTGATACCATGCCTACCTGCTACAAATGCGGGTGTGGCGGAACGGCAGACGCGCATGGTTCAGGTCCATGTGGGCTTCGGCCCGTGGAGGTTCAACTCCTCTCACCCGCACCACTACACACGTGGAAGGTCCTGCTGACAGGCGGGACCTTCTTGCGTTCGTGCCGATGTATCCACCAGGAGCCTCGGGTGTGCCAGCGAAACGGGGTACACATCAATCGTGGTATGCGGTGCGAGGTGTTCTCGCGTCGCTTTGGCGGGCATCGCCGCGGTGCCTGGTGAGTGAGTGAGGAGCCGGTGTGGACCCGTTCTCGCCGATCAAAGGCAAGTGCACGTGGTGGCGGGAGGTCATGGTCGACGACGATGTCCATGACATCACGATCAAGCCCGAGAGCAAACGGGTCCGCTGCACGTGTTTCGTCGAGGGGTTCGTCTGGACGCACGGGGCCGCCGAAGTCCCCAAAGACTGCCCTGAATCCCTCCACTGCCGCTACTTCATCATCGCTGGCTGACCAGCGCGTTCGCCCGTAGCCGGACGCAAGGTAACGGACTGGTGACACCCTCTTGCGCAGGACGCCGCCTCGGGTGGATACTCCTCGCTCGTTTGCGTATAGACCACCCGCGAGCACGATGGAGAACCATTCACGATGACTGCAGTCCGCACCATGATCGCGCACACCTTCAAGCCCCGTACCGCCGCCGAGATCATGCCCTATCTCGAACGGGTGCTTTTCGCCGTCGGCATCATCAACCCCTTCACCGCTGTGCCGCAGGTCTACCAGATCTGGTGGTTGCAGGCGGTCGGCGGCTTGAGCCTCATCACGGTGGGCGCTGCGTTGCTCATGAGCGTGCTGTGGACCGCGTACGGCCTGATCACGCGGCAGACGGTCGTGTGGGCGACGAGCGTGCTGTGGGTCGCCATGAACACCGCGATCGCAGCGGGTGTCGTCGCATTCTCGTAGGCGTGCTCCCGGGCAGACCCTGGCGGCCGGTCGCGTGCGAACCGTCGCTTGCCCGTGAGGTGTATCATCGGTAGGGGGTTGTCGCCAGCGGGGACGGCCCGCCAGTGCTAGACCGTTCGTTCAGCGCGACCTGCCGAGGAGATGTATGGAGTTCACCGTACTCGGATTGTCCGAGAAGACGCTTGCCGCGATCGAAGAGCTCGGCTACGAACGTCCCACGCCTGTCCAGGAGCAGGCCATCCCCATCGCCCTCAAGGGCTCCGACGTGCTGGCGTGCGCCCAGACCGGCACCGGTAAGACCGCGGCGTTCGTCCTGCCGATCGTGGAGCGGGTGGCCCCTCGCGGCCGCATCAGTTCGCTCGTCGTGACGCCCACCCGTGAACTCGCCGTGCAAATCGAGGAGGTCGCGCGCACCGTCGCGAAGCACACGGGGCACTCGGTGCTTGCGGTCTACGGCGGCGTCGCGTATACGACGCAACTCTCGAGACTGCGCTCCGGTGTCGACTTGCTCGTGGCCACCCCGGGACGCTTCCTCGACCTTCACAACCGGGGCGAGATCGACCTTTCCGGCGTGGAGATGCTCGTGCTCGACGAGGCTGACCGCATGCTCGACATGGGCTTTTGGCCCGATGTCCGCAAGATCCTCGGCCTGTTGCCGAAAGAGCGCCAGAACATGCTCTTCTCGGCCACGCTCTCCGATGAGGTGTTGCGGGTCATCGGAGGCGTCGTCAAGGACGCTGTCAGGGTCGACGTCTCTCCTGCGTCCGTGCCGGTCGACGCGGTCGAACAGTACCTCTACCCCGTCGCCGTCGAGCAGAAGACCGAACTCCTCGTGGCGTTGTTGCACGAGATCGACGAGTATCGCGCCATCGTGTTCACCCGTACCAAGCAACGCGCCGACCGGCTGACAGCGGCACTTCAGAGCAGCGGTGTCGAGGCGGACACGATACACAGCGACCGCTCGCAGAGCCAGCGCGAGCGCACCCTCAAGGACTTCAAGCGTGGCAAGCATGCCCTGCTCGTGGCGACCGATGTCATGGCGCGCGGCATCCACGTCGAGGGCGTCACGCACGTCATCAACTACGACGTCCCCGACAGTCCCGACGACTACGTGCACCGGATCGGCCGTACCGCACGCGCCGGCGAGACGGGCGTGGCCATCACGCTGCTCGCCTACGAGGAGTTCGAGTCCTTGCGCGCGATAGAGCGGGTGCTCGGCTCGGCGATCGAGACGCGTGACGTCGAGGGCTTCGAGTACAAGGACCGCTTCGTCCCCCAGGACGACAGGCTGACGGTCAAGAGGAGCATGTTCCGCGGGGGTCGCCGCGGGCCGGGCCGGCGTCCCGGCGCAGGCGGCCGGACGCGGCGCTTCTAGGAGGCACCCGCATGGCGGGCAGACGGGCACGCACGCAGCGCGCGGCGCGTGCCGAGTCCGGCGCGCCCCCCGCGCTCTCTGCCGAGGAGGTCTCGGCATTCCGCGAGCGTGTTCTCGGCCACTACCGTGAGCACGGCCGCCACGACCTGCCGTGGCGCCTCACGCGCGACCCGTACGCGGTGCTTGTGAGCGAGGTCATGCTGCAGCAGACCCAGGTCGCGCGCGTCGTGCCGTTCTTCGAGCGCTGGATGGATGCGTTCCCCACGCCCGACGCGCTCGCCGCCGCGCCGCTCGACGCGGTGCTCGAGCACTGGCAGGGCCTCGGCTACAACCGGCGCGCGGTGGCGCTCAAGCGCGCCGGGGAGGCCATCGTGTGCGATCACGGCGGCGAGGTCCCGCGCGACTACGATGCGCTCCTCGCGCTCCCCGGTGTGGGTCCCGCGACCGCGTCAGCCGTGCTCGCGTTCGCGTACGGCGAGGCGCGCCCCTACATCGAGACGAACATCCGCAGCGTCTACCTGCATGAGTTCTTCGCCGACGCTGCCGAGGTGCCCGACAGCGTCATCCTCCCGCTCGTCGAGGTCACACTCGACCGAGACGACCCGCGCACGTGGTACTACGCGCTCATGGACTGGGGCGTGCACCTCAAGCGCACCGTACCCAACCCGTCGTGCCGCAGCCGGCACCACACGCGTCAGTCGGCGTTCGAGGGTTCGCACCGGCAGCTGCGGGCGCGCATCGTGCGGGCGGTGATGACCACACCCGGCACCACGGCACCGGAACTCGCCGAGGAGACCGGTGCCGACGTTGCCGCAGTGGAGCGGGCACTCGAGGAGCTCGTGGTCGAGGGGTTCTTCGCCGAGGAGGGCGAGCGCTACCGGATCGCGTGAGGCTCGCGCGGCGGGTGTCGGGCACCACCGCGCGGCGGGCTGGTGAGGCGACGCAGCAAGCCGCTCACGCTATTCACTGTCGAGCTCCCGGGCCACCTCGGCCTCGAGCGTGCGGGCGATGCGGTCGGGGGACAGGTCGTGCTCGCGTGCGATGGCGGCGACGTCGTCGTGCTCGATGCGCGCACGGCGCCAGGCCCCTCGGCCGGCGACCTTGACGCGCACGGTACCGAGCGAGGTGGCGACGGTGCGCGACTCGCGGGCGACTACGAGCCGCGTCATCGGTGCGATGCGCACGCCAAGCGTGCCGGTGAGCTCGGCGAGCAGGGTCGCGAGCCGGGTGGCGTCGGACGGGACGGCAAGCACGGTCACCTCGGCCCCGAGCCTCCCCTTCTTCATGCAGGCCGGCGTCTGCCACGCGTCGAGCGCACCGGCGTCGAGCACGCGCTCGAGGCAGGTGGCGAGGCCCTCGGCGGTGACGTGGTCGATGGCGGTGGCGAGCTCGACGACCGGCTCCTCGGTCAGCGGAGGGTCGGCGGAGAGGTCAACGGCCCCGGCGGCGTCCGGATTCGCCGGGGAGACCGGCGCAGCCTCGCGGCCGAGCAGCAGGCGCGCGACGTTGGCGACCGGTGGCGTCTCGCGCGAGCCCGCGCCGTGGCCGGTGGTGGCGAGCACCATCGCGGGGAGCGGTCCGTACCCGGTGGCGTGCGCGCGGACGAGCGCGGCGCCGGTGGGCGTCGTGGCTTCGCCGGGCGCGCGTCCGGCGTACACCGGGACGCCCTCGAGCAACAGCGCGGTCGCGGGTGCGGGGACGGGCAGCACGCCGTGGGCGGTCGTGACCGTACCGGAGCCCACCGCGACCGGACCGCAGATGAGGCGGGTGAGCCCGAGGTCGGCGAGCGCGGCGGCGACACCTACCACATCGGCGATCGAGTCGATGGCGCCGACCTCGTGGAAGTGCACGTGCGCCGGCTCGGTGCCGTGTACGCGCGCCTCGGCCTCGGCGAGCAGCGTGAAGGCCGCGAGCGCACGGTCGCGCACCACCGGCGCGAGCCCGGCAGCTCCTATCGTCTCGCGTATCGACGACCACGTGCGCGAACGAGGTTCCTCGGCGGTCGAGTCGACCGTGACCGAGAGTGCGGTGATGCCGCTGCGGAGTACCCGGTCGGTGCGTACGACCGCCTCGGGAGCGACCACGGCGACTGCGACATTCACCGCGTCGAGCGAGGCACCCGCATCGATGCACGCGGCGAGGAACTTGTCGCCGGAGATGCCGGTTGCGCAGTCGAGGAAGCCGATCACGGCGTGTCGTCCTCGGCGTGCGCTGTGCCTTGGGGCGGAATGTAGGCATCGCCTTCGGCCGGCTCGATGCACGCGGCGAGCCCTGCGGCGGAGTGGTTGATCCGGCTTGCCATCGCTGCGGCGCCGAACCCGTTGTCGATGTTGACGACCGCCATGCCCGAGGCGCACGAGTTCAGCATGGTGAGGAGCGCGGCGACACCGCCGAAGCTCGCACCGTAGCCGACCGAGGTGGGCACCGCGATGACCGGGCACCGCACGAGACCGGTCACGATCGAGGGGAGCGCACCTTCCATGCCTGCGACCGCGATGATGGCGTGAGCGCTGCGCAGCACGTTCTCGTGCGCGAGCAGGCGGTGGACGCCCGCGACGCCTACGTCGTAGAGGCGGGTGACGCGGTTGCCCATGACCTCGGCCGAGATCGCGGCTTCCTCGGCGACGGGCGCATCGGCGCTTCCGCCGGTCGCGACGACGATGTGGCCCTCGGCGGGGCGCTCCTCGCGCCGGTCGACTACGATGATGCGTGCCTGCTCGAAGTAGCGGGCGTCGGCGGCGACCTGGGCGAGCGACTGGTAGTGCGATGCGGTCGCCCGCGTGCCGAGGAGTACATCGCCGTGCTCGAGGATCTCCCGGCCGGCGTTGCGTACCTGGCGGGCGCTCTTGCCCTCACACAGGATGACCTCGGCGAACCCGCAGCGCAGAGCGCGGTGGTGATCGATCTTGACGTCGCCCTGGTCGGTGTAGGGGAGCGACCGTAGGCGCTCGAGGGCGTCGTCTGCGGACAGCGTGCCGCCCGCGACAGCCTCGAGAAGTGTCCGTATCCGGTCCGGATCCATGTATGAGTCCTCGCAGGTAGAGGGGACGCTTCGTGTGCCGATGCAGTTCTAAGGCACTATACTTACCCAAGAGGCACTATAGCGCGTCTCCGACTCGCAGACGCGCGCGTATCGGCAGCGGGGAGCGAGCGTGGCTGATCGGACATACTCAGGCTTGCTGCTGAACGAGCGGGCGTACACCGCCACGCGGGTGATCCTGGCGGTCATCGCTTGGCTGCTCGTGTGGGCGGGGCTTGCCACCGGTACCGGACAACTCTACGGACCGCTCATGCTGATCGGGACGTTCGTTGCCACGTCCACCACGATCGGTGTCGTGCTCGCGTCCCGGTTCGGGCACGTCGCGTTCGAGACTATCCTCGTGTGGGCCGCGCCCGTCGACCTCGTGGCCGTCGGGGTGCTCATCGCCGCTCTGCACGGGTACGGCGACCCGATCCTCGCCGTCGTCCTCGCGTTCGTCGTGTTCTACGGTCACCTCCTCGAGCGTCGCCCCGCACTCCTTGCGGCGGTCGCTGCGACACTCGTCTACCTCGGCTCGCACGCATGGGTCTACCAGTTGGCCGAGTGGCACGAAACGCTCTTCCTCGGCATGAAGGGTCTCGCGGTGCTCTACGTGGGAGTGCTCTCCTCCGTGATGAGCGAGCGACACCGGGAGCGGGAGTACGAGGTAGGAGAGGCGGTGCTCGAACGGGGACTCATGGCCGAGGAGTTGCAGCGCCGGGTAGACGAGCTCCACGCGATCCTCGACGTCAACGAGATGGTGCACTCGAGCTTCGATCTCGATCGGGTCGGGGCCGACATAGTGGAGACCTTGTGCCGGACGATCGGCATCGCCGGAGCCACGGTGCTGGTGATGGACAAGCGCAAGAACGAGACGCTACTCAGCGCGAGTAGCGGTTTGACCCGGAAGCCCGACGATCTGCCGGACCGGTTCGCGGTCGCCATCGAGACCGATGGGCAGCTCGAGCTCGCCGGACAGCACCTCGTCTGCCGCTCGATCCAGGACCACAAGAGCATGATCGTGCTCTTCTGTACCGACCCGTCCTCGATGGAGCGGCTCGGGCAGCGAGAGATGCAGGTGCTCAAGGCGGTCTCGACCGGTCTCGTGGTGGCCGTCGAGAACTCGCGCCTGTACCGCCTCACGCACCGTCTGTCGGTGACCGACGATCTCACCGGCTTGTACAACTACCGCTACCTGCAGCAGCGTCTCGACGAGGAGCTCGAGCGCTCGCGACGCTACGAGAAGACCTTCTCGCTGCTCATGCTCGACATCGATGGTTTCAAGCGCTTCAACGACACGCAGGGACATCTGGCGGGAGACCGCGCACTCGCCGACCTCGGCGGTGTCATCCGTTCCGCGGTTCGTGAGGTCGATGTCGTGACCCGCTATGGCGGCGAGGAGTTCTCCGTCATACTGCCCGAAACGGACGAGTCAGGAGCGTTGATCGTCGCCGAGAAGATCCGCGAAGCAGTGGCGGCGCACGCGTTCCTCGACGTCGACGGGGAGCCCCTACTGCGCTTGACGGTGAGCATCGGGCTCGCGACGTATCCGGTGCATGCGACGGACAAGGAGTCGCTGCTCAGGCATGCCGACGATGCAGTGTACCAGGCGAAAGCCGATGGAAAGGACCGCGTCCGCGTCGCGCAAGTGCATGAAGGTGGAAACGGCGAGGACGCGGACGCAGCGGAAACGGGGGGCATCGAGTGAGTACACGATACGCATACCTGGGCCCGGCGGGCACGTTCACCGCCGAGGCGTTACGCACGCTCGGGATCGAGGGGCTCGAAGAGGTGCCGTGCGCCTCGATCGAGGACGTCTTCGCGACGGTGGAACGCGGGGATGCCGAGGCAGGCATCGTCCCGATCGAGAACTCGGTCGAGGGCAGCGTCAACGCGACCCTCGACACGCTCGCGTTCGACTCGGGCCTCACCATCTCGCGCGAGGTCGTACTCGACATCCACCACGCGCTCATCGCCGCGCCCGGCGAGTCGCTCGCCACGACGAAGACGGTCGCAAGTCATCCGCATGCGACCGCGCAGTGCCGCAAGTGGCTCGTCGCCAACCTCCCCGGTCGCCCCATCGAGGCCGCCAACTCCACCGCCGAGGCGGTGCAGCGCGCTGTCGCCGAGCCGGGTGCGGCCGCCGTGGGCACGCGGCTCGCAGCGGAGTTGCACGGCGGCGTCGTGCTCGCCGACAGCATCGAGGACTTCGAGGGCAACCAGACACGCTTCGTGGTCGTGGGGCGCTCGGCCCAGGAGCCGACCGGCGACGACAAGACCACGCTCGCGCTCTTCTTGCACGAGGACCGGCCGGGCGCGCTCCTCATGATCCTCTCGGAGTTCGCGTACGGCTCGATCAACCTGACCAAGATACAGTCGCGCCCCACCAAGCGCGCGCTCGGCGAGTACATGTTCTTCGTCACCCTCGAGGGGCATGCCGAGGAGCCCGCTGTCGCTCTCGCGCTCGAGTGCCTGCGTCTCAAGTTGCGTGAGGTGAAGGTCCTCGGCAGCTACCCGAGGGCGCGGTAGGCAAGGCTGGGCGGTCGCTCGGTCAGGACGCGAGTCTCGCGCGCGAGCGCAGCTGGCAGACGACGGGATCCCCCGGCTCGTGTGCGGCATCGAGCTCGAGTGGCACGTCGCACTGCAGCGTCCCTGCTGCGGTGTCGACGAAGTACGTGACCACCGGACCCGAGAACTGCACGTGGCTCACGGTCCCGGCGATGCCGCCGCCCGCGCGACCGAGCGTGACGTGTTCCGGGCGCACGAACGATTCGGCGCCGTCGTGGTCGATGATGAAGCTTCCTCGGCCGATGAAGCTTGCGACGAACCTGGTCGCGGGCTGCTCGTAGACCTCGCGCGGGGTCCCCACCTGCTCGATCCGTCCTTCGTTCATGACGACGACACGGTCGGCGATGCCGAGGGCCTCCTCCTGGTCGTGCGTCACGTGAACGGTGGTGATGCCGAGGCGTGACTGGATGATGCGTATCTCGCGGCGCATGCGCTCGCGCAGTTTCGCGTCGAGGTTGCTGAGCGGCTCGTCGAGCAGGAGCACCTTGGGGTTCACGACCAGCGAGCGCGCGAGCGCGAGCCGCTGCTGCTCACCGCCGCTGAGCGTCTCCACACGCGCGCCGGCCCGCGCGTCTAGGCCCACCATAGCCAGCATCTCGCGAGCGCGCTCCTCGGCCTGCGCGCGTGGGACACGCTGCGTGCGCAGTCCGTACGCGACGTTGCGGATCGCGTTCATGTGAGGGAAGAGCGCATAGCTCTGGAAGACCGTCGAGGTGGGGCGCACGTTGGCTGGCGTGCGCGACATGTCGGCGCCTTCGATGAGGACACGTCCCGAATCGGGCGTGACGAACCCGCCGATCATCCGCAATGTCGTGGTCTTCCCGCACCCGCTCGGGCCGAGGAGGCAGACGAACTCACCGGCGCCTATGTCGAGCGTGACTTCATCGACCACCGTCCGCTGACTGTATGACTTGGTCAATCGCTCGAGTTGCAGGAACATCGAAGACACCTCTTTCTTCGCGGCCGCGTCGGAGCATGAGCCAGGAGAAGGTCACGTTCACGGCAAGCGTTACGAGCATGATGATGTTGGCGAGCACCGCGGCGACGCCGATGTGGCCGCCTCGCACCGCGCCAAAGAGCTCGATGGTGGCCACCTTCGTACCAGGCGTGATGAGGAAGATGATCGCACCGATCGTCACCATGCCTGCGGTGAACGTGTTGACGAACCCGACGAGGAATGCCGGCTTGAGTTGCGGGAACACCACGTCCGTGATGACGCGGTGCTCGGATGCGCCGAGGTCACGTGCGGCATCCTCGATCTCCGGGTCCGCTTGGCTCAAGACGGCCGCTCCGGCCTTCGTCGCCACCGGCAGCTGACGGTAGATCATGTTGAGCAGAACGATCGCGAGGGTCCCGGTCAGCGCGAGCGGAGCGTCCCGGAACGCGAGCGCGTACCCGATGCCGAGGAACGGTCCCGGGATCATGAAGGGGAGCGTCGCGATGAAGTCGAGCCCGCTGCGTCCCCAGAAGCGCCGCCGTTCGAGCAGGTACGACACGATCATGCCGAGCATGCTTCCCACCACGGCCGTGAACATCGCGAACCGGATGCTGCGGCCGATGCTCGCGAACGCCGTCGAGGAAAGCCCCTGTATGTGTTTGAGCGTCGGCGTGAAATCGACACCCCAGGTCGTGGCAAACGCGCCAAACACGATGGTCACGTACTGGAGCGTCACGAACGCCGAGAACAGGAGCGTGACCGTGCCCGTGACCACGAGCAGCCATCGGGGGAGCCCCATCGGCTCGCCGGTCGTGCCGGTGCCCTTCGTATAGAACGTGAGTCGACCCATGAAGTGCCGGTAGAGCAGGAAGGCGATGAGCGACGGCACCAACAGCAAGATGGCCATGCCGGCGGCGAGCGGCAGGTTCGAGATGCCGATGAAGTTCAGGTACGCCTGCGTGGCGAGGACGGTGAACCGCCCGCCGATGATGATCGGGGTCCCGAAATCGGCCAGCGACTCGACGAACGTGATGAGGCTCGTCGCAGCGATTCCCGGTACGAGAAGAGGCAGGGTCACCCGTGCGATCGTCGACGTCCGGCTGGCTCCCAGATCGAGCGACGCCTCCTCGAGCCGGCCATCGATGCCCCGCAGCACGCCGATGAGCAGGATAGCGGCGAGCGAGGTGAACCCGATGCCCTGCATCAGCACGACCCCGTGCCAGCCGTACGGGTTGAGGCTCAGCCCGAGCAGTTGGTGGGTGATGAGTCCCCGCCGCCCGAAGAGCATCACGTACGAGAGCGCCGTGACGAACGGTGGCGAGATCATGGTGAGCAGCAACAGACCGAAGAGCGGCTTGCTCAGTCGCGAGCCGCTGCGCGTCGCCCAGAGCGCGACGTTCACCGCGATGAAGAGCGTCAACGCGGTTGCCGCGACTCCCACGAACACGCTGTTCCACAGCAGGCCCCTGCTGTCCGTGAGGGCTGCGTGGATCAGTTCGAGGGTGGGGGCGCCGTCGGCGATGAGGCCCACGCGCAGCACGGCGACGATCGGCCAAAGGATGAAGACCACGAGACTCGCGAGCATCGCCCACTGCAGCCCCGTCTCGGTCCACGCACGGAGAGGAGCGCCCCATGTGGAGCGCCCCTCCTCGTGCGAAGCCGCAGTGCTGTCGGTGTCGTGTGTGCTGCGTTTCATCGGCTACTTCTTGGACGCGAAGTCTTCCTGCCACCTGTCGATCACGTCGCTGCGGATGCGGCCGATCTCGACGAAGTCGATCGTCATAAGGTCGGCCTCGGGGAATCCGGTGTCGATGAGGACCTGCGGCATCGGCACGTCGTCCCTGACCGGCGGCCGAGGATCGTGCTCGGCAAGCACTTCCTGGCCGTGCTTGGTCAGACACCAGTCGACAAAGACCTTCGCGGCCTCGAGGTTCGGCGCGCCCTTCATGATGGCGACGGGCGCGGGCCACCACGGTGTGCCGTCCTTGGGGAACACGGTGACGACGGGATAGCCTTCCGCCGCGCCGGTCGCGATTCCCGGTGCGATGCCAGCCATGATCTCGCCCATGTTCGCGGCCGTAGGAGGCTCGCCTCCGCGCTGCGCGTAGTACGGCATGTTCGCATCGAGGCGCGCGAAGAGTTCCCACCCCTCCTCCTCGCCGAACGTCTGGAGCAGGCCGGAGAGCGTGGTGTAGGCGGTGCCGGAGATCGAGGGGTCGGGCATGAGGAGCTCGCCGGCGTACTCGGGCTTGGTCAGGTCTTCCCACGTCTCGGGAATCGCCGCGCCATTCTCCTCGGCCACCTCGGTATTGAACACGACGCTCACGACGACGAGCGAGATGCCCGTCCAGGCGCCGTCGGCGTCCTTGTACTCCGCGGGGACGTTCCCTGCGAACGGCGAGACGTACCTCTCGAGCATGTCGTCGTTGTCTGCGGCGATGAAGCTGTCGACGCCGCCGCCGAACCAGATGTCGCCGATGGGGCTGCCGGCCTCGGCCTGCATGCGGGCGAGGACCTCACCGGAGGACATGTCGAGGAACTCGATCTTGATGCCGGTGTCCTCCTCGAACTGAGCGAAGATCTCCTCTTTGCCGCCGTACGCGGCGAACACGTTGAGTGTGGTGCCCACGAGGGCCGGGTCTACGTTCAGGACCTCTTCGTCGGTCGACTCCTCGACCGGCGCAGGCTCGGGCTCGGGTACCGGGGCGGCCTCGGGCTCGTTCGCGCAGCCTCCGACCACCAGGCTCAGTGCGAGCAGCAGCGACAGTAGTAGCGATAGCCGTTTCACATCGTCCTCCCTCAAGATAGCAATATCGAATCGGTGCGATAAGACAACCATAATGTAAACGTTGATTGCAAGTACGGTCCTGCGCCGGACTCATGCCGCGGTGGGTCGAGTGTGGACGGAGTGAAATTGATAAGCGGCTGTGATATAGTGAATCATCGCAGCGGCAGTCACAGTCGAATGGACGGCCCTTATGCCCACCTTCGTCGCCGATCTCCACAACCACACGCCGGCTTCCGCCGACCACCATCTGCGGCACGAGACGAGTGCGCGCGACATCGTCGAGACCGCGCTTGCGGCGGGACTCGACATCTACGCGGCGACGGACCACATGAGTTGGGGCCTCGTAGGCGAACTGCTCGCCGCGGCCGACGACGTCGCTCGCGAGACCGGCCGCACGCTCCTCGTCGTGCCTGGGGCCGAGCTACGCATCACCTACCGGGGTGACGAGGCGCACATCACACCGCTCTTCGATCCGGGAACCTACGAGCAGCGTTTCGACGCGCTCGTCGGTATCCTCGGCCTGACGTCGACGCTCGTGGCCGAGGAGGACCGGCCCTTCTTCACCTTCGAGCACGATCCG
>SKMN01000065.1 GCA_007121015.1 Coriobacteriia bacterium
ACCATGCTTCCTGGATTCGCCTCCGTCTGCGATGGCCGTCGGTGAGTCGGCTATCCCGGACGAAGGTACTGACACAACCCGCGCAGTATACCACAGGGTCGCAGCAGACGTTTGCGGCTCAAGCCAGAGACGTCTGTAGGCCGCCGGTCATCTGATGGCGTACGTGAGCACCATCGCCACTGCCACGAGGAGAGCGATGAGCCCGAGCCACGGACGGAGGGCGCCGATGAGACCGGAGCCGTGAACATCGTCTGACTCGGCCATCTCGGATTCCGCATCGTAGAACTCGTCGATGGAGGGCCCGTCGAGGTCATCCCAGCGGGGGTCGGCGCTGTCGGGGTCCTCGGCGGCGAGGCGTTCGGCCTTCTCGAGGGTCCACAGGTCCACGCCTTCATCGGCCCAGGGGTCCGGCGGCAAGCGGTCGGATGTCATCGGTCGTCACCATCCACGAGTCCGGCGCGCACGGCGTCGAGGTCCGAGCGTATGGTCTCGGCGAGCGCTTCTGGTGTATCGAACGGTTCCTGCGCACGGATCCGGGCAACGAACTCGACGGTGACCTCGCAGCCGTAGAGGTCCCCGTCGAACCCGATCAGGTGCGCCTCCAAGACATCGTGTGCTTCGGGAAAGGTCGGAGGGATGCCCACCGAGATGCCCGCAGGGTACGTAGCGTTTCCGGCCGACACCCTGCCTGAGTAGACGCCTCGGGCCGGCAGTGCTGCGAACCGGTGCGGGGTTATGTTGGCGGTAGGGATGCCGAGGAGCGAGAGACCTGCGCCCCGACCGTGGACGACCTTACCCGACACGCGATGCTCCCTGCCGAGTAGTGCGGTCGCACCGACGACGTCGCCTTTGGCTACGAGTCCGCGGATGCGCGTCGACGTGACGGGCGCGCCGTTGCGGGTCACGAGGTCGTGGCCGACGACAGCGAATCCGCGCTCGGAGCCGAGCGTGGCAAGGACAGCGATGTCCCCCTCGGCGAAGTGGCCGAACCGGAAGTCGACGCCGACGTGAACGGCCACGGGAGTGAGCGCCTGCATGAGGACTTCGTCGACGAAGGTCGAAGGAGCCATGGCGGCGACGTTCGCATCGAAGGGGACCACGACCACGGTGTCAGCACCCGCCTCGCCGATGAAGGCGGACTTCTCCTCGAGTGAGAGCAGTTGCGGAGCCGCCGAGTCGGGGGTCACGACCTGGTCGGGGTCTCGGTCGAACGTGACGACGGCGGGGGCGCACCCCTTCGCCGCCGCGTCAGCCACGGTCGCTGCGATGAGTGCCTGGTGGCCGAGATGGACGCCGTCGAAGACCCCGATGGCGAGGACAGCGGGTCCGAGCGGTGTCATGCCACGTTCGAACGTGATCACGCGCACCGTGCGACACCTCCCGGGAGGACGACCAGCGGACGATACCGTTGCAGGGCGTCGTTCCACTTGTGTATCGCGAGGACGTGGGTCGCGGATGCGACGACCACATACTCGGCACCCCTCTCACGTTCGGGCAGCGGGGAACCGGTGGCGATTCTCGGAGCGAGTTCCTCCGGGACCTCGACGACGGGCAGACCGAGGGCAAGCACCGGATCGATGAAGAGGGTCGCGACGTCCGGTCCGGCGCACTCGACTTCCCGGAGCGTGCGTGCGTCGTGGAGGGCGACGGCACCGCTTCTCGTACGGCGCAGCGCCGCGAGGTGGGCGCACGTCCCGAGTTGTTCTCCGAGGTCGCGTGCGATGGAGCGGACGTACGTCCCTTTGGAGACGGTGAGTGAGACGGTCCAGGCGACGGGGGGTCCCGGCTCGATCCCGAGCAGCTCCGCCTCAGAGATCGTGACGGTCCTCGCCGGCAGATCGAGAGGGGTGCCGGCACGGGCTGCGCGATGTGCGGGGACACCCCCGCGCTTCACTGCCGAGTACGCCGGTGGCACCTGTGTGCGCGTTCCGGAGAGCGTAGCGACCGTCGCGCGCGCCACGCCGTCGTCCGCGAGATCCTCGGGAACGTCTGCTGTCTCGGTCACGGTGCCCTCGGCGTCGTCGGTGTCAGTCGCCGTGCCGAACGCCACGACCGCGCGATACTCCTTGTCGGCTGAAAGGAGGTAGGGCGTTAGTCGAGTGGCAGGACCAACGAGCACCACGAGGACCCCCGTTGCGGCGGGATCGAGGGTGCCGGCGTGGCCGACCCGTCGCTCGCTCGTCGCTCGCCTCACGCGGGCGACGACATCGTGACTCGTCATCCCCGCCGGCTTGTCGACCGCGAGGATCCCCGAGATGCCCGTGGGAACTCCACGGCGGCTCATCGGGAGGGGTCGCCTCCGGGCAGAAGCGCGAGGAGCGCAGGAAGGAGCGAGTCGAACGAGCCTTCGAAGGTGAAGCCGGCGGCAGGCGCGTGTCCTCCTCCGCCGAAGCGTCGGGAGACGGCGCCTACATCGAAACCCGCCTTCGAGCGGAGGTTCACGCGCACGGTATCGGGATGGCATCTGAACAGCACGACGACGTCGATGCCTCCGAGCGCGCGAAGTGCGTCGATGAGGTGTTCCGTCTCCTCAGGGCTCGCACCCGTCTCGCCGTAGTCTGCTTCGTCGATCCACGAATACGCCACGCGACCGTCGTTGGCGACGGTAAGGCGAGAAACGACGATCCCCTCAAGTACGATCGATGCCAGGGAACGGCTCTCATACACAAGGCGATTGCTCTCGGCGGGGTCGACACCCGCTTCCACCATCGCCGCACCGTCGCGTAGCGCATCAGGTGAGGTGTTCGAGTACGAGAAGCGCCCGGTATCCGTCGTCAACGCGACCCAACAGCACAACGCCACGTCGGCGGTCGGCTTGTAGTCGAGAGCAGCCAGCACGCGCCAGACCATCTGACCGCTCGCGGCAGCAGCAGGGTCGATGACGTTGACGTCCCCGAAACCGATGTTGTCGGGGTGGTGGTCGCACACGATGGAGACAGCTGCCGCGGACATGAGTCCGGCAGCGATTCCGAGCCGCTCGGGATTGGGGCTGTCGAGGGCGACGAAGACACCGGGCGGTGCGAGTTCGGCCGCCGGGACGTACAAAGAGAACCCGGGAAGGAACGAGTAGGTCGCAGGCGGAAGCGCATCATCGGCAAGGGTGGGCACCGCCGGGATCCCCAGGTCTCTCAGGGCCAAGGTCAACGCGAGGACGGAGCCAACGGCATCGCCATCCGGTTTGACGTGCGAGCCGATGACGACCGAACGCGCCTTGCGGAGCTCCACTGCGACGCGGTGGTATGTGTTCTGCATGACCTTAGCCGTCCGAGTCCTCGTCGTCTGTCCCACGCATGGTCGGCGGCACGTCCTTGAGCGCCTCGGTGATGCGCATCCCCTCGTCGATGGACGGGTCGACATGGAACCGGAGCTCGGGGGTAAGCCGCAGAGGGACGCGCTGGCCGAGGAGCGAGCGGATGCGGCCTTTGGCGGACTCGAGTCCTTCGAGCATGGCGTCGTAGCGGTCCTGGTCACCGTGGGTGATGACGTAGACGTTCGCTAGGGAGAGGTCGGATGACACCTCGACCGATGTCACTGTGACGAGGTCGAGCCGTGGGTCCGAGACCTCTGACTGGATGATGTGGGCGAGCGCTTCGCGGACCGCCTCGTTGATCTTGCGGGTACGTGGAGTCTGCTTCATGGTCACGTCCTTACGACTCGCGGGCGACCTCGATGATCTTGTATGCCTCGACGATGTCGCCTTCTTTGATGTCTTGGAACCCTTCGACGGACAAGCCGCACTCGTAGCCACTCCGCACGGATTTCACGTCATCCTTGAACCGGCGCAACGAGGCGAGTCTGCCCTCGTAGATCACAGTACCGTCCCGCACGACGCGTACGAGGTCGTCGCGGTGGATCTCCCCTTCGAGTACGTACGAGCCGGCGATGACTCCGACCTTCGGGGCGCGGAACAGCTCGCGAACCTCTACTCGCGCTGTCTCTTCTTCGTGGAACTCGGGAGCGAGCATGCCGATCCGGGCGGCATTGATCTCCTCGATGGCCTGGTAGATGACGCGGTAGAGGCGGATGTCGACACTCTCCTTCTCCGCGAGCGCCTTGGCCTTGGGTTCGGGCCTCACGTTGAACCCGATGACGATGGCGTCGGACGCATCGGCCAGCGTGACGTCAGTCTCGGTGATGGCACCCACCGCAGAGTGGATGACGTTGATGCGGACCTCCGACTGGTCCATCTTGTCGAGCGCGTCCTTGAGCGCCTCGATCGAACCCTGGAAGTCAGCCTTGACGACGAGGTTGAGGTCTTTGAGTTCACCTTCCTGGATGCGCTGGAAGAGGTCGTCGAGAGAGACGTGCACCTTCTTCTCCTGTGCGAGGAGGCGCTGTTTGAGGGAGCGTTCCTCGGCGAGGTTCCGTGCGTCTCGCTCGTCGGCGAACACGCGGAACTCGTCACCTGCCGACGGCACGCTGCCGAGTCCGAGGATCTCGACCGGGTCGGCCGGCCCGGCGGCGGTGACGTTTTCTCCGAGGGGGTTCACCAGAGCCCGGACGCGGCCGTGACTCGTGCCCGCAACGATCGCGTCGCCGACGCGCAGCGTCCCGCGCTGGACGAGTATGGTCGCGACCGGTCCGCGACCACGGTCGAGCTTCGCCTCGATGACGATACCGGAAGCGGGAGCGTCGGGGTTGGCGGTGAGTTCCAGCACGTCGGCCTGGAGGAGGATCATCTCGAGGAGGTCTTCGATGTGAAGCCGCTGCTTGGCGCTCACATTGACGAAGATGTTCGAGCCGCCCCACTCCTCTGGCACGATCTCGTGTTCTGTGAGCATCTGGCGAACGGTTTCAGGGTTCGCCCCCTCTTTGTCGATCTTGTTCACGGCGACGATGATCGGCACGCCGGCCGCCTGGGCGTGGTGGATGGCCTCGACGGTCTGGGGCATGACGCCGTCGTCGGCGGCGACGACGAGGACTGCGATATCGGTGACCTTCGCGCCGCGGGCACGCATAGCAGTGAACGCTTCGTGACCGGGGGTGTCGATAAAGGTTATCTGGCGATCGTTGCGGGACACGACACTCGCACCGATGTGCTGGGTGATGCCGCCAGCTTCCGTCTCCGCCACACCGGTCTCGCGGATGGCGTCGAGAAGCGAGGTCTTACCGTGGTCGACGTGACCCATGACGGTGACGACCGGCGGACGGGCCTTGAGGTCTTCGGGCACGTCCTCGAACACGAAGCCGGTCTCCTCTTCGGGAGAGACGACATTCACTGTACGACCGAGGTCCTCGGCGATGAGTCCGACGACGTCACTCATCATAGGCTGGTTGACCGTGAGTGGCGTTCCCAGCAGCATAAGGCTCTTGATGACCTCGGTGGACGGGACGCCGAGTGCGTCGGCGAACTCACCGACAGTGACCCCCTCGGTCACGGTGACAGGGGCCTCGTCACCCTCCGCAGAGGGGTGTTCGGCGACGGCTGGCTCCAGGCCGCGGGCCTCTGCTGCGGTCTGAGCGCGTCGCTCCTTCTTCTTCTTGCGCTTACCGGTGTCGGCGGCAGCGGCGGCGACCGCCCGTTTCGCTTCCTCGATCACCCGGTGGCTCGAGACCTCCTCGGCCTCGCGGGCCATCTGGCGATACCGCTCCTCTTCGGTCTTCTCGAGGACGGCGGCCTCCTCGGATTCCTGGCGAGTGCGTTCGGCTGCCTCTGCGGCGAGACGCTCCTCCTCGGCCTTGCGGCGCTCTTCCATCTCCCGAGTGCGCGCTTCCTCGGATGCCTTGCGCGCGGCCTCTTCCGCTTCGGCGACACGGCGCGCTTCTTCCTCGCGCGCGGCGCGCTCTGCAGCCTCCGCGGCCCGGCGAGCCTCCTCGGTCGCCTTTCGCGCAGCCTCTTCTGCTTCCTTGCGCGCACGTTCGGCTTCTTCCTCGCGACGGCGCTCCTCTTCCAGCGCCGCCTGCCGTTCGGCGATGAGTGGGCCGAGATCCTTACGGATCTTGTCCACGTACGCCTCAACGAGGGTCGACGCGTGGTTCTTCGCCGGTATCTTGAGTTCGTGGAGCTTCTCGAGAAGCTCCTTGGAGGTCATGCCGAACTCTTTCGCGAGTTCGTGGACTCTCATGCTAGGCATCTGTTCACCGTCCTTGGGGCGAGGTCTGCGTGAGTGCGAGCAGTTCCTCGAGTTCACGTCTGAGCCGGTCTATATCGTCGGTGCGAAGCCGCACTCGCAGCGCAGGATCGAATCGTTTGCGCGCCGCCGCAGCGTCGAAACACTCGACGCGGGCGCATACGTACGCGCCGCGTCCATTGGCCTTGCCTGTCGGGTCGATCTCGACATGGCCGTCGGTCGTGCGCACGATCCGGACGAACCCGCGCTTGTCGGCCGTTCTCGAGCAGCCGATGCACGTGCGCTCGGGTGTCTTGCGGGACCGGGTCACTCGGTAAGCGCCTCCTTCTCATGGACGCCGCAGTACACGCTGCCCGGACGCGCCTTGTTCCTGCAGCGCAGTCCGGTGGAGGTCACGGCGATACACCGGCCGTCGGGACGCTCTTCAGGATGAGCGCCGTCGGAGGAAGATGCGCCTGCGGCAAGACCGGACTCGGCAGCCTGACTCAGGCTCTTGATATCGATCCGCCAGCCAGTCAGCTTGGCGGCAAGACGGGCGTTCTGGCCCTCCTTGCCGATCGCGAGGGACAACTGGTCGTCGGGCACGATGACCGTCGCGATGTGGTTGCCCTCATCGATGAGGACGCGGGAGACCTTCGCAGGCGAGATGGCGTTGCCCACGTACGTCTCGGCGTCCTCCGACCACGGGATGACGTCGATACGTTCGCCGCGCAGCTCACCGACGACCATACGGACGCGGCTGCCCTTGGGGCCCACGCACGCGCCGACCGGGTCGAGCCCGGATTCACGGCTCGATACCGCGACTTTCGAACGCAGCCCGGGTTCGCGTGCGACGCTCTTGATCTCGACGATACCGTCGTAGATCTCGGGCACTTCGAGCTCGAAGAGGCGCCGGATGAGGCCGGGGTGGGTTCGCGACACGACGATCGAGGGCTCCGTGGAGGTCTTGCGCACCTCGATGATGTAGGCCTTGATCCGCTGGTTGTGGTCGTAGCGCTCGTTGCTCGGCTGTTCCGCAGGGGGAAGCAGCGCCTCTACCCCTTCACGAAGCTTGATGAGGGTGTAGCGAGAATCCGACTGCTGCACGGTCCCGGTCACGCTCTCTCCGACCCGGTCCGAGTATTCCTCGAAGATGCGCTCCCTCTCGGCCTCGCGGATCGATGTCATGATCACGTTCTTGGCAGCCTGGGCAGCGATGCGCGATACGTCGGCCGGCGTGATGTCCCGCTCATCGTACTCGGGCTCCTCCTCGGTGCCTCCCACGGGCACGAGCTCGTAGACGTAGATGCGACCGTTCTCCCGATCGATCGACACGCGAGTGTCGTTCTCGAGGTCCATGATGCGTTTGTACGTGGCCGCAAGCTGCTGCTCGAGGCGGTCTAGTATGTCGTATTCGTCTATGTTCTTCTCGCGTGCGAGCTGACGCAACGCGTCCATGAGTTCGGAACTCATCTACTCATCCGCTCCCTTCGGGGTGAAGTCCACACGGCCCTTGAGTCGCGCTTTGACGATCGCGGCGCAGGGGATGCGGACGATCTCATCGTCGGTCTCGAGGAGCACGGTGTCTCCCTCGACCGCTGTGATAGTGCCTTTGAACGCAGAACGACCGTCGATCGGTCGGGTCTTGATCTTGGCGCCCTCGCCACAGAACCGCTGGAAGTGCTCGGCTTTGGTCAGTGGCCGGTCCACCCCGGGCGAGCTGACTTCGAGGGTATAGGTGGAGTCGATCGGATCCGCCTCATCGAGCGTATTCGAGATCCACCTGTTCGCGTCGACGATGGCGTCGATATCGACGCCGCCTTCGCGATCGATGAAGATACGCACCACAGGCGCAGAGGCCGCGCCGGCGATCTCGACGGCAACTAGCTCGTAGCCCTCGCGCGCAGCGACAGGTGCGAGCAAAGCTTCGATGCGCTCGCTCAGGGACGGCTGCACTTCCGGTCGACCTCCTTCCAGAACAAAAGAAGCGGACGATTCGCCCACTTCTCGCAAGAACGACAGATTCACGTGCGTGGAGGATTCTATCACAGGGTGTGAGGTGGTCAAAGAGCCAGCACGGCTACTACGTCAGGAGAGGATCGGTTCCTAGCGACGGCCCTGTCGGGCGCAGATGTACTCGCGATACTCCTCGAGAAGTCTTGCGAGCGCGGGATAGGTGTCGACCTCGTTGACGCACTCTCGGAGTCTGGTGGCCCCCGGGGTGCCGACGATATACCAGGCGACATGTTTGCGCATCCGTACGACAGCTCGCTCCCCACCGAATTCCACGAGTGCGGCTGCGTGCTCGAGGGCCACGTCTATCCGCTCCGATGCACTCGGTGGATCGAGAGCGATGCCTGTGTCCAGGAGCGAGCGAGCCTGTCGGAAGATCCACGGGTTGCCCTGTGCGCCACGAGCGATCATCACGGCATCGACGCCGGTCCGGTCGAACATCTCAGCGACCGACGTCGCCGAGAAGACGTCGCCACTGCCGATGACAGGCACAGACACTGCGCGTTTGACGGCTGCGATGATGTCCCAGTCGGCTGACCCACGGTAGAACTGCGAACGCGTGCGACCGTGAATGGCCAGAGCGGCGGCACCGGCTGACTCGAGGACACGGGCGAACGCGACGGCGTTCTCCTCCCCGGCACACCATCCGGATCGGAACTTCGCAGTCACGGGGACCCCGCACCTCTCAACGGTGCGGGTCACGATCTCGGCGGCGAGCGACGGTGTGCGCATGAGCGCCGCGCCCTCCCCCTTCGACACTATCTTGGTGACCGGACATCCCATGTTGATGTCGATCGCGGCGACGTCGGGGCCGTACCGGTCTACGATGGCGGTCGCCTGGGTCGCCACGATCTCCGGATCCGCGCCGAAGAGCTGGATGGCGCACGGGGTCTCCTCGGGTGAGAGCGTGAGCAGGGCGCGAGAGACCTTGGAGTCTGGATTGAAGTGCAAGCCGGTCGCGCTGAGCATCTCGGTATAGGTGAGGGTAGCTCCCATGCGCTTGCAGATGCCGCGGAACGGCGCCTCGGTTATGCCGGCCATCGGGCCGAGCACAACGCTGCGCGGGGGAAGGAGCCTACGGATATCGTGGGTGCTGGCGGCCATGTGACGAATGATACGGGAAGCGTATCGGCCGCGGGTATGTGTCCCACGTGCTGACTCGAATCACCGGATTCTGGAAAGGACGGTGTCCCACGCGTTTGTACGGGGTATCTATTATCAAGGACGTCCCGGGGTGACGTCTTAGGGATCTTTTAGTTGAAAGGGGCTGTTATGAGTTTGAGAAGTGTGTTGGCTCTCCTGCTCGCCCTGATGCTGGCATCGATGTTCGTGGTCGCCGGATGCCAGCCCGTGGACGAGGTGGAACCGCCGGACAATGACGTCGAGGTGATGGGTACCGTCTCTGTCATGGGCGTGTGGGGCGGTGACGAACTCGCTGCGTTCGAAGAGGTCGTCGCCGGCTGGGAGACAGCGACCGGGGGCACGGTCGAGTTCGAGTCGACACGTGACCTGTCAGCCATCCTCCGCACCCGTGTCGCAGGTGGAAATCCCCCTGACCTCGCAGTACTTCCTAACCCTGCGCTCATGCAAGAGTTCGCGGTCGACGGTGAGCTCGTCGCTCTGGGCGACATCCTCGACATGGGGATGATGACGTCCGATTACAGCGATGCGTGGATCGATCTGGGGACCGTCGACGGCAACCTATACGGCGTGTTCGTGAAGGCGGCGACCAAGAGCACGGTATGGTACAACCCGGCCGAGTTCGAAGCGGCAGGGTACGACATCCCCGAGACATGGGACGAGTTGATCGCCCTTTCCGACCAGATCGTCGCCGACGGCAACACTCCCTGGTCCATCGGCATCGAGTCTGGTGGAGCGACCGGTTGGCCGGCAACCGACTGGATCCAAGAGATCCATCTCGCTGAGTTCGGACCGGACCTTCACGACCATTGGCTCGACCATGAGATCCCGTGGACCCACGACTCGATCCGCGGCGCATTCGAGCGCTTCGGTGAGATCGCGCTGAACGAGGAGTACGTCGTAGGCGGAGTGGACAACATCCTCGCCACGAGTTTCGAGGACGCGTCGTTCTTGCCGTTTGAAGACCAGCCGCGAGCGTACCTCTACTTCTTGGGTGCGTTCACACAGGGGTTCATCGAGGGACAGTTCCCCGATCTCGAGCCGCTGGTGGACTACGACTTCTTCAAGTTCCCCATGATCGATCCTGAGTTCGAGGGGTCGGTGACTGGTGGAGCGGATGTGGCGGTCATGTTCAACGACACGCCTGAGTCCCGCTCGCTCATGGAGTATCTCGCGGACGGCGCCAACTGGGAGCCGTGGGCACGAGCTGGCGGCTTCGCGTCACCGAGCCTCTCGCTGTCGCTGGACGTCTATCCTGACGAGATCGCTGCGAAGGCTGCGGAGCAGTTGACCGAGTCAGCCATCTTCCGCTTCGACGTCGATGACCTGATGCCGGCCGAGCTGCAGAGTGCGTACTTCAGCGGTATCGTCGACTACCTGCAGGACCCAGACGACCTCGATGCCATTCTCGAGAGACTCGATGCGGTAGCGGTAGACGCGTACGCGGAGTGACGATTCGCGTACTACGCGGAGGATGGGTGACGCTGCGTCACCCATCCTCCGCATCGACCGTTCTGTGAGCTGCAGACCATGGAGACGGCCGCATGAGAGCGAGGCTATCGAGTCAACCGTGGCTTTACCTGGCACCCGCGTTCGGGTTGCTCGGCGTATTCCTCGTGTACCCGGTGATCACCACCGTGTACCTCAGCTTCTTCGATTCTCGCTCCGAGAACTTCGTCGGCTTCGCCAACTACGCCTACCTCATCACCCATCACGAGACCGTGATCGTCTTCAGGAACAACCTCATGTGGCTCGTGTTGTTCACTGGTGCCACAGTCACGATCGGACTCTTTCTCGCGGTACTCACCAACCAGGTGCGTTACGAAGCGGTCGCCAAGGCCATCGTGTTCGTCCCGATGGCGGTATCGTTTACTGCCGCTGCGGTCATCTGGCGGTTCATGTACATCTATCAGCCTGCTGACTTCACGCAGACCGGGGTGGTCAACGCGGTCGTGACGGCGTTCGGTCTCGACCCGGTCGCGTGGATCACGAACAAGTCGGTCAACAACTTCGCCCTCATCGCATCGGGTGTCTGGATGTGGACGGGCTTCGCTCTGGTCGTCATATCGGCCGGACTGAAAGGGATCCCCACAGAGGTCGTCGAGGCGGCCCGGGTCGACGGAGCCAGCGAACGGCAGATCTTCTGGCACATCCTGCTGCCTATGCTGCGTTCTGTCATCCTCGTCGTGGCCGTGACACTCGTGATCAACTCGCTGAAGGTCTTCGACCTCGTCTACGTCATGACCTTTGGCAACTTCGATACCGATGTCCTCGCCAACCGGATGTTCAAGGAGATGTTCACGTTCGGGAACTTCGGGCGGGCAAGCGCTGTCGCTGTCGTGTTGTTGCTCGCGATCGTCCCGATAATGCTAGCGAACCTCAGGCGTTTCAGGCGGGAGCAGTGATGGCCGACCGAACTGTCCTTTCGCGTTCCGAGGAAGTGCCGATGACCCCGGTACAGAGGCTGATGCGTCAGCTGTCACGGGGACCCTTGCACGCTGCGATCATACTGGTATGCATCATGTGGATGACTCCGACTGCCGGGCTCTTCGTGAGTTCGTTCCGGACAAGGAGCGAGATCGCTACCACCGGATGGTGGACGGCACTGGTTCCCCCGTGGCAGTTCACCTTGGAGAACTACGAGCACGTGCTGACCGCTCGCGGGATGGGACAGAGCTTCATCAATAGCGTGATGATCTCCGTGCCGGCTACGCTGCTGACCATCCTCATCGCCGCACTTGCCGCGTATGCGTTCTCGTGGATGGAGTTCCGCGGACGCGAGTTGTTCTTCCTGCTCGTCGTAGCCCTCCTCGTCGTGCCGATCCAGCTCACGCTCATCCCGGTGTTACGGATGTATGCCAACCTCGGGATCACGGGCACGTTCCCCGCCGTCTGGCTCGCTCACACGGCATACGGTTTGCCGTTCGCCGTGTTCCTCTTGCGCAACTTCTTTGCTGCGCTGCCCAAAGACCTTCTCGAGTCCGCGTTCCTCGAGGGCGCATCGCACTTCACTGCCTTCACCCGCATCGTCTTGCCCCTGTCGGTCCCCGCCCTTGCGGCCCTCGGGATATTCCAGTTCCTGTGGCTGTGGAACGATCTGCTCGTCGCCCTGGTGTACCTCGGCGGATTCCGTGATGTCGCGCCGATGACGGTCACCATCAGTTCGCTCGTAAGTTCGTTCGGAAGCGAATGGCACCTGCTCACTTCGGCCGCGTTCGTGTCGATGATGTTGCCACTCATCGTCTTCTTCGCTCTTCAGAAGTACTTCGTAGAAGGCATCCTTGCCGGTGCGGTGAAGGGATAGCAACTATGGCGCGCGTCCTCTTCGATCACGTGTGGAAACGCTTCGGCGAAGTCGCCGCCCTCAAGGATTTCCACCTCGAGGTCGAGGACAAGGAGTTCCTAGTGCTCGTAGGTCCCTCCGGCTGCGGGAAATCGACCGCGCTGCGGTTGCTCGCCGGTCTCGAGCGGATCACGGAGGGTTCGATCTACATCGGCGATCAGGTGATCAACGATGTCCCGCCCAAGGACCGGGACATCGCCATGGTGTTCCAGTCGTACGCGCTCTACCCCCACATGACGATCCGCGACAACATAGGGTTCGGACTCAAACTGCGTAAGATCCCTAAAGACGAGATCCAGCGCCGGATAGCGGAAGCCGCGCAGATCCTCGGTGTCGAGAACCTGCTCGACCGCAAGCCAGGGCAGCTCTCGGGTGGACAGCGCCAACGCATCGCCGTTGCGCGTGCGATCGTCCGCGAGCCTCGGGTCTTCTTGCTCGACGAGCCCCTCTCCAATCTCGATGCGAAGCTGCGGGTCAACACCCGCGCCGAGATATCCAAGTTGCACAAGCGTCTCGGGACCACGTTCATCTACGTGACGCACGACCAGACCGAAGCGATGACCATGGCTACACGGATCGCGGTGATGGACGCGGGAGTCATCCAGCAGGTCGGGACGCCGCAAGACCTCTACGATCATCCTGCAAACGTGTTCGTCGCGGGGTTCATCGGCAGCCCCGCGATGAACTTCTTCACCGCACGGGTCGCCGAGGAAGACGGGGCGCTGGTACTCGACGGCGGCTCGTTCAAGGTGAAGACCCCTCTCGATCGCGTCGAGGAGTTCAAAGAGTTCGTGGGCCGGGAACTCCTGTTCGGCATCAGACCGGAGAACATCCACGACGCCGAGTTCGTACCGCGCGGGGTCTCGACCGCTCCGGTCGAAGTGCAGGTCGACGTCACCGAGCTCATGGGCAACGAGGTGTTCTTGCACATGCTGGCAGGCGAGACGAAGCTACTGGCTCGGGTCGACCCGAGAACGGAGCTCTCGGCCGGTGATACGGTGGAGGTCATGATGGACCTCGAGCGGATGCACGTCTTCGACCCCGAATCGAAGGAAGTACTTCGCAGCGGCGCCGGCGTCTCTGCGGAAGATGATGAATGACTCAGCTCCCGGCCTGATGTGCGTCGCCCTCCACGCGTGACTTGAGTCGTTCGAGTTCGTGGCGCGCTTCAGCTTCGACCGTCTCACGTATCCGGTCTTCCACGAGCTCGGCCGCGCCTCCGAGGACCGTACTCGTGAACACGTGCACCCTGGTGCTGCCGTCGGCCGCCTCCAGTGTGAAGCCGCCACGGACGCGCGGAGGGCCCTCGTAGACGAACGAGATGCGATGGGGCGGGTCGAACTCCGTGATGCGGAACTCGGCGGTCAGGGTGTGTCCGGCCAATGTGAGGCGTTGGGTGACTCGCGTCCCGACCGCTGGCTCGCCGGAGACGCTCGATTCGATGACGGACCGTCGCCACGCAGGATGTGACGAGAAGTCGGCGATGTGCTTGAAGATGACTTCTCGTTGCGCTTGGATGATGGTCGATGCTCGCGCTCTCA
>SKMN01000026.1 GCA_007121015.1 Coriobacteriia bacterium
CGCGTCGATGTCGCTGCCGAGGAAGCGCGGGGCGGTCGTGGCGGAGCCGGTCGTGGCGGCGGGACCCGCGTCGAGGGTCGCGGCGATCCCCGCCTCGGCACGCTCGCGCGCCTCGGCGACCAGCCGCTCCCACAGCGCGTCGTCGCGACCGAGCCACCCGTGCACGCCGAGGTAGTCGCGCGTAAGTCCCGGCGCCACGTCGCACGCCATGCACGCCGCCTCGATGACGAGCGTGCCCGCGCCGCACATCGGGTCGCAGAACGCGCCGCCCTCCTCGGCGATGCGCGGCCAGCCAGCGAGCGCGAGCACGCCGGCGGCGAGGTTCTCTTTGAGCGGCGCGGCCACCTGCTCGCCGGGCGCGCGGTAGCCCCGGCGGTGGAGGCCGTCTCCCGCCAGGTCGATGCTCACCGTGGCCCGGCCGCCGCGCAGGGCGACGTTGACGCGCACGTCGGGGCGGTCGGTGTCCACGTCAGGGCGCCTGCCGAACCTGTCGCGCAGCCGGTCGACGATCGCGTCTTTGACCTTGAGCGCGGCATACCCGGTGTGCGAGATGGGCGAGCGGGAGGCGACCACGTCGACCGCGAGCGTGCCGTCGACGCCTACGTGCTCCTCCCACGCGAGTTCGCGGACGGCGGCGTAGAGCGTATCGGGGTCGGGCGCGGGGACCTCGGCCACGCGGATCAGCACGCGCGATGCGATGCGGCTCCACAGGAGCGTGCGGCAGGCGGTCTCCAACGTCGCCGTGCACGAGACGCCCGCGCGGCGCACACGGACGTTACGCCCGCCGAGAGCGGCGAGCTCGTCGGCGAGCACGCTCTCGAGACCGAGAGGCACGGGTGCGAAAAGGTTAAGGATGGAGCCCATGTGCGACACGGTAGCACACGGCGAGCGGCGCGGTCGGTGCAGGACAACAGCCCTAGCGGCGCGCCGAGCCCGCCCTACCAGCCGCGCATGGCGGCGGCGGCCTGGACGCGCACGGCGTCGGGCACGGCGGCCACGCCACCGTAGACGCGCATCATCCCGATGGTCTCGCGGTGGGCACCGATCTCGACACCCACGGCGTGGGGCAGGCGGACATCGGACGTGAGGTAGAGAACGGACCCGGGCGCCGAGAGGCCCTGTGCCGCGCCACCCGCGAGCGCGTCGGCGAACGAGACGCCGGTCGCCAGCCCCGCGCCCTCGCGCGTGAGGCCCGTCGACACCCCGTGACCCACGACGGCGAGCGCGGTGCGATACCGGTCGGGCCCGGACAGGCGGCTCACCTGCGGGACGCGTTGGGCCACCGCTCCGTATGCCTCGGCCGAGACGGCGGACTCCCCGCCTACCACGAAGGCCCGGTCGAAGTCGAGCTCGGTCAGCGCATCGGCGGTGACGGTAGGCAGCGTCGAGGGCTCGGCGAGAAGCACGGGTCGCGCGCGGAACCCGGCGACCGGTGAGACGGCGAGGGCGTCGGGGAAATCAGCGCCGGTGGCGACGTAGGCGACACGCTCCCACGACGCATCGCCCGCGGTCGCGGCGGCGACCGTCGCGCTCGCCACGGCGGCAGAGGTCGTGTAGCGGTCGGGTCCGGAGATGCGCTCGACGGAGACGCCGAGGCCCTCGATCGCGCGCACGACTCCCTCCGAGACGGCAGCCTCCCCGCCGAGCACCACCGCGCGCTCGGGCGCGAGGCGCTCGATCTCGCTGCGGATCTCGGCAGGCAGCCAGTCGCGCGCGGTCAGCAGCACGGGTCCGCCGAGCGCTCCGGCGAGTGAGGCCCCGCCGAGCGCGTCCGGCCACGCCTCGCCGGTGGCGATGACGACGGCGTCGACCGCGGACGGGTCGGCGAACGCGCGTGCCGACGCCGCGGCTGCGGTCGCATAGCGGTTGGCGCCGGCGATGGACGCCAGCACGTCGGCCCACGACTCGGTGATCCCGACGTAGCGGTAGGGCGCGAACCCGCCGCCGGAGCTCGACCAGAACGGGTACGGCGTCTCGCGGATCCGCGCGCCGCCGTGCGAGCCGCTCTCCTCGAGCGCCCAGTAGTGCGTGCGGGCGTCGCTCGTCCACCCGCCGAATATCACCGCGTGACCCCAGCAGTCGGGGGTCTTGGGCCTGATGATCGCATCCCCGGGCTGCAGGTCGTCCTTGGTGATGGGTATGCAGACGCCCGGGAGGGTATCGGTCGCCAGCGAGCGTGGCGTGCCGTTTGGCCACGTGAGGCGCCACGCCATCGAGACGAAACCCGAGCAGTCCTGGCGGTAGCCCTCGAAGTACGACGACTGGCTGTAGGGTACGCCGAGGTCGACCCAGCGCTGCGCACGCGCGATGACCTCGTCGCGCGGGATCGCGTGCGCCTCGGCTACCTGGGCGAACAGCAGGAGCGCGGCACCTAGCAGCACCGCGCTCCTGATGAGCCCGCGCCCGGTGTTACGTGGTGTGGTGTGAGTCGGGCGTCGCATGTACCTTCTCTATCGGCAGAAAATCGTCTGGGACATTTTACCAGCGATGAACGGTCGTTTCTCGATGACCGGCAGCCGTCCTCGGCCGCCCTCTCGCCCCTACCGCGTGAACCCTTCGACGACGTACGTCCCGGACCGCTGGTCCTTGCGCAGCTTGATGAAGCCGAGCTTCTGCGCGTCTTCGAGCAGCTGCGTGAAGGACTTGTAGCCGTACGACGACTCGGTGAACTGCGGCTGCTTGCGCTTGATCGTGTCCTTGAGCATCGACGAGTGGATCGGGTCGACGTTCTCGCGCTGCAGCGCCTCGATCGAGTCGAAGAGCACCTTGTACGCGGGCCGCTTGGCCTTGGGCACCTGGTCGCTCAAGGCCGGGGCGCTCGTGGCCCCGCCGAGGTCCTCGTAGTAGATGAACTCGTCGCAGTTCGCGGCGAGGAGGTCGCTCGTGGACTCCTTCATGCCCAGCCCGATGACGGTCTTGCCGTTCTCCTTGAGCTTGCCCGCGAGTGGCGTGAAGTCGCTGTCGCCGGACACGATGCAGAACGTGTCGATGTGCTCTTTGGTGTAGGAAAGCTCCATCGCGTCGACCACGAGCCGGATGTCGGCCGAGTTCTTGCCGGTCATCCCGCGCTCGGGGATCTCTATCAGCTCGATGCCGAGTTCGTGAAGCGGCGTGACGTACTCGGGGAAGCGCGCCCAGTCCGCATACGAACGCTTAGCGACGATCTTACCCTTCTCGACAAGCCGCTCGAGCACGAGCTTCATGTCGAACGTCCCGTTCTTCTTCTTGGTCGCCGAGCGCGAGCGGCGCGAGGCCTGCTCGGCGCCCACGGCGAGGTTCTCGAAGTCGATGAAGACTGCGAGTGAGTGTGCTTCTTCGGGCATGTGCGTCCCGGCCCCCTCGGTCATGGTGTCGCGTTGCAGCGGGCGTCTTCATAGAAGATGGTACCACCCAGGCCGTATGTGGGATGTAGAACACGATACGACATGGGTCTGACATGCATGCGAGAGCGACCCTCACGCCGGAAGGAGTGGCCACGATGCCCGTTCCCGCCGTGGGCGACCCCGCCCCGAGTTTCACGCTGCCCACGCACCTCGATACCACGTTCGACCTCGCGGAACTGCGCGGCACGAACGTGATCGTCGCGTTCTTCCCGCTCGCCTTCACGCCGGTTTGAGGCCACCAGATCCCCGCGTACCAGGCCGATCTCGACCGGTTCGCGGCGATGGACGCCCAGGTCGTGGGTGTGAGCGTCGACCACGTCCCCGCGCTCAAGGCGTGGGCCGAGAGCCTCGGTGGCATCGACTTCCCGCTGGCGAGCGATTTCTGGCCGCACGGAGAGGCCGCGCGCGCCTGGGGCGTCCTGCGCGAGGACGACGGCCACACCGAGCGCGCCGTGTTCGTGGTCGACCGCAAGGGCATCGTCCGCTTCGCCGACGTCCTCGATATCGACACCCAGCCCTCCAACGAGGACCTCTTCGCCGTGCTCAAGGACCTCGAGCCGCACCTCGCGCTGCGCTCGCGCGTCCAGGATATGAGTGCCAAACGGCAGGCCGAGGCGGGCGCTGAGGAGGAGCC
>SKMN01000068.1 GCA_007121015.1 Coriobacteriia bacterium
CCGCAGGCCCGGCGCCTCGGCCCGCTCGCGCTGCGCCCGCTCCTTGCCGGCGAGCGCGGTGAAGCGCTCGTTCGCGGCGCGTGGGCCGACCCTGACGCCGTCCCGCCCGAGGTGATCGACGGCTACCGCCTGCCGCTGCGTGCCAACGACTGGGACCGCGCGCTGTGGGAGCTCACCGTCGCGCCGCGCGACGAGAGCCCGGCCAGCGTCCTGCCGCTCCTCGTCGACGTCCCCACCCTCGTGGTCGCCGGCGATGCCGACACGTACGTCGCCTACGAGCAGAGCGCCTGCGTGGCCGAGGCGCTCGACACGAGGCTCGAGACCTTCGCCGACACCGGACACATCCCGCACGAGGAGCGGCCCGCGCACTTCGCGAGCGTGCTGTACCGCTTCTTGGACGACCTCGAAGAAGCCGGGGTGCTTTGACGTTAGGCGGGGCGAGCGCCGTGCGCGCTCACCGGCCGGGCTCGCCACGCACGCCCGCCGCCAGAGCTCATCGGCCGAGCAACATCCCCATCACGCCGTGACCGGGATCGACGATGAGCCCGGTGCCGCCAGCCCCAGACTCGTCGAATCCATCGGCGATCGCACGCTCCACGCCCGGACCGTGCAGCACGAAGGGCACCGCCTCGCCCACGTGCGTCTTGATCTCGATGGGCGTGGGGTGGTCGGGCATCGCGAGGATGCGCAGGTCCTCCGCACTCCCGGCGATGCGCGCGACGACCTCGCGGTCGATCGCCTCGATGGCGGCGATCTTGCCCTCGGCATCGCCTGCGTGCCCCGCCTCGTCCGGCGACTCGACGTGCACGACGACGACATCGTGCGTATCGAGCGCCTCGAGCGCGCCGAGTGCCTGGGCGGCGTAGTCGGTGTCGGGGCCGTCGGTCACGCCGTCGATCTCGAGGCGCTCGATGCCGAAGAGCACCGCAAGCCCGTTCAGGAGGTCGACCCCCGACGTCATAGCAGCGCTCACGCCGTAGCGCTCGGCGAACGGCGTGATGCTCGCAGGCGCCTCGCCGGGCCAGAACGGCCACACGTCCGTGGGCGCGACGACGGCTGCCGCGCGGCGGGAGGTGATCTCGCTTCCCGCGATGATCGGCCGCGCGCGCTCCATGTAGTCGAGGAGGATCCCGGTGCCTGCGCCGCACGGGAGGTACTCGGCGACGACCTGGTCGGAGATGTCGTGCGGGGGCACGTACGCTCCCTCGAGCAGCTCTTTGTGACCCCTGACCACGAGGATGTGCCGGTAGGCGATGCCCGGATAGAGGCGGAACGTGTCGTCGTCGAGCGCTGCGGCGATCTCGCCCACGAGCTCGCGCGAGTCCGCGGTAGGGATGTGACCGGCCGCGTAGCTCGCCATCACCCCGTTCTCGATGCTCACGAGGTTCACACGCATCGCGACCTCGTCGGGCGCCAGGCGGATGCCCATGCTCGCCGCCTCTATCGCTCCTCGGCCGACGTAGTCTGCGACCGGGTCGTAACCGAGAATCGAGGTACACGCCGCCGAGGAGGACGGCTCGGCGCCCTGGGGTACCGTTTGCGCGAGTCCCACCGCACCCTCGCGGCACAAGCGATCGAGGTTGGGCGTGGCGGCCACCTGCAAGCTCGTCCGTCCGCCGTACGCAGGCAACGGCCATCCGGCCGCACCGTCCAGGATGATCACGCAGTAGCGCACTGGCTCCTCCCTCGCTCGGGTACCTATAGAGCGTACACCACTGCCGAGGAGGCCGCTCATGTCCCGCGAAGCAGAGGATACCTCCGCCGCCCAGCTCCCCGTGCTCCGCGGGAAGCGCGTCATGCTGCGGCCGTTCGAACCAGGCGAGGTCGAGCGTCTCGCGGAGGCGATCGCTGCCGACGAGACCATCTCGCCGTGGTGGGGCGGCGAACCGGAGAAGGTGATGCGCTGGCTCGTCGATCGAGACGTGACCGCCTTCGTCATCGAGGCGGACGGGCGGGCCGCCGGCGTCATCAGTTACGAGGAGGAGGACGACCCCGACTACCGCCATGCCGGTATCGACATCAGCGTGCTCGCGCCGTACTCCGGTCGCGGACTCGGCCCTGATGCGCTCCGCACGCTCGCCCGCCACCTCTTCGAGACGCGCGGCCACCACCGCGTCCACATCGACCCGGCCGCCAAGAACCACAACGCCATCCGCGCCTACGAGAAGGTGGGCTTCAGGCCGGTGGGCATCATGCGCGACTACGAGCGCGGCCCCGACGGCGAGTGGCGCGATGCGCTGCTCATGGACCTGCTCGCCGAGGAGCTCACCGCTGATCCCGGTGAGTGACCCGCCGCGCCCACCGTCACACCCGCCCCACTCTCGGGTATCATTGCTCGCATGAGACGAGAGACGACCTACCACGACACCCGCGGCGGCGACCGGTCGCACCCGGCGTTCTCCGACGTCGTCGTCACCGGCATCGCGCCCGGCGGCGGCCTCTATGTCCCCGACGAGCTGCCCGCGCTCGACCTCGACGAGGTGCTCGTCTTCGCCGAGTGGCCGTACTGGCGGCGCGCAGCGGCGATCTTCTCGCGCTTCGGCGTCGACCTGCCCACCGGCCGCATCGACGCGCTCATGCGCGAGGCGTACGGTGCGCAGTGGTCCGACCCGCGCATCGCGCCCGTGGTCGAGGTGCGGCCCGACGTCCACGTGCTGGAGCTCTGGCACGGCCCTACGAGCGCGTTCAAGGACATGGCGCTGCAGTGCATGCCTCTCTTCTTCTCGGAGGCCGTGTCCATCAAGCAGGCTCGTGGCGCGCTGGCCGAGGACTTCCTCGTGCTCGTCGCGACCTCCGGCGACACAGGCAAGGCGGCGCTCGAGGGCTTCGCGGACCGCCCCCACACCAAGATCGCTGTCTTCTATCCTGCGGAGGGCGTCTCCGACATCCAGCGCAAGCAGATGGTGACCCAGCACGGCGAGAATGTGGTCGTCTTCGGCGCGCGCGGGAACTTCGACGACTGTCAGACCGCCGTGAAGGCCTCGTTCGCCGACGAGGACTTCACCGAGGAGCTCCGCTCGCGTCACGGCCTTGCGCTCTCCTCGGCCAACTCGATCAACTGGGGTCGGCTGCTCCCGCAGATCGCCTACTACGTGAGCGCGTACGCCGACATGGTCGCGAACGGCGGCGTCGTGGCTGGCCGCCCGATCGACGTGTGCGTGCCCACGGGTAACTTCGGCAACATACTCGGCGCGTACTACGCGAAACGCCTCGGCGTACCGATCGAGCGGCTCATCTGCGCGAGCAACGAGAACAACGTGCTTACCGACTTCATAGCCACCGGCGCCTACGACATCTCCGGGCGCGACTTCGTCACCACGCCGAGCCCGAGCATGGACATCCTCGTGTCGAGCAACCTCGAGCGCCAGCTCTACGAACTCACGCGCGACCCGGCCCGCATCGTCGAGTGGATGACGGAGCTGCGCGCAGGCGGCCGCTTCAAGGTCGACCGCGACACCCACCGCGCGATGCGCTCCCACTTCACGGGCGATTTCGTGACGAACGACGACTCGCTCGCCACGATCCGCCGCGTGTGGGATGAGTCGGGCTACCTGCTCGACCCGCACACCGCCGTCGCGTGGGAGGTCGCCGAGCGCCAGCGTGCCGACAACCCCGTGCTGGTGGTGTCCACCGCCCACTGGGCGAAGTTCGGCACCGACGTCTACCGCGCGCTCCGCGGGCTCTCGTGCGCAGATGAACTTCCCGCGGATATCGACGGACTCACAGGCGTCGAGCTACTCGCGGAGGTGCAGAAGCTCGCGCCGGAGGGCGCGTGCGTGCCGCACGCGCTCGCCACGCTCGATGAGGCCACCGAGCGCTTCAGCGGCGTGGTCGACGCGGACCGCGAAGGCATCGAGGGCGCGCTCCGCGACTGGCTCGGGTAGCCGGGCGCGCAGCGGCCGCCATGATACCGCAGGCCCACGCAGACGAACGAGCGCCGCGGCCTACAGTAGCGGCAGGTAGCGCTCGTGCTCGAAGGGCGTGACCCGCGTGTGGTAGTCGTACCACTCGGCCCTCTTGTTGCGCAGGAACCACTCGAAGACCTGGTCGCCGAGGGCCGTGCGCACGAGTTCGCTCTCCTCCATGTCCCTGAGCGCCTCGTCGAGGTCGCCCGGCAGTCGACCGATGCCGCGATCGGCGCGCTCGGCATCGGTCATCTCGTAGACGTCGTCGGTCACGTCGTCGGGCAATTCGAGCCCGCGCTCGATACCGTCGAGACCGGCCGCGAGCATGACCGAGAACGCGAGATACGGGTTGCACGCGGGGTCGGGCGAGCGCAGTTCGATGCGGGTCGCGTTCTCCTTGCCGGGCTTGTACATCGGCACACGCACGAGGGCTGAGCGGTTGCGGTGCGCCCAGCAGACGTGGACCGGCGCCTCGTAGCCCGAGACGAGCCGCTTGTAGCTGTTGACCCACTGGTTCGTGATCGCGCACGTGCCGCGCGCGTGGTGCAGGATACCGGCGATGTAGGACTTGGCGATGTCGGAGAGGTTATGGGGGTCATCGTGGTCGTAGAAAGCGTTCTTGCCGTCCTTGAAGAGCGACTGGTGCACGTGCATGCCGCTGCCGGCCTCGCCGTAGAGCGGCTTGGGCATGAACGTCGCGTACACGCCGTTCTCCTGGGCGACCTCTTTCACCACGACACGATAGGTCATGACGATGTCGGCCATCTTGAGGGCCTCCGCGTAACGCAGGTCGATCTCGTGCTGGCTGGGCCCCACCTCGTGGTGGCTGTACTCGACCTGGATGCCGAAGCGCTTGAGGGCCCGTACCGTGTCCATCCGCAGGTCGACCGCGAGATCGCGAGTCGTCTGGTCGAAGTAGGTGCCGAGGTCGAGCACCTCGGGTTCACGGTCGCTTTTCAGGTAGTAGTACTCGAGCTCCGGGCCCACGTACATCGTGAAGCCCATCTCGGCGGCGCGTGCGAGGTTGCGTTTGAGCACGTAGCGCGGGTCGGCGTCGTAGGGGGTACCGTCGGGCCGGACGACGTCGCAGTACATCGTCGCCACAAGCACGCCTTTCTGTCGCCACGGCAGAATCTGCAGCGTGGACGGGTCGGGCATCGCGATCATGTCCGATTCCTGGATGCGCGCGAACCCCTGGATCGAGCTGCCGTCGAAGCCCATCCCCTCGGTCATCGCGATCTCGAGCTCCTCCACGTCGATGGTGAAGCTCTTGAGGAAACCGAGGACATCGGTGAACCACAGGTGGATGAACTCGATCTTCTGGTCCTTGACCGCCTTGACGACGTCGTGGCGAGCCTGCTGGGGCATTATTCCTCCTCGGACAAGGGACATCCCGGGTATCGGGGAATCGGTCGCGAGCAACACAATAGCGCAATCCGGCGGGTTTGAGAGGGTGTCGCGGGCTAGAGCGTCGACATCTGCACGTTGGAGAACCGGCGCCGGTAGAAGGTCATGTAGTCGACCTTGCGCTCGAGCGCATCGATAACGGTGTAGGAGAAGTTCACCTTCTCGAACTTCATCGCACTACCGAATCCGCCCGGCGAGAACACGTTGATCTCCATGAGCTTGTCGCCCACGATGTCGAGACCCACGAGGAACATCCCGTCGGCCACGAGTTTGGGGCGCACGATCTCGGCGATGCGCAGGTGCGTCTCGGTGATGTGGGCCGCCGCGATCTGGCCTCCCGCGTGGACGTTCGAGCGTATGTCATCGCCGCCGCGAACGCGCCTGAACGCCGCGTACTTGCCTTTGTAGCGGAGCGGCTGCCCGTTCATCATGAACATGCGGGTGTCGCCCTCTTCGGCCTCCTCGAGGTACTCCTGGATGATCACGTAGCCGTCGCGGGTGAGCGCGTCTACCATCTGGTTCACGTTCTTGGCCTGGGCCTGGTCGACCAAGAACACCCCGGTCCCACCGGAGCCTTGCAGCGGCTTGAGGACCGCCCGGCCACCCTCCTCCTTGATGAACGCCTTGACCTCCTCGCGGTCGCGCGTGATGAGCGTTCGAGGACGGACCTCTTCGGGAAAGAGTTGGAAGTACATCTTGTGCATCGCCTTGGCCAGGCCGTTGGGATCGTTCAGGACTATCACACCGTTGCGCAACGCGACGCGTCCGAAGTCCACGCCGGCCGCCTGCGCCCACGGCCGTCTACCGACCTCCTCGGACGGGTCGTTGCGCAACATGAGCACGTCGAGGTCGTCGACGGTGATGCGACGCGTGCGTGCTTTAGGCCCCCGCAGACCTGCGAGATACGCCGAGCCTACCTTGTACTTGTCCTTGGGAGCATGCCGGGCCCGCGCGCGGATCTTCTCGTCGGGGTCGTATGCGAAGTCGCCGGGTTGCATGATCCACGCCTCGTGACCGCGATTGATCGCCGCCATCGCGAGCCGGGTCGTCGTGTACCCGGCTTGTTCCGTTTCGATGTCGTTGACGAGGAAGCCGATCTTCATCGTGAGCTCTGCCTTTCCACAAGGTCGGTGACGGCCAGTCCGCGATGCACTCCCTCGAGCCGACCCTGCACGTCAGCGCGCTCCAGGTATCGCGGCAAGACGGCCGCCGGTGCGAGTACCTTTCTCATCAGCAGTTCGTCGATCACCGGCAGGTGCGTCGTCGACACCTTGCCGAGGAACAACCGGTCGAACTCGCACCCATTGGCCATATGTTCCAGTATTCCCGTAAGTCCTCTCAGGTACATCGCGTCCTTGGTAAGCCCGCCCCCGCGGTGGACGCGAGTGGCGATCGTGAATGCGGTCCGCTGCGCGAACCCGTACTCCCTCAGCGAACGGAACGTCTCGACGAACCCGGCACCCTGTTCCATCGCGTGCACTGCGACGACCCGTGCCGCGAGCACCCTCATCCGGTCGACGTCGAGACCGCCGCACAGGTACTCGCCGAGCACCGCAAGCCCCTCCTGCAGCCCCTCGTAGCCCGGCATACCGATCGAGAACAGCTTGAAGGGTTGGATGCTACCGTTGTGGTGCGTCACCATATGCGTGCCCACCTCGTGCTGGATGAGCGCGTCGACACGTGCCGCGGGCACTTTCGCGCCCGCGCCTACGTAGAGCGCACCCCGGCTCACGAGGAGGCCTGCGTAGATGTCGTCGCGTACCTCCGGGAAGATGCCGAAGCCGGGGGCGACCCGCCGGTACGAGAGGATCTCCGCCGAGGCGAGGGCACAGAACTCCTCGGCGGTCACGAACGGGCCGCGTTTGCGATGGTCGGGCGGAAGGTGCTCGAGGAGCTGCTCGGCGACGGCGAGCAGCTCGGGCTCGACGCTGCCGTACAGCTGGAGGGCGCCGGGCAAGAACTCCGGACTGCCGATGTCGGAGAGCAACGAGAGCTGGCGGTCGAGTTCGATCTGTTTGCGGCGGAACAGGTGCATGAGCGTCGGGTCCTCGACGCGCTCGGGTCGGATCGCCCACAGCTGGTGCTTCAAGCGCCCGGGATCGACCGGGAGCGGTCGGTAGTGGAACACCGGTTCTCGCTCGAACCGCGACCTCCGGAACGCCGTGAACGCGCGCTCCGTGTCGACCGGTGTCACCTGAAGCAGCACGTCGAAGCGCTCCCCTATCGCCGCGAGGCGCGAGTCCACGTCGAACACGGCGCGCACGACCGCGCGCCGCCCGAGTTGGTGGTGGTGAGCAGGTCGCGCGGTTGTCCGCGTCCGCGTGAACCGGTAGAAACCACGATCGGTCGCAATGGTCACGCGCCGCGACACCTGGCGCACGAGCGCGGGGTAGACTTCGCCTGCGTCGGGGGAGCGGTAGACGGGCTTCACTTCGAGTCCGAGCAGACTCGCTCCCGCTCTGCGGAGCGCTGCCGCGTCGAGCAGCGGCCGCATGCCTGGTGGTGCGATCCTCCGACGTTGCTCGTCGTTCACGAGCGGCGCCCGCCGGCCGATGCGCGACTCGCCGAGCGCTGTGCGTATCTCGGTGACGGTGGGCGTGAGCGAGTCATCACCGGTGTGAACGACGCGGTACGCGGGGTGCGGCGGGTCTCCGGGCTCGGTCCCACCCTCGCTCGCCCACACCTCGATGATGAGAAACGCGCCGAACACCTCACTCATGAGCGTCGCGATGCGCTCGACGAGCTCGGCCACGCTCTCTTGCTGGGACGTCGACCCGCTCGCCTGGAGCACCGACGCGCCGCCAACGACGAGCCGGTCGGTGCCGGGGTCGTGACGGTCGTAAGGCTTGCGGTACACCACGAGGAACGGCAGCTGGCGATCGATATGCAAGCGCCCCCACACCGGCAGCGAGTGGCGCACCGCGGCGCCCGCGGCGAGCCGCGAAACGATGCGTTCTATCTGTCTCGCATCGAGTTCGACCGGTCTCCTCATCGGTCGGACCCTTCGATGGCCGAGGATATCTCGGGGACGCAGCGCGCGAGCGCGTCGCGCAGCTCCGCCAGGTGCGCACGATCCACATCGCCGGACCACTCGTCCATGAACACTTTCTTGAACTCGAGCGCGAGCACGGCAACGTCTCCGACGAACGTCTCGTGGGCCCAGGCCGCGAAATGACCGCCCCGGAACCGGACGTTCTCGCGAGCGTCGAGTCCGCTCGCGCGCATCGTCGCGGCGACCCGGTCCACGAGCGGCCCCCACCGTTCGCGGGGAAGCGTGCCGGTCCCGATGTTGACCTCGGGATTGGCAGCCGGGTCGTCCACCGGCACACCGGCGCCGCCCCGCCGGTGGTTGTACGAATGTACGTCGAGCACGACTGCCGCACCGTACCGCTCCACCGTGCGCCCGAGCAGGTCGCGCATCGCCTCGTAGAACCGGTCGTGGATATCGAGCGAGCGGGCGATCTGGGCGGCGGACAAGGGCTCGTGCCAAACGCGCAGGCCCCACGATTCCTGCGGTCCGCGGTAGACCGCTGCGTCCCTCGGCCGGTTGAGGTCCACCTCGAAGCGCGAACGCTCGGCGATAACGGTCGTGATGCCGATGTCAGCGAGCGCATCGGTGTGCGGGTCTTCCTCGCGGAGCCGGTCGGTGTCGGAGAGCGCGCACGCGTCGAGCAACTCGGGTCGCATCGCATGACCTGCGTGCAGCGCGGATGCGATCACCGGACCCTCACGTTCGATCACCGTGAACTCTTCGTGCACCGTAGTGGGCCTCCTCGGCGGCTCCGACACGCTCCCTACTGTCGATGATACTCCTCCGGAACCCGCGCTCGCCCGGGATTATGGGTATCATTCGTACAAATCCTTCCACTTGAGACGAAAGGCGCCGCGATGAACGCATCCCTCGAAGGCAAGGTCGGACTCGTGACCGGAGCCGCGATCGGTATCGGACGCTCCGTCGCCCTCGAGATGGCCTCCGCCGGCGCGATCGTCATGGTGTCCGACGTCGACGAGCGCGGTGGCGAAGAGACCGTGCGCGAGATCCTCGACTCGGGAGGCACCGCGTCCTTCACCCGCTGCGACGTCTCGGTTGCCGAGGAATGCGCCAACCTCGTCGCATCGACGGTGGGCGCGTATGGCACCCTCGACCTCGCGGTCAACAACGCCGGCTCCGGCGGCGCGGCTGCGACCACGGGTGAGTACGACCCTGCCGAATGGCGCCGTGTCGTGGGCATCAACCTCGACGGCGTGTTCCACTGCATGCACTTCGAGTTGCCCGCGATGCTCAACGCGGGCGGCGGTGCCATCGTCAACGTCGCCTCCGTCCTCGGGCTCGTGGGGTGGCCGCAAGCGTCCGCCTACGTCGCCGCCAAACACGGCGTCATCGGGCTCACGAAGGCGGCAGCGCTCGAGTATGCAGGCCGCAACATCCGCATCGCTGCGGTGAACCCGGGGTTCATCGAGGGCGGACACCTCGCCGAGGCCGGCATCACGTCGGGCTCCGAGATGCACGCATTCCTCACGGGGAAGCATGCGATGAAGCGCCTCGGGACGCACGCGGAGGTCGCCAAGGCGGTCGTCTGGATGTTGAGCGACGAGGCCTCGTTCGTCACCGGTGCGAGCCTCTCGGTCGACGGCGGTTACACCGCCTCGTAGCGTCCGCTCGGCCCCGGTGGTCACGGCGACCGATAAGCCAATCTTATTCAGTATCTGGCTATCTTGATGCATTTCCGCTACGTGCGAAAATGCAGAGGTGGCACACGCGTTGCTACAATATGGGCAGAGCTCAGCGACCCGCCTTCTCCTCCCCCTCGGGGCGGGCAACGCGGCTCTCTACAGGACAGGACGCGCCTCCCCCCCTCGGCGCGTCCTGTTGTGTTCCCGCACTGATCATCGTGCGACGCGGGACCGATCCCTGCGTGCCACGCGCCGGGGCCGCCTACCCGAACCGGCCCGTGATATAGGCCTCCGTGCGCTTGTCAGCCGGGTTCGTAAACATCACGCGCGTCTCGCCCATCTCGATGAGTTTCGCCGGCTCTTCCATGCTCTCGCGCAGCATGAACGCCGTCTGGTCGGAGATGCGCGCGGCCTGCTGCATGTTGTGTGTCACGATGACGATCGTCACGAGCGACTTGAGTTCGGCGATCGTGTCTTCGATCTGCTGGGTCGAGATCGGGTCGAGCGAAGACGCTGGCTCGTCCATGAGGATGACCTCGGGCTGTGTCGCAAGCGCGCGAGCGATGCAGAGGCGCTGCTGTTGGCCGCCGGAGAGCTCGAACGCGTGCTTCTTGAGGTCCTTCTTGACCTCGCCCCAGAGCGCGGCGCGCACGAGCGACTTCTCGACCACCGCGTCGAGCTCCGCACGCCTGCGGATGCCCTGTGTGCGCGGCCCATACGCGACGTTGTCGTAGATGGTCATCGGGAAGGGGTTCGGCTTCTGGAACACCTGACCGACCCGGGTGCGCAGCTCGACCGGGTCCATGTCCTTTGCGTAGATGTCCCGCCCGTCGAGCGTGATACTCCCGCCCACGACCGCGTTGCTGATCTCGTCGTTCATGCGGTTCAGGCACCGCAGGAGCGTCGATTTACCACACCCCGAAGGGCCGATGAGCGCGGTGACCGCACAGGGAGATACGTGCATCGTCACGCCCGCGATCGCCGTCTCGGTCGCATACGTCACCGAAACGTCCGCGAGATCGAAGCTGCCACCTCTCGAGTTGTTCTGGCCCGGGTCGGTCACCATCTCACCTTTCTTCTCTGGTTCGAACGCCACACGGCAGCGACCACGCTTAAGGCGGTGACACCGGCCACGAGCACGAGTGCGGTGCCCCACACGATATCGATCGGCCGATCGGTCACCTGGGTCGCCAGGATGTAGATGTGGTACGGCAGCGCCATGACATCCGAGAAGACGGAGTCGGGCAGCTGGCGCTTGTAGTATGCCACCGCGGTGAAGAGGATCGGCGCGGTCTCCCCTGCCGCCCGCAACAGGCCGAGGATCGACCCCGTGACGATCCCGGGAGCAGCGGCGGGAAGCACGATCTTGTAGATTGTGCGCCACCGCGACGCTCCGAGCGCGAGCGAAGCCTGCCGAAGGTCGGAGGGTATCTGCCGGAGCGCCTCCTCGGTCGCCGTGATGATCACGGGAAGCGTCAGACACGCAAGCGTGAGCGCGCCGGCGATGATCGACTTGCCGAAACCCGCAAGATTCACGAAGAGCGCCAGGCCAAGAGCCCGTAGACGATGGACGGCACACCGGCCATGTTGCTGATCGCAAGCCTGATGAGCCTCGTCACCCTACTGCGGGCTGCGTACTCCGACAGGAAGATGCCCGCTGCGATGCCGATGGGCAGACTGAACGCGGCCGTGCCGAGCGTCAGCCCCACGGTGCCTACGATCACCGGGTAGATGCCGCCCTCTTTCATCTGGCCACTCGGCGGCTGGGTGAGGAACTCCCAGCTGATCGCCGGAGCTCCTCGGACGATGATCGTCGGCGACAAGGTTGATGAGGAACGTCATCGTGAAGAGCACGAGGCCGAGGTTGAAGAGGACCGACTGGTGAAGCCCTCCTTGCACGACGTTGCCCATCTCGGCAGCGATCGTGCCGGTGATCGTGCGTACCGAATCGAAGAGCGAGGTGGGGGATCACCGCCGCGTTGCCGGTGAGCATGAGCACTGCCATCGTCTCGCCGATCGCGCGGCCCATGCCGAGCATCACGGCAGCGAGCACGCCCGAGGATGCCGAGGGCAACACTACCTTATACGTAGTCTGCCAGCGCGTGTTGCCCAGCGCGAGCGAGCCTTGCCTGAGACTGTTAGGAACCGCGTGCAGCGCGTCTTCGGAGATCGACACGATCGTGGGTGCGATCATGAACCCGAGCACGATGGCCGCGGAGAGCGCCGAGAGCCCGCTCGCGACCTCGAACGTGTCCTTGACCCACGGCACGACCACCGCAAGCCCGATGAACCCGTAGACGACCGAGGGAACCGCGGCCATGAACTCGATGATGGCCTTGGCGACCTCCTTGACGGTGCCATGAGCGAATTCGGAGATGTAGACCGCCGCAGCGATACTCACTGGTACCGAGAGTACGAGCGCGGTCACGGTCACCATCGTCGAGCCCGCAAGCAACGGGAGGAAACCGAAGCGCGGGACGGTGATGGTGGGGTACCACTCCGCACCCGTGAGCATCGTGAAGAAGCCTACTTCACCGAACGCGCGTTGCGAGTTGAGCGCGAGGAACAGAAAGATGGCCGCCAGGATGATGATCGCCGCCCAGCCGTTGAGGGCGATCACCTTCCTGACAAGCCTGTCGGCCGCCCGGCTCGAGACCGGACGGCCGACCCGCTGTCCCTGGAGGAACGGGAGCCGCATCTCCTAGTCGGTGGGCACGAAGCCGAGATCGGCGACGACAGCCTGACCGTCAGCGCTCACGACCCAGTCGATGAACACCTTGGCGGCGCCAACCGGATCGACCGCGGCATACATGAAGAGCGGGCGGGCAACGTTGTAGCTGCCGTCCTGCACCGCTTCGACGCTGGCCTCGACACCGTCGATCTTGACGACGTTGACCTCGGGCACCACGTAGCCGAGCCCGACGTAGCCTATGGCGGCATCGTTGGCGATGGTCTCGTCGACGATGGCCTGGGTCGAGGGCATGAGTCGTGCGTCAGCGGCGTAGACCGCCTCTTTGTCCTCGGCCTGGACGACGTGCTCGAGGAAGAACACGTACGTGCCGGAGGAGGTGTCGCGGGAGAGCACGACGATCTCCTTGTCGGGGCCGCCGACCTCGTTCCAGTTGGTGATCTCGCCGCGATAGATCGCGCCGAGCTCCTCGAACGTCAGCTCTTCGACGCCGAGATCCGGATTCACGACGACCGCGATACCGTCGTACGCGACGACGTACTCGATCGGGGCGACGCCGTTGGTGTCCTCGGCCTGGTCGCGCTCCTCGTCCTTCATGGCGCGGGAAGCGTTGGCGAAATCGACGGTACCGTTGATGAGTGCGGCGATACCGGTGCCGGAACCACCGCCAGTGACCGAGATGTCGACCTGATCGTAGGCGTTCATGAATTCCTCGGCGAGTGCCTGGCCGAGGTTGACCATCGTGTCCGAACCGCCCACCGTGATCGAACCGCTGACCGTCTCCTCAGCGGGCTCCTCGGCCGGGGCCTCGGGCTCCTCGGCAGGCTCGTCGGTACCACCGCATCCGGCAAGACCCATCGTGCCGAGCGCGAGGACCGTAACAAGCGCGAATGCAAACAGCTTCTTCACCTACACGGAGACCGGATCGGTGAGCGTGCGGATCGAAGCCGGGCCGACTGAGGTACGCATCGCGGTCGCCGACACCGGCATCGGCATCCCCGTCGAGGACGTCCCGC
>SKMN01000062.1 GCA_007121015.1 Coriobacteriia bacterium
CCGGACGAACCGGCTCACAGGGAGTTGGTACCCACTACCTCACCGCACGGGCTGCTGCAGCTGCGATGCACCCTCGCTACCCCGCCCACGGCGAAGCGGACCCGCCGGGCTGTCCGACGGGTCCGCGGTGCACTCTGGTGCCCCCAGGAGAATTCGAATCTCCGTCTCCACTCCGAGAAGAGTGACATCCTTGGCCGCTAGACGATGGGGGCGAATGCAGTGTAGCAAGTACTCGGCCCGGATGCCGAACCGCTCGCGCGCGTCATTCGACAGCGCCCGGGTCGACTGCCTCGCAGAACACGACGAGGCGCTCGGTGTGGGTGCCCGCCGCCGGGTCCCACTCGCCTGCGCACGTGATGAGATTGAGGTAGCGGCCGTCGCTAGCCGAGAAGACCTCGGACCGGCGCGACCACGGCCGGTAGCGCCGCGACTCACGGACCCTGAACGCCACCGTGCCTCCGGCCTCATCGAAGACGTGGACGAGATCGCCGGGGCGAAGGGCATGCAGCTCATCGAAGACGGCCGTACCGGTACGGTAGCCCCGGTGACCAGCGATGACCGCGCTTCCCGCCTCACCCGGCCTGGGTCCTCGCCCGTACCAGCCCGTGGCCTCGGGCGTCGCGGGCGCCTCCATGACGTCGTCCGCCGTGTCCGAACGCCATCAGCGCCTTGTCCAAACGTCTGGGGTCCTGACGCGACCGTCCACACCGCCTTGACGGCGCCCGTAGCCGCGCAGCACCCCGTCAAGGTCTGCGACCAGTCGCTGCCACGCCCATTCCGCTCCTTGAGCGGCTGCTGCCAACACCGACTCGAACGGATCGTTCACCGGCACGGTCCACTCCCGACGACGTTTACGCTCCGCTACGAGTGTATACGGGGATCGGTAGGTGACGAGCCATGCCCTAGCAGACCGGCCTACCTACGTGGGAACAGCAGTGACCACGGCTAGGATGAGGACCGCGCTCACTGCCGAGACAGCCCCGGACGCTACCACGAGGCGTACCGCACCTCGCACAGCCCGCGTGTCGGCGAGCGCCCCCTCTGCACCGATGATCGGGAGTTCATGAACGCCGTGATCGTAGCTGACGGACCCGCCGAGCCGCACGCCGAGCGCGCCGGCGAACGCGGCCTCGCCGTGACCGGAGTTGGGACTTTCGTGGTTCAGGCGGTCTCGGATGCCGACCCGCCACGAGCCGCGCATGTCGCAACCGACCATCATCGCCGCCAACGGGATGAGAAGCAGTGCCAGACGGGCGGGAACCCATGCGAGCAGGTCGTCGAGTTTCGCCGAGGCGTACCCGAACTCGGCATACCGCTCGGTCCTGTAGCCCACCATCGAATCGAGAGTGCTCGCGCTCTTGTGAAACCATGCGCCGGCGGGTCCGAGAACCGCCGCCCACAGCAGCGGAGCGAGCACACCGTCGACGAGGTTCTCGCCCAGGGACTCGATGGCCGCCCGAGCTACTCCGTGCTCATCGAGCACGTCAGTCCTTCTGCCCACGATGCGCGACACGTGCCGGCGGGCGCCCGACAGGTTCCCCCCTTCGAGGAGGACCGCCACACTTCCGCCCTCACCCGCTAGCGAACGAACTGAGAGCGCCAACCAGATGAGACCGGTGTCGACCGACAAGCCCGCTATCGGCGTGATGCTCCACGCAAGCGCGGACAACGCGAATGCAACCGCGCCGACAGGCACGCACGTGAGGATGACGAGACACACTCCACCGAACCGACCGTCGAAGCAGCGGTGGCGACGTAAGCTTCTCTCGGCAAGGCGGATGAACGACCCGAGCCACGCGACGGGATGGAAACGGTCCGGCGGGTCGCCGAACAGCATGTCGAGCATATACGCCAGCCCGATCGCGAGCGCACGGCCAGCGAGTGGATCGAGAGCGACCATCAGGAGCGACCCAGAACATCGCGCAGGGCGACGATGATCCCGTCGTTCTCGGCGGGAGTGCGCACGCCGATGCGGACCCAGCGACCCGAAAGGCCCGGGAAGCTCGATGCGTCACGTATGGCGATGCCGCGTGTAAGCAGATTGGAGCTGAGGTCTCCCGCACCGAGCGGTTCGGGCAGCTCGGCGAGCACCCAGGGTGCGACCCCGTCGGTGATACGCAGGCCGAGCGACGCGAGAGCCGACTCCATCCGCACACGCTCGGAGTCCAGTAAGACGCGGGCGCGCTCCAGGTACCCGTCCTCCGACGCAAGCGCGACCGCCGCCTCCGCAGCGATGCCGTTGACGCTCCACGGGTCCCGAATCTCACCGATTCGATCCACGAGCGACTCGTCGGCCGCAAGGTAGCCGAGTCTCAGTCCCGGCACGCAGTAACTCTTCGTGAGTGAGGCGACCACCGATATGCGTCGACCGAGCAGCGGCACGAGTGAGTGGCTCGATGTCGAGGCCACCCCGGAGTGCGACTCGGCTAGCGCGAGGAACGACTCGTCCGCGAGTACGTGTGCGCCGGAACGCGCAAGCTCGGTGAGAGACTCGACGGCGGTGAGGTGCCCGGTCGGATTGTTCGGCTGGCCGACGACGACCAGGTCGCCGTCACCGACAGCGAGGTCTTCGATGCGGCCACTGAGCAGTCCTCCGACCGGGGTCCGCCACGACTCGCCGTGGAGACGAAGCGGTACATGCGCGAGGTGGGCGCGTGCGGCACGCGCAGCAACGGTGTACTCCGAGTAGCAGGGGTCGAAGACGATCACGCGCCTCGGTCCGATGGCGCGGACAACGAGGGAGATGAGTTCGCTCGCGCCGTTGCCCACCAACAGCTGCCCGACCGGTATGCCGAGCCGCCTGGCCCAGGCCTCGCGTGCCGAAGTTGCATCGATCTCCGGATAGCGGCTCGCCAACTCACGAGAGCGTGCGAAGACAGCGTCGAGAGATGCCGGGGGGCCGAGCGGGTTGAGGTTCACACTCGCGTCGATGCGAGCCAGGGGCTCACCGCCGTGGTCGCGCTTCATCGGACACCCCCGCACGCCAGTCCCGTCCGCGAGCTAGTAGCGGATTCTCCAAGCCCTCCTCCATCTGCCCAAAGTAGCTGACGTATCACCTACCTAGCACGAGGATACTGCGTGAAACGCCAGTACGCCTCGGTGACGAGATTGCCAGGATACCCGGCCCCGAACGACCCGCCCGGTCATGCCATGCGATACGTCGCGCAGTCCGCATGGCCGCTGTGAGGCATCATCGTGACAGCGGCCGCCCCACAATCATGCGAGGCGTTGAACACAAACGAAACGAATTCCTCGCTCATCCGGTATCGACGCGTATTCGTGCTCGTCACGTCACTCACATATCCGTGATTCGCAAGAATGTGCACCGCCGTGCACAAGCCTGGATGCTCCTCCTCCAAGTACCGCAAGGTGGGATTGCCACCCGCGTTGAGGAACACTCGCGAGGACGGCAGCACGAAGAACTCGCGGAGGGTGGAGTGCTCTGTCAGGTCTTTTCGCATCTCATGAATCAGTGTGGGTATCTGTGCCCTGACTGACCCAAAAGTACGCCGTGACTGTCGCTTGGCCTGATGCGCCTGTCTCAACTCAGTCAGGCTCGACGAAAAGAAGGAGACCGCCACTCCGCCGGCCACGCCGACGACGAACACCAAGAGGTGTGAGACCGCCTCATTCCAGGTCATCAGTACTCCACAGTCGGTCGAACGTGTTGGCGCATAAGCTGCGCGCCACGTGCTTTCAGGTCGATTCTACCTCGTACGCGTCAGCTTGATGCGCTTGTTCGAAGTCAGCGCCGCATACGAATCAGGACGCCTTGTGCTCGA